>CAIORQ010000014.1 GCA_903860745.1 uncultured Actinomycetes bacterium | reverse complement strand
GGTCCCACTGGTCCCACTGGTCCCACTGGTCCCACTGGTCCCACTGGTCCCGAAGGATTCGGCGGCGGATTCGGTGGCGGCTTCGGTGGTTGGGGCGGATTCGCCCACGCCGTGGTGGCCAAGGTCGCCTGAGAGTACTTCTCCCCACCACGAAGCCGGGTCGCTGGGCGACCCGGCTTCGTGCGTGTTGGTGAATCTGGAGGATCGCGGTGGCCGGCTGGTCATGTCCGCGACCGGCCGCTGAGTGCATCGGTGGCCGGCTGGGCTAGAAAGTAGTCGTGAAGAAACGCCCCGTGGTGACCCGACAGGGACACCTGATCCGCTCCACCACGTGGGCCGGCCTGAGCACCGGTGAAGCCGTCGTGATCGACGGGGCCAAAGAAAGGCGTCAGTCGTGGGTCTTTGTGGCTCACGTCACCAATTCCCAAACGGGTGACGAGTGGGTGGAGGTGCGTGGGGGCCGGCGCGGCGAGGCGAAGGGTCGATCGTTTCGAATCGACCAGGTGTACCCGTCGTCGGCGAAGAAGGGGAGTCGGGTCGTGGGCCCCTCCTTGGCCGACGCCCCGCAGCTGCCGCTGTTCTGATCAGTCCGGCGTCGTCAGCACGTAACCGACGCCCGGCACCGAGCGGACCAGTTCGCCGTTCTCGTCATCGAGCTTGTGGCGCAGACGATGGACGTAGGCGTGCACGTAGCGCGCTTCCATGGAATAGCCCGGGTCCCAGACGGTGCGCAGGATCATCTGGTGGGTACAGGTCCGCCCGGCGTGACGTGCGAGGAAGGAGAGGAGCTCGAACTCCTTGGCGGTCAAGGCAATACTGCGCCCGGCGCGGCTGGCCTCGTGGTGGACGAGGTCCAGATGGATCTCGCCCACGTCGAACTCGGTCTCGCCGGGATTGTCCACGTCCGGGCTTCGCGTTCGAAGGGCGACGCGGATCCGGGCTTCGAGCTCGGCCATCGAGAACGGCTTGGTGACGTAGTCATTCGCTCCGCCGTCCAGTGCGGTGACCTTGAGGTGCTCGGTGCCCGTGGCCGAGAGGATGATGATCGGGACGTCGCTCCATTCGCGGATTCGCCGACACACCTCGAGTCCGTCCATGTCGGGGAGGCCGATGTCGAGGATGACGACGTCAGGTTGGCTCAACGCCGTTTGGCCCAAGCCAGTTTCGCCGTTGGTCGCGGTCGTCACTTCGTGCCCTTCGGACTGCAGACCGAGGCGTAGCGCGCGCAGCAGAGAGCGGTCGTCGTCGATGACGAGAATCTTCGCCACGTCAGTCCGCCTCCTCCATCTCGGGGCCCGCGGGCAGTGAGAACGCGAAGCGGGCACCGCCCCCCGGGGCCTCTTCGCACCATATTCGTTGACCGTGCGCCTCAACGAAGGTCTTCGCGATGGTCAGACCCAGTCCCAGGCCGACACCCTACGCAAGATGCGCTCGGAAACCGAGGCGCGCCGCCTGACGCCTGACGGGCGCGAGGAACTCGTCCCCGCCGCCTCTCTCTCCAAGGGCGACACCGTGGTCTGCGAGGCGGGTGACGTGATCCCGAGCGACGGCGAGATCATCGAGGGCATCGCGTCGGTGGACGAGTCCGCCATCACCGGCGAGTCCGCCCCCGTCATCCGCGAATCCGGGGGAGACCGTTCCGCCGTCACCGGTGGCACCAAGGTCCTCTCGGACCGCATCGTGGTGCGTATCACCGCCGAGCGCGGTCAGACCTTCATCGACCGGATGATCAACCTGGTCGAAGGGGCGAACCGCCAGAAGACGCCGAACGAGATCGCCCTCACCATCCTGCTGGCGGTGTTGACGATCGTCTTCATCCCCGTGGTCGTCACGCTGCAGCCCTTCGCGGTCTTCGCCGGAGCCACGGTGTCGGTCGTCGTCTTGGTGTCCCTGCTGGTCTGTCTGATCCCCACCACCATCGGTGCCCTCCTGTCGGCCATCGGCATCGCCGGCATGGACCGCCTCGTGCAGCGCAACGTGCTGGCCATGAGCGGACGCGCCGTCGAGGCCGCCGGGGACGTGCAGACCCTGCTACTGGACAAGACCGGCACGATCACCCTGGGAAACCGCATGGCCGCGAACTTCTTCCCGGTCGCAGGTCACAGCGAGCAAGAAGTGGCCGACGTGGCGCAACTGGCATCCCTGGCCGACGAGACGCCCGAGGGCCGATCGATCGTCGTCCTGGCCAAGGAGAACTTTGGCATCCGCGAGCGTCAGCTCGACCCGAGCCACGTCTTCGTCCCCTTCACCGCGACGACGCGCATGTCGGGACTCGACATGGACAGCCGCCAGATCCGCAAGGGCGCGGCCGAGTCCGTGAAGCGCTGGGTGGTCGAGCAGGGCGGCCACGTGCCCGCCGACCTCGACGCCATCGTCGAGCGGGTGTCGCGTGCCGGCTCGACACCCCTGACCGTGACCGACGGCGCGGAGATCCTGGGCGTCATCGAACTGAAGGATGTGGTCAAGCAGGGCATCAAGGTCAAGTTCGAGGAGATGCGACGCATGGGCATCCGTACGGTGATGATCACCGGCGACAACCCCCTCACCGCGGCGGCGATCGCCCAGGAGGCCGGCGTCGACGACTTCCTCGCCGAGGCCACCCCCGAGGCCAAGATGGCCCTCATCAAGCAGGAGCAGGAGGGCGGCAAGCTGGTCGCGATGACCGGTGACGGGACCAACGACGCGCCGGCGCTGGCCCAGGCCGACGTGGGCGTCGCGATGAACACCGGCACCACGGCGGCCAAGGAGGCCGGCAACATGGTCGACCTCGATTCCAATCCTACCAAACTGATCGACATCGTCGAGATCGGCAAGCAATTGTTGATCACCCGCGGTTCGCTGACCACCTTCTCGATCGCCAACGACATCGCGAAGTACTTCGCCATCATCCCGGCGCTCTTCGCTATCAAGTACAAGCAGTTGGGCTCGCTCAACGTGATGCACCTGCACAGCCCCGAGAGCGCGGTGTTGTCCGCGGTGATTTTCAACGCGCTGGTCATCATCGCGCTCATCCCCTTGGCTCTGCGCGGGGTGAAGTTCCGTGCGGCGAGCGCGTCGGCCATCCTGCGGCGCAACGTGTGGATCTACGGCGTCGGTGGCGTCGTCGTGCCCTTCATCTTCATCAAACTCATCGACCTCGTGCTCGTCGCCCTGCACGCCTACTAAAGAGAGACATCATGATCGTCCACCTCCGTCGTTCCTTCACCTTCGCAGTGATCTGCCTGGTGTTCTTCGGCTTCGTCTACGCCTTCGCCGGCACCGGCGTGGCCCAGTTGCTCTTCAGGTTCCAGGCCAACGGTTCCCTGACGGCCAACGGCTCGACCCAGATCGGCCAGAACTGGACCAGTCCGAAGTTCTTCCACGGTCGTCCCGACGACGCCGGTCCCTACGCCGCCTCGAAGTCCAAGGGCATTTCTGGCGGCGACAACCCGCTGGTCGCCAACGGCTTCAACGGCGAGTCCGGCGCGACGAACCTGGGTCCCCGCTCGAAGACGCTGCTGGCCGACACCCGGGCTCTGGTGGCCTACTGGCACTCGATGGGGGTGGACCCGACACCGGACTTGGTCACCACCTCGGGTAGCGGCTACGACCCCGATATCTCGCCCCAGGACGCCCTGGTGCAGATCCCCATGGTCGCCAAGGCCACGGGGCTCTCGACGACGACGTTGACCGCGCTGATCGACTCGCAGGTTCACGGTGAGCAGTTCGGATTCTTGGGGGCCAGCTACATCAACGTGCTGGCGCTCAATGAGGCCCTGGCGAAGTTGGAGTGATGGTGGACATGGCCGCCATCCTTCGTGCCCATCGGGCGACGTGGTCGTTCCTCGCCGCCGTGGCGGCGCCGCCCGCCGTGGCGGCCGTATTCGTTCCCTTGCGCAGCACCCTGTCCAACGTGGCGGCGGCACTCCTCTTCGTCGCCCTCATCGAGGGCCTCGCCATCTGGGGGCGACGACTCTGCGGCTACGCCGCCACCATCGGCGCAGCGCTGTGGTTCGACTTCTTCCTCACCCCTCCCTACGACCGCTTCACGATCTCGCACCGGCCCGATCTCGAGACGACCATCTCGCTGGCCGTGGTCGGAGTCATCGTCACCGAACTGGCGGCGCGCTCGAGGGCGCATCGCGAACGGGCCGGTGCCGAGAGCGCCCACGTCACCTCGGTGGCGGCGCTGGCCGAGATGGTGGCCCAGGGTGCCGGGGCCGACGAGGTCCTCGTGCGCCTGCGCGGCGAGCTGGTTTCCATCCTGTCGCTTCGCGCCTGCGACTTCGAGGCCGGGACCGGGGGGCCGCCGCACGCCCGGATCCTGCCCGACGGCAGCGTGGTGCACGTCGGACTTCGCTGGCCGGTCGAGGAGATCGGCATTCCCGGTCCCTGCGCGGAGATCCCCTGTCGTTGGCGTGGGCGCGAGCAAGGTCGACTCCTCGTCACGCCGAGCCCGGGCCAGCCAGTGTCCCGAGAGGATCGAGTCGCCGCCGTGGCCCTGGTCAACGTGGCGACGGCCGTGGCCGACGCCTGGCGGCACGAGCAAGACTCGAGCCATGGCGCGCGGTGAACTGAGGGTCTATCTGGGCCTGGCGCCCGGCGTGGGCAAGACCTACAAGATGCTCGACGAGGGTTGGCGCCGCCGTGAGCGCGGAGCCGACGTCGTGGTGGGCTACGTCGAGACCCACCAGCGGATTCACACCGAGTCCCAGGTGCGCGACCTCGAGGTCGTGCCGCGTCGACGCTACGAGTACCGGGGCACTGAGCTCGAGGAGATGGACCTCGAGGCCATCCTGAGCCGACGTCCCGAGGTGGTACTCGTCGACGAGCTGGCCCACACCAACGCCCCGGGCTGCAAGCACGAGAAACGCTGGCAGGACATCGATGAGCTCCTCGACGCCGGCATCGACGTCATCACGACGGTCAACATCCAGCACCTCGAATCGGTCAACGACGTGGTCGAGAAGATCACCGGCATCGTCCAGCGCGAGACGGTCCCGGACTTCGTGGTCCGCCGGGCCGAGCAGATCGAAGTCGTGGACATCACACCCGAGGCCCTGCGCCGACGCATGGCTCACGGCAACATCTACCCGCCCGACAAGATCGACGCCTCGCTGTCCAACTTCTTCCGCTCGGGGAACCTGACCGCGCTGCGCGAGTTGTCGCTCCTGTGGTTGGCCGACCGGGTCGAGGACAGCTTGCAGAGCTACCTCGAGGCTCACGGCATCACCCAGACCTGGGAGACCCGCGAGAGGCTCATCGTGGCGGTCACCGGCACGGCGGCCGACGAGATACTCCTGCGGCGCGCGGCGCGAATGGCCTCGCGCAACCACGCCGAGATCCTGGCCGTCCACGTCATCGACTCCGGGGCCATGCGCACGCGCGACGCCGACACCACCCTGGCCCGGGAACTCGTCGTCGAGTTCGAGGGCACCTTCCACGAGGTGCTGGACGAGGACGTCGCCGAGGGGCTCGTGGCCTTCGCCCGCGCCGAACGGGGCACGCAGATCATCCTGGGCTCGACTCGCAAACGCCGCCCGTGGCACATCCCCGGCGTGATCGAGAGGGTCCTGCGCGACGCCCACGATCTCGACGTGCACATCATCGCGGTCCACGCCGGGCCCGGGGAGCGACGGCGCCGGCGTCGGCGCGCACCCCTGGCGTGGCGTCGGACCTGGTGGGCCCTCGCCGCCATTGCCGCGGTGTTGCCCGCGCTCACCGTCGTGATGGCGCAGGTGCGCAGCGGCGTCTCGCTGTCCACGGTGTTCCTCGTCTACCTCGTGGCGGTCCTGGTCCTGGCCGGCTGGGGCGGAGTGCGGGTCGGTGTCGTCGCGGCGTTGGGCGCGTCGGGACTGGAGAACTACTACTTCGTCCCGCCGTTGCACACCCTGGTCGTGGCGCGACCCGACGACGCGGTGGCGATCGTCGCCTTCACCCTCTTCGCGATCGGTGCCAGCGCGATGATGCACGAGTTGCGGCGTCGCAGCGACGACGCGCGTCGCGCCCGGGCCGAGGCCGAACTCCTCTCCGAGGCGGTCGCCACCGTCACGACCTCGCGCGAGGACCTCAGACCCCTGCTCGACACCCTGCGCGGCGTCTTCGACGTGGCCATGGTGGCCCTGATGCACATGGTCGACGGACAACTGGTGGCCGAACTGGTGAGCGGCGATCCGGCGGCGGTGCCCGATGAGGTGGTGGACTTTCGGGTCAACGACGAGACCGTCCTTCGTCTGAGCGCCGTCGAGCTCGACAACCAGGACCGTCAGTTGATCTCGGCCTTCGCCGCCCGGGTGGCGGCCGCGCTGCAGGCCCAGGCCCTCCTGGTCGAGGCTCAAGAGATGCGCTCGAGGGCGGAGAACGACGCCTTGCGCATCGGACTGTTGCGCTCGATCGCCCACGACTTGCGCCCGGTGCTCGCGAGCATCGAGTCCGAGGTGGGCGCTCTGCGCTCGACGGACGCCGGCGGCCTCGGTGACGCGCACCTCGCGGCGATCTCGCGCGAGGTGGCGACCCTGACGCGACTGGTCACCAACCTCCTCGACTCGGGCCGCCTCGGCTCCCAGCGCATCGCCCCGAGTCGTCGCCGCATCGACGTCGGAGCACTCCTCTCCGGCCTCCTCGCGACGATCGACCTGCGGGGTCGCCACGTCGAGGTCGAACTGCCCGATGACCTGCCACGCGTGGTGAGCGACCCCGACCTGCTCGAGCGGGTGCTGACCAATGTCGTGACCAACGCGCTCGACTTCCATCCCCTCGACCAGCCTCTACGCATCACGGCGGGACCCACCTCAACGGAACTCGAGATCCTGGTCATCGACCGGGGCCCCGGTACCCGTGACGCCCGGCGTCGCCTCCCCACCACGCCCGGCGCGACCGATGCCGACCTCGGCCTCTCGGTGGCCGCCGGATTCGCGCGGCTCTTGGGGGGCGAGCTGCGCTTCGAGGACACGCCCGGAGGCGGTCTCACCGTGGCGATCGGACTGCCGCTCGAGGCGACGTCGACCTCCGTCGACGCGCCGGGTGACTGAGTCCCGGCGCTGCGGGCCCGGCTGCGATCAGTCCGCGGCGACCACGGCGTTGGCGAGCACGTGCAGTGCGGTCAACCAGGCCTCGGAGTCGATCGAGAGGGCGTGCTCGCCCTCGAGGGCGATCTGACCGAAGAAGAGGGCGTACCAGATGCGGGCGAAGGCGACGGCGGTCATGCCGGGCGCGAGGAGTCCCAGGTCCTCGAGGGGCTGGACGATCTGCACGATGCGGTCACTGGCCTCGGCCTTGGCCCGGGCGATGCCTTCGGACGCGGTGGTGTTGTGGTGGGCGAAGGAGATGCTGTCGATGCGCAGGAGCCTTTGCTCGTCGCGAGCGGGGTCCTGGGCGTCGGCGATCATGGCTTCCAGGGCCGTGCGCAGCTCCGCCGTGCTGGTCACGTGACGCAGGGGAGTGGTGAAGATCTCGGCTTGTCCGAGCAGGACCTGTTCGAAGCGGTGCACGATGGTGGCCGCGATCAGGTCCTCGCGGTCGGTGAAGTAACTGTAGAGGAGGGCCACCGAGATCCCCGCCTCGGAGGCCACCCGCTTGACGCGGAACTGGGTCAGACCGTTGCGCTCGATCTCGAGCGCGGCTGACTCCAGAATACGGCTCCGCGTGGTCACTCCCTCCAGACTACCGACATCGTCGATCGGGTTCACAGGCGGGCGCCCCAGTCCGTGTCCTGCAGGAGGGTCGCCAGTCGCGCCAGGAAGCGAGCGGCGTAGGCGCCGTCGACCGCGCGGTGGTCGAAGGTCAGGGCGACCAGGCCGACGGAGTGGATCGCGATGGCTTCGGTGCCGTCGGCGCCGGTCACCACGACCGGCTTGCGGGCGACGCCGTCGGTGGACAGGATCGCCACCTGGGGCTGGTTGATCACCGCTCCCGTCATCAAGGTGCCGTAGGGACCGGGATTGGTGATGGTGAAGGTGCCCCCACTCATGTCGTCGACACCCAGCGCCTTGGTGCGCGCGCGCGACGCGATCTCGCGCACGTGGCGGGCGATCTCGCGCACGTCGTACTGGTCGGCGCGCTTGATGACCGGCACGACGAGGCCCTCGGCGTCCAGGTCAACGGCGATCCCGAGGTTCAAGGTGTGGTGCACGATGAGCTCGTCGTGGCCCACCGAGGCGTTGAGGTGGGGGAACTCGCGCAGGACGGCCAGGGCGGCGACGGCGACGAAGGGCAGGTAGGTGAGCGAGAAGCCCTCCTCGTCCTTGAACTGGGCTCCCCTGGAGCGTCGGACGCGCTCGACGGCTTCGAAGTCGACCTCCTTGACCATCAAGGTGTGGGCCGAGGTGGCCTTGGAGCGCACCATGTGCTCGGCGGTGAGTTTGCGGATCTTGGAGAAGGGGATCACTTCGTCGCCCTCGCGCGCGCTGACGACCGGCGTGGAAGCAGCGCCCGCCGCGGCCTCGACGTCACGACGGGTGATGCGCCCGTCGGGTCCGGTGCCGGTCACCTGCTCGGCGGACAGGCCCTTCTCGGCGAGCAGGCGACGCACGACGGGCGAGAGTTGGACGACGGGAGTGCCGGCCGCGGCCGCGGCCACGCCGGCCGCGGCCGCGGCC
>CAIORQ010000013.1 GCA_903860745.1 uncultured Actinomycetes bacterium | reverse complement strand
CCGTACGCCTCGATCTCATTCTCACGAAGGACGTCGAGCAACTCGCCGGTCCCGCAACCGATGTCCAGGACCGGTCCGAGCGCCGCCGCCGACTTCAATTCGGGGACGTAGACCGCGACGCGCTCCTTGATCTGCTCGGCGGTGCCGCGGAAGCGCGCCGCGTGGGCGCGCGCGATGGCGTCGAAGCCGGTCGAGAGTTGGACCAGTTGCGCGGGCTTGACGAGTTCGGGGTACGACCTCTTCACTTCGCGCAAGAAGTGGTCGACCTCCGCCATGCGAGCCAGGACGATGGCGATGTCGTGGTTCGCGTCCGCCGAGAGTCCCCCGACGCGGCGCGCGAGGTCGCTCACGTCGCGCTGGAGGGCGCCGAAGCCATCGTAGAAGCGCGCCAGGATCTGGCGTTGGCCGAGATCGATCTGGTTCTCTAGGTGCTGAGTGCGCATGGCGAGGAGGTTCTGGACGTTGTGCAGATGGTCCTCGCGCTGGGCCATGAGCGCCGCGTACTCCTCCTCGAGGATGTGCAGGGCGTTCTCGACGTTGTGCCGGGCGTCCTCGACCTTGTGCAGGCCGTCTTCGACGAGGGCCAACTGCTGGCGTAGGTGGTTCACGGACGCCGCTGCTTCGGCGTTGCTCGACGAATGGTGCTCGACCGTGGCGATGAGCGAGTCCTGCTGGGCCCGCAGCTCGCGGATCTCGGCGATCAGGACGTGGTTCAGATTGACCTGGTGGTGGAGGAAGGGCCAGACGAGCTTGGCGATCGCGCGCTTGAGGAGCGATCCGGGTCCTCGCCCGGTGACGGGCATACCGAATGAAACGCTCACCGCGTCAATCGAATCGTCTAGGGACATCCCGGGCCTCCAATGGGTCTGACGCCGATGACGCAGCGGCCCAGTGAGCGCGAGACTCCCCTACGCGCACCGGTGCATCACGGCCGTGATCCAAGGTTACACGGTCGGTTTTTCGTGCCGAGGCCGTTCTCCGCGGTGACGTTGCTACAGTTGCGCGAGGCCGCGGAGCGCTAGACGCCCCGGGTCGTCGTGGTCGAGGGAGCGAATGACGGTGGCTGCGGACAGGCCGGACGGTGAGGTGCCCACGGTCGCGTTGCCCCCCCGCTTTCGCCGACGTCCCCGGGCCGTCCTCGCCGGCGCCCTCGAGGACGTGTCGCCTCGTCGCTTCCTGTGGATCGCCCTGGGTCTGTTCATCCTCCTCTCGCTGGTGATCTACTGGCCGCAGTGGCCGGGTGCGACCCACAGCATCGTCGGCTGCCCCTGCGGTGACTCGATGCAGGAGGTGTGGTTCCTCAAGTGGACGCCCTGGGCCATCGCGCACGGCCACAATCCGCTCTTCACCAGATGGATGGACTTTCCGACGGGGGCCAACCTGGCCGCCAACACCTCGATGCCGGCCCTGGCCCTGCTGATGGCCCCGTGGACCTTCCTCTTCGGTCCGGTGTCGAGCTACAACATCTTGATGTGGGCGTCGTATCCGGTGTCGGCGATCGCGTGCTCCTACGTGGTGCGCCGCCTGACCTCGTCCAACCTGGGTTCCCTGGCCGCGGGTCTCCTCTACGGGTTCTCCCCCTACGTCCTGGGGCAGGGATACGGCCACGCCTTCTTGACCTTCGTGCCGCTGCCGCCCCTGATCCTGTACGCGCTGTACCGCATCGGCGTGCACCAAGAGGGTGAGGCGCGCCGCTGGGGGGTCGCCCTCGCCGGGCTCCTCCTGTTGCAGTTCTTCATCTCCGAGGAGATCGCCGTCATGACGCTGATCGTCGCGGGGCTCGGTGCGCTGGGGCTGGTCCTGGCCAATCGCCGGGCCCTCGATCGAGAGCGCTGGACCTACCTGCGGCGCGCGGGGGTGGTCGCCCTCGCCCTCGTGGCGCTGGTGGGCGCCTACCCGGTGGCCTTCCAGCTCTTCGGTCCCCAGGCCGTGCACCAGGCGGCCCACGCCACCACCAACAGCGCCTTCAAGCTCGACCTCCTGGTCAGTGTGGTGCCCGACCATCTCCAATTGATCGCTCCGAGCTTCTTGGCGCGACTCGCCAACCAGTTCACCGGCACCGACATCATCGAGAGCGGCGGCTACCTCGGCGTCGCACTCCTCGTCGCCCTGGGCGTCATCGTCTGGCGGCGCCGAGGCGATCGGCGGATCCGCTTCGTCGCGGTCATGGTGGTGGTCTGCGGCATCCTCTCGATGGGCCGTTGGCTCACCGTCGCCAACCACACCCTGCGCATCGCGATGCCCTGGTTCTTGTTCGCCCGGCTGCCCCTGCTCGGGACCATCCTGGCGAGCCGCTTCGCGTTGCTGAGCTCCTTCTTCGTCGCCCTCCTCGTCGCCCTGGGTGTCGAGGCCTGGGTGACGTGGGCCAGGGAACCGTCCGCGTCACGCCACGACCGTCGCCGACTGCGCGCCAACGTCGCCCTGGGATTGCTCAGCGTGTCGGCGGTGGCCCTGTACCTGCCCGCCGTGCCGATCACGACCGCGCCACTGCCCAGCGTGCCCGCCTTCTTCACCTCGAGGGACGACCTCGCCATACCGGCGGGCGGCGTGGTCCTGCTCTTCCCGATGACCGTCACGCCCGAGGCGACGGCGATGTACTGGCAGATCCGCAGTGACTTCCGCTGGCGCATGATCGGCGGCGAGGCGATTATTCGTACGCCCAAGGGGCACACCACGGGCCGACCCGCCGACACCCGGCCGACGTCGGTGACCCAGTACCTCGAGAACCTCTCGGGCGCCGCCACGCGCCGTCCCGTCGTCAACGCCCGGCTGGTGTCGCGGATGCGACAGTTCTTGTTCCTCAACGACGTTGCCGCCGTGGTGCTGGACCCCAGCGCGCCCAACGCGCCGCTGGCGCTGAGCCTGTTCAGCGACGTCATGGGCCCGCCGGTCAGCGAGGGTGGCGTGGACCTGTGGCTCCACGCGCAGACCCTGGCGCGACGTCACACCGGCGAAGGCCTCAATTGACGGGCAGGTTCCACAGCGCCATCCAGCGCGACAGGTCCTTCTCGATGGCGAGGTCGCCGCTGAGGAACGACTTCACCCGCAATTCGAGCTCGTTGTCGCGCTGGTTGGGTCCCGTGGGGGCGAAGGGGTAGAAGGTGCCCTGCTTGAGCAGGTAGACCAAGCGCACCGAGCCCTCACCGGGCGGGGTGGCGGGGACGAAGCCGAACACCGCGCACAGCAGGCGCGGTCCCAGGTCGTGATCGACCATCGAGGCGTTGGCGGCGTGGATCTTGGTCACCTGGCCGTCCACGGTGGGGTCCTTCACGACGAGCCACTTGAATCCCAGGTCGTCGGTGGTGACCGAGACGCTGTCCTTGTCAGCCTCGAAGTTGAGCAGGGACAGGATGTCCGCGTCGGTCACGAGGGTGGACTCGCCGCTGCCGGCCTTGAAGCACAGCCCGGCCTGCCCCGAGGTCACCAGGTCCAGTTCGCTCTGGAGGGTCAGGGCCGCCGTGGGCAGGGCGAAGAGGTTGTCGAGCTGGGGCGCGACCTGCTTGGTGCGTCCAAAGAGGGTGTCGCGCAGACCCACTAGCCGTTGAGCTCGCGCTCGAGCTTCTGGAGGGCGTCGAGACGCTTCTCCAGGGTGGGGTGCGTCGAGAAGAGCGCGGCCGCCGAACCACCGGCGAGCGCGGGCACGAAGAAGAAGGCGTTCATGGATTCGGCCTTGCGCAGGTCCGTGCGCGGGATGCGCCCCATGTCCCCGGTGATGTGCACCAGGGCGCTGGCCAGCACGCTGGGCTTGCCGATCAAGATGGCGCCCGAACGGTCCGCGGCGAGTTCGCGGTAGCGCGACAGCGCCATGGTCAACAGGTAGGCGATGACGTAGATCACCATCGAGACGAGCCAGGTGACCATCTCCATGGCTGCGGCGTTGTTGTTGCGGCCACCGCGACCGCCACCGCCCAGGATGGCGCCCCACATGGCCATGCGCGAGACCAGACCGGCCAGCATCCCCACGCCCGAGGCGATGGTCATGACGGCCACGTCGCGGTGGGCGACGTGGCTGAGCTCGTGGGCGAGCACGGCCTCGAGCTCCTCGTCACTGAGCCGTGCCATGATGCCGCGCGTGGCGCAGATGACCGCGTGGCTCGGATTGCGACCCGTCGCGAAGGCGTTGGGCATGTCCATCTCGGCCACCCCGACGCGCGGCTTGGGCATGTTGGCCAGCAGGCAGAGGCGGTCCACGATCTCGTGCAACTTGGGCTCCTGGGCCGGGGTGACCTCGTGGGCGTGCATGGAGAACATGGCGATCTTGTCCGAGAAGTAGTACTGGGAGAAGATCAACGCCGCCACGATGACGATCACGAAGCCGATCGCGACACCCGCGTAGACGAGCAGGGTCGTGATGATCAGGTACAGCACCACCAGCAGCAGACCGGTGATGAACATGCGCACGTTGAGACCGTGGTCGGTCTCGATCTTGGACTTGGCCATCCCTAGGCCTCCTGGCTCGGGGTCGTGGCGTCCGGACTGGTCAGACCGGCCGGGGCGTCACCCGAGGCCATCTGCGCCTTCAACGCCGCCAACTGGGCGTCGACGTTGGATCCGCCGGCCGCGTCGAGCTGGGCCTGGATGTCGTCGCCGGGGCTCGCGGTGAGGTCGGTGAGCGCGCCCGAGGCGAGTAGCTCGTCGAGGGCCCCGCTGCGCGCCTGCATCTGAGCGACCTTGTCCTGGGCCCGCTGCAGAGCGGCGCCGGCGTCGTTCATCGAGGAGGAGATGCCGCTGACGGCCTCGGACACGTGGGCCGAGGCCTCGGCGGCGGTGTAGGTGGCCTTGATGGTCTCCTTCTTGGTCCGGAAGGCCTCCACCTCGGTCTGGAGCTTCTGGGAGGTCTGGGTGAGCTTGTCCTCTTGCTCGACGATCTGGGCGTGTTGGGTGTCGAGGTCCTGGAGTTGCGTGGCGATGGCCTCTCGACGGGTCAGCGCCTCGCGCGCGAGGGGCTCGTTGCCCTGGGCCAGGGCCTGCTTGGCCTGTTCCGCCAACTTGTCGCCCTGGGCCTTGAGCTGCTCGGCCTGGATCTCGACGCGCTTGCGCGCGGTCGCCACGTCGGCCACCGCCCGCTTGACCTTGGTCAGGTTCTCGAGCTGCTGTTCGTAGGAGAGGTCCAGCGTCTGGCGGGGATCCTCGATCTTGTCGAGGGCGGCGTTGGACTTCGCCTGGAAGATGGACGAGATTCTCTTGGCAATACCCACGGGTGCCTCCTTGATGTTCTCTCAGACTATTGGCAATCGCGCGGGTCGGGCACTTCGCCCAGCACCACCGAAGTTAAGAAGTGCCTCAACTTCTGGGCAGGCTGCGGTCCTGCTCGAGTGCCTCGGCGGCGATCTGCGCACGATACTCCTCCAGGCGCTGCGCCAGGACCGGCTCGGTGACGGCCAGGATCCGCACGGCGAGGAGGGCGGCGTTGGCCGCGCCGTTGACCGCCACGGTGGCCACGGGCACCCCCCGGGGCATCTGCACGATCGACAGCAGGGAGTCGAGACCGTCGAGGCGCGCCAGGGCCACCGGCACCCCGATCACCGGCAGGGTGGTGACGGCCGCGAGCATCCCGGGCAGGTGCGCGGCGCCGCCGGCGCCGGCGATGATCACCTTGACGCCGCGTCCGCGGGCCTGGCGGCCGTAGTCGACCATGGCCTCGGGTGTGCGATGGGCAGAGACGACGCGGATCTCGTGAGCCACGTTGAAACGGGTCAGGACCTCGGCCGCCGCCCTCATCACCTCGTGGTCGCTGGAACTGCCCATCACGATGCCGACCGCTGGTTCCATCACGCCTCCTGAGTGTCCGTCCCGTAGGCCCGGGCGCTCTCCCATGCTCTCACGTGCAGTTGCGCGACGTCGGTGCCGATCGCGGTGACGTGGCCGAGTTTGCGCCCGGGTCGCCACTCCTTGGCGTAGTCGTGAACCACGACGCCCTCCACGTCCTGGGCGGCCCGGAGCGATCCGGGCCGCGCCGCACCGATCACGTTGACCATGACGGCGGCGGGGGTCAGGGCCTCGGGCGAGCCGAGGTCCTGCCCGCTGACCGCTCGCAGGTGATTGGCGAACTGGCTCGTGGCGGCACCTTCGATCGTCCAGTGGCCTGAATTGTGAGGACGTAAGGCCAACTCATTGATCAGCAGGCCCTGGGGAGTGACGAAGAACTCCACCGCCATCACCCCGACCAGCCCAACGTGCTCGGCGATGCGCTCGGCCAAGGCACGCGCGAAGGCGTGCTCCACCGCATCGATGTCCACCGGCCGACGGACTTCGACGCACATTCCCGCTGACTGCACCGTGGTGACAAGCGGGTAGACCACGATCTGCCCGTGCACCGACCTGGCCACTAACTGGGCCACCTCGGCTAGCAGGGTGACGCGCTCCTCGGCCACCACCTCACCGCGCGAGAGCATCTCTCGGGCCTCGACCAGTGCCTCGTCGTCGTCGAGGGGGAAAACGACTCCGCGTCCGTCGTAGCCGCCGCGCGACGCCTTGAGGACCGGGGGGGAGCCGAAACGTTGGCTCCACGACGCCAGCGCGGCCAGATCGGTCTCGTGTCGCAGGATCACGTGGTG
Organism: uncultured Actinomycetes bacterium; assembly: GCA_903860745.1. GTDB lineage: Bacteria > Actinomycetota > Acidimicrobiia > Acidimicrobiales > RAAP-2 > RAAP-2. The sequence continues at coordinate 2,302 of CAIORQ010000013.1, read as the reverse complement.
GGGCACCGGCAAGTCGGCGGCGGCGAAGTCCGTGCGCTGGAAGGCCTTGTCGACCGAGAAGCGCAGGGTCGAGGAGCTCGGGCGACAGACCGTGCCCAGCGCTTCGAGCCTCGCCAGCAGTTCCAGGTCGACCAGTTCGTGGTCGAAGGTCACGACGTCGGTGGCGCCGGCGAGGCGCCGAAGCGATTCCTCGTCATCGGCCGCGCCCACGAGCACGTGGTCGGCGCTGCGCGAGGCCGGATCGCTCGGCGTTGCGGCCAATACCGTCAGTTCGACGCCGACCGCGTGTGCCTCGTCGCCCATCATCAAGGCGAGTTGGCCACCGCCGACGACACCGACGCGGTGACGTGGGAGAGTCTCGGGCACGCGTTCACGCTACCAAGACCGCTTGGCCCTGCGACTGCATGTCTCGCCCTCTCCACTACAGTTATCGGGTCTATAAGGAGTCATCGTGAGAGCCGTTGCCAGCATCTTGTCCATTGTCCTGTTCCTCGCCTTCGCCACGGCGGGGCTACAGAAGATGATCTTCAACACCATGGCCTCGCAGATGGCTGGGCACCTCGGCTTCACCAAGTCGACCTTCCAGCGCGTGGGCGCCCTCGAGTTCCTGGGCGCCGCCGGCGTCCTCGTCGGTTTGGCGGGCAAGCACGGTTCGTTGCTCGCGTTGCTCAACGAGCTGGCCGCCGGAGGTCTCGTCGTGATGATGATCGGCGCGCTGGGCGTACACCTGCGCAAGGGCGATGGCCTCAAGGGTTCCCTGCCGGCCGTGGGCCTGGGAGCGCTCTGCCTGATCGAAGTGGTGCTGCGCCTGTCCTAGCCGTGATACCCAGGACTAGTTGGGCACCCGGGTGTGTTTGAACTCGTTGAGGTCGGGCTGGTTGGCCATGAGCGTGACGAGGGACTCGATGATGCTCGCCGAGGCACGACCGTCCTGGGTCGGCGGGGTCATGTAGCGCACGAAGGTCGCGTCGGAACCGACCACGAAGGTGGGAACTCCGAAGGCCTCGAAGCGCTCCATGAATCGGTAGTTCTCCGCGATCACGCGGTGGGGACGCCGCGAGGCCACGTCCGCGGCGAGTCTCTTGACGTCGACGCCCAGTGGGGACAGGACGGCGCAGACTTCGTCGAGGGTAGCGAGTCGAATGGCCTGCTCGTGTCGGGCGCGGAAGAGGGCTTCGTGCGCCACGAGAAAGTGGTCCGGTTGCTCGTCGCGCACGGAGACACTGGCGGCCAGGGCCACCAGCGCGCCATCGTGGGTGGGGTCGTCCCAGACGTCGGGAGCGCCGTGGGCGCGGTGGCCCTGGCTCATCGTCCAGGGGATGAAGTTCACGTCGAAGTCAGTCCCCGCGGCGAGGGCCGCGAGGACGTGGAGGTGGATGTTCTTCGCGAAGGGACAGCGATAGTCGTAACTGAGGCCGAATGAGAGCATGTGGCCAGCCTATGGATTAACGCGGCGGGACGGGCACGCCCCTGGCGAGGCAGAGGTCCCGGAAGGAGCAGAAGCGGCACGCGTTCTTCGACGGAGTCTCGGGGAAGGAACCCTGGTCGTAGTACTGACGGATGCGCGTCCACGCCGCCGCCGCCGCCGCGGCGCGCGCCTTGACGACCACGTCGTTCACCGGACGCTCCAGGGTCTCGCCCTGGCTGACGTAGAGCAGGCGGATGCGACTCGGGCGCTCGCCGAGTTTCTCCTCGCACAGCACGGCGTAGAGCTCGGCGTTCGCGAAGGTCTGGGAGTCGTAGTTGCGGTTCGGGAGGGAACCGGTCTTGTAGTCCACGATGACGAGGCTCCCGTCCTCGTCTCGGTCCAGGCGGTCGATGATCCCAATTAGCGGTGTGTCGCCGATGGTCACGCCCACGCGCTCCTCGATGCCTTCGGTCACGACCAGACGGGGATCCTCCATCGTGAAGTAACGATCGATGATGACCGCGGTCTCGGCTAGGAGACGGGCCTCGAGCGCGTCGTCCATGGCTATCTCCTCGCGGACCTGGGGGGTGAGGATGGCTTCAAGGGCCGGAGCCACGAAACTCCGGGCGGCGTCGAGAGTGCGAAGCGGAGCCTCGAGCGACATGAGCTGCTCGAAGATGAAGTGCACGAAACGGCCCTTGGCGGTGGCGTAGCTGGCGGGCTGGGGGATCCGCTCCACTGACGCGTACTGGTAGCGCCGCGGGCAGGCCTGAAAATCAGCGAGACGCGAGGGGGAGAGGGAGGCGGGGAGTGGTTGGTCAAAAGCCATGGCATCACCGTAGGCGAGACCACTGACACGTCGTGGGTCGTCTCACGTCGTTGGCGACGGGGCGT
>CAIORQ010000012.1 GCA_903860745.1 uncultured Actinomycetes bacterium | reverse complement strand
GGATGACGGTGTCGGGGCCGATCTTGCCGGCCTTCTCCGCCGCCTCGATCATCGCGAGGCCGATGCGGTCCTTCACCGAGCCGGCGGGGTTGAAGAACTCGAGCTTGGCGAGGATCTCGGCGCCGGCGCCGAGGTGGTTGACGCGCACCAGGGGGGTGTGGCCGATGAGCTCGGTGATGTTGTTGGCGATCTTGGTCATGTCAATCCTTCTCACTGGGTCCTGTTAGGACTTTACGCCAAATCCGATAGAAGTAGTCAAGATTATCCATCGAAGAAGACGTATTCTCCTCGCGGTCGATCGCGGGCGTCCTTGACCTTGCGAAGTTATCTAGTTAAACTATAGAAATAATAGAAATAACGATCACGCCGCCGATCTCCCTCGGCGGATCGAGGAGGCGACACCATGGACCACACCCCGCTAGCCCGGCCGACCTTGCACACCGAAGCACCCACGGGGCGCGCGAGGGAGATCGACGCCGTGCTGCACGCCCTGCACCTTCCGTCGCGGCGTCTCTCGCGCCACGACCTCGAGCGGGTGGCGCTGGCCGTGGCCTCGCGTCCCGCGCTCTACCGTGACCTCATCGTCGACGACGAGGACAGTCGTTGGTGGCTGCTCCTGCTGCGCACACCCTCCTACGAGGTGAGGCTGCTCACCTGGGAGCACGACCAGTCCTCGGACTGGCACGACCACGGCGGGTCTTCGGGGGTCTTCGCCGTCACGCAGGGGACCCTGCGCGAACGCAGTCGCGCCAGCGACCACGTGAGCGTCGAGACGCGCGAGTTCGCCGCGGGGGAGTTCGGATCCTTCGGACCCGAGCACGTGCACGACGTCGAACAGATCTCGGGCAACCCGGCGGTGAGCATCCACGCCTACTCTCCGCCACTGACGGGACTGACCTACTACGACCGCAGCGACTTGGGCTTCGTGGCGCGCGAGTTCGTCCCCTAGGACGACCGCGGCGCGGCGCGCACGACCGTCGTGGAGCACGCGCGACTTCTCGACTGACTCGATCGGCACGCGCCGGTGCCGCGCCGCCCGGTCGCGACCATCGACAACGTGGATGCGTACTCCCACGTTGTCGAAATGCCAGATGACCACCGAGGGCGCCGTAACGGCAAGGTTATGCTCGGTGTCGCAACGAGGCATCATCGCCCGGGTGGGTCACCGGACGGGGCCGTGAGGAGGGCGCAGTGTCGCACAACGGGTCTGACGTGGAGACGGCACCGGCCGTCCTCACGTACGAGGACCTGCTCGACGTGGCGACCAATCTGCGCTGGACCTGGAAGATCGACGCTCGCCGCCTCTTCGCCCTGCTCGACCCGGCGGCCAGTCCCGGCGCGCTCGAGTGGCCCCAACAACTCCTGCTCGGTCTCGGTCGCGAGCGCGTCAACCAGCTCCTGAGCTCGGACCCGCAGATCGCCGACCTGGCCCGCGGCGTGGTGGAGAACTTCCGCAGCTACTTCACCCAGACCCCCTCGACCTGGTTCCACACGCAGCACAAGAGCGACAAGGACCAGGTCATCGCCTTCTTCGCCGCCGAGTTCTCCCTGACCGACTCGTTGCCGATCTTTGCGGGTGGTCTGGGCACCGTCGCGGCCGAGCAGCTCAAGGCCTCGAGCGCGCTGGGTCTGCCCCTGGTCGGCGTGGGCCTCCTCTATCGCGGCACCTCGCACCAGTGGCTCGACCGTGAAGGTCGCCAGCACGAGGCCTGGGACATGATGTCGCCCGAGAAGATGCCCATCGAGCGGGTGCGCGACGCCCAGGGCCGCCTGATCCAGGTCAACGTGTCGCTGCCGGGCCGCGACATCCAGGTCGCGGTGTACCGCGCTCGGGTGGGGCGCAACGAGCTCATCCTGCTCGACAGCGCGGTCGCGACCAACTCCGAGGCCGACCGCATCATCACCACCCGGCTCTACGACTCGGACCTCGAGACGCGATTGGCCCAGGAGCTCATCTTGGGCGTGGGCGGGGTGCGCGCCCTGGCCGCCCTCGACATCGAGCCCGCCATGCTGCACCTCAACGAGGGCCACTCGGTCTTCGCCATCCTCGAGCGCATCCGCCGGGTGATGGCCCAGGAGGGACTCAGCTTCGCGGAGGCCCGGCTGGCCGTTCGCCCGGGGCTGTTGTTCACCACCCACACCCCGGTGGCCGCCGGGCACGACTACTTCCCCGACGCCCTCGCGCGCCGCTTCCTCGCGCCCTACGCCCGCTTGCTGGCGACCTCGCTCGACTCCCTGGTCGCCTTGGGCCGGGTCACGCCGGAGTGGGAGGGCGACTCCTTCTGCCCGACGGTCTTCGCCATGCGCATGGCCGGACACCGCAACGGCGTCTCGCGCCTGCACGGGCGCGTGACCCGCGAGCAGTGGTCGATGCTGTGGCCGAGGGTGCCCTTCGACGAGGTGCCCGTGGGACACGTCACCAACGGCGTGCACCTCGAGTCGTGGACCACCGGCCCCTTCTCGCAGTTGCTCACCGCCACCGTGGGGGCCAAGTGGCAGACCACGCCCGGGGACCCGGTCATGTGGTCCAAACTTCTCGACGCGCCTGACGCGGACCTGTGGCGGGTGAAGAACGAGGCGCGCGCCGACCTCGTGGAGTTCGCGCGCCGACGTGCCCGCAAGGACCTGGCCCGTCGCCACAGCCCCTCGGAACGCGTCGCGGCGGTGTCGGTGCTCGACCCCGACCTCTTGACCATCGGCTTCGTGGGGCGCTTCGTCGCCTACAAGCGTCCGACACTGCTCTTGCGCGACCCCGAGCGACTGGCCCGCATCTTGAAGAACCCGGCCGGGGGAGTGCAGATCGTCTTCGCCGGCAAGGCCCACCCCAACGACGAGGGGGGCAAGCAGTTGCTCCAGGACATGATCGAGTTCGCCGCGCGCTACGGCGTCAGCGACCGCGTCGTCTTCATCGTGGACTTCGACACGACCCTCGACCGGCACCTGGCCCAGGGGGCCGACCTCTGGTTGAACACGCCGCGCCGACCGCTCGAGGCCTGCGGGGTGGGCGGCATGAAGGCCGGGATGAACGGCGCCCTGAGCTTCTCGACCATCGACGGCTGGTGGGACGAGGCGACCCGTGACGCCGACCCCGAGGCGGCGCCCATCGGCTTCTCGATCGGCACCGACGAGGACTACGACGACGAGGAGCTCCAGGACGAGATGGACGCCCGATCGATCTACGAGGTGCTCGAGAACGAGATCGTCCCGCGCTTCTACGACCGCGACGCCAGTGGCGTGCCGCGACGGTGGCTGGCCTCGGTGAAGCAGTCGATGTCGACCCTGGCGCCGACCTGGGACTCGCTGCGCATGACGCGCGACTACACCGAGAAGTACTACCTGCCGGGCATCGCGCGCTCGGCCCAGCTGCGCGCCGGCGGCGCCAAGGCGGCCCGCGACCGCGCCCGCGACCTGGCGCGACTGCGCGCCGACTGGCCCGAGGTGAGCGTCGCGGTGGGCGCCGTCTCGGCGCGCAAGAAGGGACACCGCATCTTCCTGCAGGTCGACCTCGGATTCCTGGAGCCCGCGGACCTCGCGGTCCAGCTGTGGGTGGACGACGGCGTCGCCCCCTTCGCCGTGGACGCGACCCTGGTGGACCGCCAGGGGGCCCAGGCCCGCTACGACGCCCGCGTCGACCTCGCGGCGTACCCCGAGGACGTGGTCCTGGCGGCGCGCGTGGTCCCCTCGACCCTCTACACCGACGGTGAAGTCCTGCCGGGACTCATGACCTGGTCCTCATGAGCGACACCCCGATCCCCCTGAGCCTGCTCGACCTGGCCGCCGCGCGCGGCGTCGAGACCCACTACGTCGACGGACGCGGCCAGAGTCGCCACGCCACGGTCGAGACCCTCCTCGAGGTCCTCAACTCGCTGGGCGACATGGAGCGCATGGAGACCCCGGCGGGGTCCCGCAACGCGCTGCGCGCCTACAACAACGACCGCGTCGAGCGGGTGCTCGAGCCGGTCTACGTCGTCGACGAGGGTGTCAACGCGGTGGTCGCCCTGCGCATGGCGCGCAAGGTGGCGCGCTTCGACTGTCGCATCGAGTTCGAGTTCGGTGGCGAAACGAGCTGGAGCGTGCGCACCGACGAGCTCGCGCTGCTCGAGACCGCGCCCGAGGAGCCGCGCGCCTGGGGACTGCCCCTGCCGGCGATGCGCGTGGGCTACCACCAGTTCTGCGTCATCATCAACAAGCGCCTCGTCTGGTCCACCCTCATCGTGCGGCCCCTGCGCGGCGCGCCCCACCGCTTCAGCCGCGACTGGCGCGCCTACTCGGTGCAGGCACCGGTCTTCTCGCTGCACTCGCGGCGATCCTGGGGCGCCGGCGACGTGGAGGACCTCGACGAGTTCGCGCGCCTGGTGTCCTACCAGGGCGCCACGGTCGTCTCGACCCTGCCGCTACTGGCCTCCTTCGGCCCCCACGACTTCGAGGCCAGCCCCTACCGGCCGGTGAGTCGCCACTTCTGGAACGACCGGTGGATCGCGCTGGACCAGGTCGAGTTCCTCAGCCGCTCACCCGCCGCCCAGACCCTGATGTACGAGACCTACTCCCCGGGACGTCGCGCGACCTGGGCCAAGGACGGCCACGTCGACGGCGCGGAGGCCTTCGCCGCCAAGCGGCGCGTGATCCAGGCCTGGGCCGCGGAGCAGTCGCAGTTCATGGCCCTCTACGAGAACGGCCTGCGCAGCTACGTCACCGAGCACCCCGAGGTCAACGACTACGCGCGCTTCCGCGCGGCCGGCGAGCGCTTCGGCCGTGACTTCCGCCAGTGGCCCTCGGTGGCGCGTTCGGGTCTGCTGCGCTGGAACGACGTGGACCCCACGCTCGTTCGCTACCACCTCTTCGCCCAGTGGATCATCGACGGCCAGATGACCGAGCTGGCCCAGCGTCTGGCCCAGCGCGGCCAGACCCTGCAGCTGGACATCCCCATCGGCGTGCACCCCGATGGCTACGACGTGTGGAAGAACCCGAGTGAATACGTCACCTCGATGTCCATCGGCGCGCCGGCCGACGACCTCACCACCGACGGCCAGACCTGGGGCGCGCCGCCGCTGCACCCCACGCGGGTGCGCGAGAACGCGCACCGCCAGTTCCGCGAGGCGCTGGCCTGTCACATGCGGGTGGCGGGCGTGGTGCGCATCGACCACGTGATGGGCCTGCAGCGCCTCTTCTGGGTGCCCGCGGGGGCGAGCGCCGCCGACGGCCTCTACGTCAAGCTGCCCTTTCACGAACTTCTGGCCATCGTGGCGATCGAGGCCCAGCGTCATGGTTGCGACGTGGTGGGCGAGGACCTCGGCACCGTCGACGCCGACCTGCGCGAGGCCATGGCGCACGAGGGCCTGCGACGCACCTACGTCGCCCAGTTCGCCATCGGTCACGACGAACTCGAGCCGGTGCCGGCGGGCGCCGTGGCCTCCTTCGGGACCCACGACACCGCGACCTTCCTGGGCTGGTGGAACGAGGCCGACATCGACGAGCGCGTCGAGGTGGGCCACCTGGACGACGAGGGCGCCCGTCACGCCCGGTCGCGACGCCGACACGACCGCGAACGACTCGCCAGCGCTCTGGGACTGGGCGGCGCCGGCGAGATCGATCCCGGCGCGGTCCTCGACGCGGTGCACGCGCGCCTAGCCGACTCCGAGGCCGGACTCGTGATGGTCCAGGTCGAGGACCTGCTCAAGGTGACCGAGGCGGTCAACCTGCCCGGGACCTTCGACGAGCGCTCCAACTGGAGCAGCCAGACCCCCCTCAGTCTCGAGGAGATGGCCTCCTCCACCGTGCTCGCCGAGAGCCTGAGCGTGCTGCGCGAGCGTCGGGGCTTCGCCGCCGGCGGTCACGGGATGCCGCGCGTCTCGGACGTCACGCGCTTCTCGTCGGAGGACCTGCACCTCTTCAACGAGGGGCGCCACTTCCGCCTCCACCACCACCTGGGTTGCCATCCGATGATCGCCGAGGGCGTCGAGGGCTGCTACTTCGCGGTCTGGGCCCCCAACGCCGAGCGCGTGGCGGTGGTGGGCGACTTCAACGACTGGGACGGTGGCCCCCACGTCCTCCTGCCCCGCGAGAGCTCGGGCGTCTGGGAGGGCTTCGTGCCCGGCGCCCAGTCCGGACAGGCCTACAAGTATCGGATCCGCTCGCGTCTGGGCGGCGTGGAGTACGACAAGGCCGACCCGGTGGGACGTTACTTCGAGGTGCCCTCCAAGACCGCGACCCGGGTGTGGGAGTCGAATTACGAGTGGCGCGACGCCTCGTGGATGGACCGACGTCGAGAGTACGTGGCGCGAGACCGTCCGGTCTCGGTCTACGAGGTGCACCTGGGATCGTGGCGACGCGTCCCCGAGGAGGGCAACCGCTCGTTGACCTACCGCGAGATGGCCGAGCAGCTCCCGGAGTACTGCGTGGCGTCGGGCTTCACCCACGTCCAGTTCCTGCCGATCATGGAGCACCCGTTCTACGGGTCCTGGGGCTATCAGACGACGGGCTACTTCGCCCCGACCTCGCGCAACGGCAGCCCCGACGACTTCAAGTTCCTCGTCGACGAACTGCACGCCCGGGGCGTCGGCGTCTTCCTCGACTGGGTGCCCTCGCACTTCCCCTCCGACGCCCACGCCCTGGGCCTCTTCGACGGGACCCACCTCTACGAACACGCCGACGTGCGCCAGCGAGTGCACCCCGACTGGCAGAGCTGGACCTTCAACTACAGCCGCAACGAGGTCCGCAGCTTCCTCATCTCCTCGGCGTGCTTCTGGCTCGAGGAGTACCACGTCGACGGGCTGCGCCTCGACGCGGTGGCCTCGATGCTCTACCTGGACTACAGCCGCGGTCCCGGCCAGTGGGTCCCCAACCGCTTCGGCGGACGCGAGGACCTCGACGCCATCTCCTTCCTGCAGCAGTGCAACGACGCGGTGACCTCGGCCTTCCCCGGAGCGGTGATGGTGGCCGAGGAGTCGACCTCGTGGCCCAAGGTGACCCACGCCAGCGCCGACGGGGGCCTGGGCTTCACCTTCAAGTGGGACATGGGCTGGATGCACGACACGCTGGACTACCTCGAGCGCGACCCGATCCATCGCAGGTTCCACCAGAACGAGTTGACCTTCCGGGCCATCTACGCGGGCCACGAGCGCTTCATGATGCCCCTGAGCCACGACGAGGTCGTCCACGGCAAGGGTTCGCTGCTGACCAAGATGGCCGGTGACGACTGGGGCTCCTTCGCCAACCTGCGCCTGCTCTACGGATACCAGTACACGCTGCCGGGCAAGAAGCTGCTCTTCATGGGCGCTGAACTGGCCCAGCGCTCGGAGTGGAACCACGAGAGCTCGCTGGACTGGCACCTGCGCGACTACCCGGCCCACGAGGGCGTGTGGCGCTGGGTGCGGCGCTGCAACGAGCTCTACGCCACGCAGCCGGCGCTGGCGCGCGACGACGCGTCGGCGGAGGACTTCTCGTGGCTCAACTGCGACGACGCCGAGAACAGCGTGTTGATCTGGCGTCGCGGCACGGGCCCCGAGGAGTTGGCCGTCATCGTCAACTTCACCCCGGTGCCGCGCGACGACTACCAGATCCCCGTCACCGGTTCGTGGACGGTGCTGGCCAACTCCGATGACGTCGACTACGGCGGCAGTGGTTACCCCACGAACCTGCGCGAGGGACCCGGCGGCCCCGCGGCCGCCTTGCGCATGTCGCTGCCGCCCCTGGCCGTCGTGGTGCTGCAACGGAGCTAGATGTCCTCGATCGCCGGCTTCCACTACCACTTCTACCAACCCCCTCGGGAGGACCCCTGGACGGGGATCTTCAACCACGAGTGGAGCGCGTGGCCCTACCACGACTGGAACGAGCGCATCGCCGCCGAGTGCTACCGGGCCATGGTCGCCGTCGCCCTGCCCAGCGACGGGACCTCGACGCTCTTCGAGCCCCTGACCCAGAGCAGCTTCGACCTCGGCCCGACCCTGCACCACTGGCTCAGCCGCTACGCGCCCGACGTGGACCAGGCCCTGGGCCGCCAGGTGCGCGCCGCGGACCACGGGGCGAGCCGCGTCGTCATGGCCGCGCCGCTGGTGCACGCCATCGTGCCCCTGGCCACAGCGGTGGACGCGCAACGCCTGGTGGCCTGGGGCATCGACGACTTCCGCGCGCGCTACGGCGAGGAGCCGCGCGGCATGTGGCTGCCCGAGACCGCAGTGGACCTGGCCACGCTGGAGCTGCTGGCCCGCCACGGCATCACCTACACGGTGTTGATGCCCACCCAGGCCGCCCGCGTGCGCGTCCCCGGGGGGAAGTGGCGGGCGGTGACCCCCAGCGCTCTCGACACGTCCAAGGCCTACTACGTCAGCCTGCCCGGCGGTGGTCGTATGACCGTCGTCTTCGGCCACTTCGACCTCTCGCACCAGGTGGCCTTCGGCGACACCCTGGCCGACGGCGACGTCCTGGCCGACGCCATGGCCGCGTCGCTGCCCGGGGAGGGTGACGGCATCGTCCTGCTGGTGGCCGACGGCGAGACCTACGGGCACCACCACCGCTTCGGGGACCTCGGGGTCGCCTGGGCCACGCGCCGGCTCCAGGAGCACCACCACCTCTCGACGACGCTGGGGGAGTGGCTGAGCGACCACGAAGCCACCCACGAGGTCGAGCTCCACGAGGTCTCGGCGTGGAGCTGCGCGCACGGCGTCGAGCGATGGCGCAGCGCCTGCGGCTGCGTGACCGGCGAGCAGCCCGGATTCGACCTCGCCTGGCGCGCCCCCTTGCGCGAGGCCCTCGACTGGTTGCGCGCGAACGCGGGGGCCGCCCTCGACTGGGAGCTCGGTCATCACGTGCAGGTCAGCGACGACGCCCTGCTCGACTACGGCAAGGTGATCTCGGGGCAGTGGTCGCGCGAGGACTTCGTGCGGCGTCACCAGAGCCGCGAGCTCAACGCCGACGAGCTCAGCCGGGTCCTCGAGATCTGCGAGGCTCACCGCAACCTGCTGTTCTCCTTCACCAGTTGCGCCTGGTTCTACGCCGACCCCGGCGAGATCGAGACCGGCATCGTCCTGCGCTACGCCGCCCTGGGGCTCGAGCTGACCCGGCGCGCCACCGGTCGCGACTTCGAGACCACCTTCGTCCAACGTCTCGGCCAGGTTCGCTCCGCGCGCCACGGCGTGGCCGGCGAGGCCCTGTGGCGGCGCGCCTGCGAGAGCGCGCGCACCGACGAGGTGCGCATCGCCGCGGGGGCGGCCGCGGAGTACGCGGCCTCGGGGGCCTTCGCGCGAAGCGAGCGGGGCACCTGGCGCATCGAGTACCAGCCCGCCGAACACGACCAGGTGCGCGTGAACCTCGTCAACGCCGTGACCCTGCGACGCTTCACCTACCTGACCTACGTCGAGTTCGGCGACGGTCTCGAGATGCACGTGGACATCTCGGACAACACGATGTGGCGACGCATCGAGATCGACGACCTGGGGGCCGACCAGATCGCGCGCGTGGCCATGTCACGATTGATGGGGGCGGGCGCGCTCGACGTGGACGAGACCTTGAACCTCTTGGCGGCCGCGCTGATCGGCCGCGACGCCACCCGGGCCGACGAGTTGAGCCTGCTGGCGCTGGCCAGCACCGCGCGTTTCGTCACCCCCCTCGCCGAGGCGGCGTTGCGCCGCGCCCTGTTGGCGATCGCCGCGCGCGACGAGTCCGCGGAGCATCGCGCCGCCCTCACGCCCCTGGCCCGGGCCCTGCAGCTCGTCGATAGCCGCTATCTCTCTGGGGAATCGGCGCCCAGCCACTAGATTCTCTTGGATGACACAGCGTTTTGATGGGACTCGCGACCTTCGTCGTGCCGTTGACCGATTGGCCCGCCGACTCCCCGAGCCGCTGGAGGACCTCGCCTGGATCGCCTACAACTACCTGTGGGCCTGGACTCCGGGGGGCGACGAGCTCTTCACCGACATCGACGACCACCGCTTCAAGCTGGCCGGCGAGAACCCGGTGCGCTTCCTGCTCAACCTGCCCGAGCGCGACCTGCTGCGCGTGGCCACCGACGAGTCCTACCTCGAACTGCTGGAGTCGGTCGCGCGGCGCATGGAGGCCGAGCTGGCCCGGCCCGTCACCCAGGTGGTGCCCGAGGGTCCCGTGGCCTACCTCTGCGCGGAGTTCGCCGTGCACCAGTCGCTGCCGGTGTACTCGGGCGGCCTGGGCGTCCTGGCGGGGGACTACCTCAAGGAGACCTCCGACCAGGCCCTCGACGTCGTGGGGATGGGCCTGCTCTATCGCCGCGGTTACCTGCACCAGCGCATGGACCTCTCGGGTTGGCAGCACGAGTACTGGGTCGAGGCCAACACCGGCCAGATGCCCATCGTGCGCGTCCGCGGCGAGGACGGCCTGCCGATCAAGGTGCGGATCCCCGTGTGGGACGCCGAGCTCGTGGCCCAGGTCTGGCGCGTCAACGTCGGGCACACCGTGCTCTACCTCCTCGACACCGAGCTCAAGGAGAACACGCCCCTGGAGCGCTGGGTGACCTCGCGTCTCTACGAGGGCAGCCACGACGTGCGCCTCGCCCAGTACGCCTTGCTGGGCATCGGCGGGATGAGGGCCTTCGAGGCCATGGGCGTCAACCCGGGCCTCTTCCACATGAACGAGGGGCACCCGGCCCTGGCCTCGCTCGAGGTGGCCTCGAGGACCGCCCAGCCGGTCGGGGGCGGCGACCTCACGGCGCGGCTCGACGCGGGTCGCGATCGATTCGTCTTCACCACCCACACGCCGGTGCCCGCCGGCAACGAGACCTATTCGCCCGAGGAGTTCTTCCGGGTGCTGGGCCACACGGTGGACGAGATGGGCATCGACCGGGCGCAACTGGCCGCGCTGACGCGCGTCGACGAGAGCTCGACGAGTGAGCCCATGGGCTTCTCGCCCCTGGCCATCAAGTGCTCGCGCAACACCAACGCCGTCTCACGACGTCACGGCGAGGTCGCTCGCGGGATGTGGAACCCGCTCTACCCGCAGCTCACCGAGGCCGAGGTGCCGATCGGCTACGTGACCAACGGGGTCCACCTGCCGACCTGGATGGCCGAGACGATGCGCGACCTGCTGGGCAAGGTGCTCGGTGCCGACTGGGAGCGCCACGCCAACGACCCATCCCTGTGGGCGCACGTGGACGAGATCTCCGACGTCGACCTGTGGAACGCGCGATGCGCCATGCGTCAGGACCTGGTGGACATGGTCCGCGACCGCATCGTGGTGGACCGCCTGGCGCGCGGCGACGACGTGGGCCACGCGATGTCGGGCCTGGACGCCTTCGACCCCGCGAACCTGACGCTGGGCTTCGCGCGGCGACTGGCGACCTACAAGCGTCTGGACCTGCTCTTTCACGACGTGGACCGGTTGCGGCGCATCATCGACCACGACCAGGGCGCCCAGTTCCTCATCGCCGGCAAGGCTCACCCCCTCGACAACGAGGCCAAGAACGTCGCGAAGAACCTCTTCTCCGTCGAGCGGAGCCTCGACGTGCCCAACCGGGTCATCTTCCTCGAGGACTACGACCTTCGGGTGGCGCCGGCGCTGGTGTCGGGCTGTGACGTGTGGCTCAACCTCCCGCGTCCGCCGATGGAGGCCAGCGGCACCAGCGGCATGAAGGCGGCGATGAACGGTTCGCTCAACCTGAGCGTGCTCGACGGCTGGTGGAGCGAGGGCTACGACGGTCGCAACGGCTGGGCCATCGACGGCTCGACCCTGGACGACCCCCACGCCCAGGACGAGCGCGACGCCAACATCCTCTACGACCTGCTCGAACGTGAGGTCAAGCCGATGTTCTTCTCGCGCGACGCCAACGGCATCCCCGTGCAGTGGTTGGCGCGCATCCGCGCCTCCCTGCGCAGCCTGGCGCCCACGTACTCCTCGGCACGGATGGTGGACGACTACGTCAGCCGGGTCTACCGCCGACCCGGCGCCTAGTCCGCCGCTAGCGGCGCAGCCGGTAGTAGCCCTTGCGCACCTCGATGAAGGCGTCGTGGTTCTGGGCGGGCTCCTCGGGGCTCCTCAGCATGGCCTCGAAGGTCGTCTTGAGGTCGCGGTCGGTGTTGGTCGATCCGTAGCGTCGCGCCGTGGCGATGAGGTCGTCGTAGGAGAAGATCGGGTGGCCCTGGTCGCGCAGGGAGCGCGCCGCCGTGACGAGGTCGTCACGAGCGCTCATCGAGCGGTCCTTCGCGAGGGAAGTGTTCTCATCCCCAGTGATTCTGGCACACCGGCGACGAGATTCCGAGACCCTCGACGACCCGCCGTGACGGGCGCGGGGACTACGATGCCCGTCGTCGACCGCGGGATCGACCCGACGAAGGGATCAGCACATGACCATCCTCGACGACTTGGTGGCCGAGACCCGGGAGTTCGCGCGCCAGCGCGACTGGTCCGTGTACCACACCCCCAAGAACCTGGCGATGGCGGTGGCCAGCGAGGCGGGGGAACTGCTGGCGGAGTTGCGCTGGCTGAGTGACGAGGCCTCACGGCTCTCGACGATCTCCGACGACCGCCTCGAGGCCGTTCGCCTCGAGATGGCCGACGTCTTCATCTTCCTCCTGCGCATGGCCGACGTGCTCGAGGTCGACCTCGCCCGGGCGGTGCGCGACAAGTTGGCGCTCAACGAACGGCGCTTCCCGCGCCCCGAGCCGTCGACGCACTAGGCGCGGCGGCGCACAATTGATTCGGAGTTGTGCTCGCGGTGTCATTTCTCCTACCTCAACCTGTGAAAATCACTCCATGACGCGCGTCGGGGACGTCGTCGCAGTGCCGAATCGCCGAATCGAGGAGGGGAACCATGTTCGCGAGTACGACGGATCCGGACGTTCTCAGGTTGCGCACGGCCGTGCGCGCCATCTTCATCGCGGCCATCGTGTTGGTGGTCGGGTTCCTGGCGTCGCTGATCCTTCGCCCCGTCGGCTCCTACAACGCCCTGATCGACGGCTGGGGGGTTGACGCCTTCGAACTCGCCATGGGCGCCATGTGCGTCGCGCGCTTCCGCGATCCGCGCTGGCGCAGCGCGAACTCCGCCATGCGCGTCCTACCCCTCGTCGTGGGACTGGCCTGCCTGTCGTGGGCGATGGGTGACGTGGTGCTCACCTTCGAGTCCCTGGGAGGGGCGACGCCGTCGGTGCCGTCGTGGGCGGACCTCTTCTACGCCGGCTTCTTCCCGCTGTGCTACCTGGCCTTCATGGCGCCCATCCGTCACGGGCGTCGGGGATCCTTCCTCGCCACGTCCCTCGACGGGCTGATCGCGGCCCTGGCGGCGGCCGCCGTCGCCGGTGCCTACATCTTCCACGCGGTGCTGCACGCGACCCACGGCGGCGACATGTCCACCATCGTCTCGATGGCCTACCCCGTGGGCGACTTCTTGCTGCTCGCCCTGTCGGTCGGCGCCCTGGCGGTGCTGCCGCGCAGCTACCGGCCCTTCTTCACGATCGCCAGCCTGGCCAACGTCTTCAACGCGATCGGCGACATGTTCAACCTGCTGCAGAGCTCCTCGCGCGTCGGCTACGTGGCCAACGCCGTGGTCTGGCCCATCTCCTTGATGCTGTTGGCCATCGCCACCTGGGCCCAGCCGGTCCTGGTCGAGAAGCTCTCGACGATGCGCGCGGTCAACGCCGAGCACACGACGCGCGAGAAGCGCTCCGGTTACGCCGTTCCCGCCCTCGGGGCCCTGGCGGGGATCGTCATCATGGTCTCGGCGACCCTTGGACACGTCGACCGCTCGGCCGTCGCCTTGGCGGTGGCCACCCTCATCGCCGCGGGCGTGCGGCTCACCGTCACGGTGCGCGAGGAGCAGGTCCTCGCCAGCGCCCGATTCCGCTCCATGATCGAGAACGCCTCGGACATCATCGTCATCGCCGAGGACAACTTCACCATCGCCTACGTCACGCCGTCGTCGACGCGCATCCTCGGCTACTCACCCGCCCAACTCACGGGCTCGGCCCTGGTGGCCCCGGTGCACCCCGACGACCTCGCCGAGGTCAGCGCGAGCCTGCGCGACCTCGCCGAAGGGGTTCAGGGCGCCGCGGTGGTCTTCGAGTGCCGCATGCGCGACGCCCACGGTTCGTGGCGCACCATCGCCTGGACCGGCAAGGACCTGCGCGAGGACCCCTCGATCCGCGGCTACGTCCTCAACGGCGGCGACGTCACCGAGGAACGCCGCGCGGCCGAGGACCTGGTGGCGGCGCGCGACGCCGCGCTCTCGGCCTCCTAGGCCAAGTCCGAGTTCCTGTCGACCATGAGTCACGAGATCCGTACCCCGATGAACGGCGTCATCGGACTGACCGACCTGCTGATGGGCACCGCGCTGGACGCCGACCAGGTCGAGCTGGCGTCGGGGATCAAGGTCTCGGCCGAGAACCTGCTCGCCATCATCAACGACATCCTCGACTTCTCCAAGATCGAGGCGGGCCGCCTCGAGGTCGAGGAGATCGCCTTCAACCTCGAGGGGGTGGCCGACGACGTGGGACGGATCCTGGCCGCGACGGCGGCCAACAAGGGCCTCGAACTCCTGGTCGACGTGCACCCCGACGTGCCCTCGTCGCTGATGGGCGACGCGGTGCGCCTCCAGCAGGTCTTGTTGAACCTGGGCTCGAACGCCGTCAAGTTCACCGGCGAGGGAGAGGTCGTGGTGCGCCTGACCGTGCGCGAGGAGCACCGTGATCGCGTCGAGGTCCGCTTCGAGGTCCAAGACACCGGCATCGGCATCGCCCCCGAGGACCAGCAGCGACTCTTCGCGCCCTTCGCCCAGGCGGACTCCTCGACCACGCGCCGCTTCGGCGGCACGGGCCTGGGCCTGGCGATCAGTCGTCAACTCGTCGAACTGATGGGCGGCGCGCTCACCGTGGAGTCGACGCCCGGCGTCGGATCGCGCTTCTGGTTCGACCTGTCGTTCCGGCGAGTGGCCGTGGACGACGAGGTCCTCGACCACGCCTCCCTCCAGGGGCGTCGGGCGCTGGTGGTCGACGACAACGCGACGAACCGCATGATCCTGCGCCGCCAGTTGCTCTCGTGGGGGGTCGAATCCGTCGAGGCCGCCAGCGGCCCCGAGGCCCTGGCGCTGATGGCCCGAGCGGCCGACGAGGGCCGCGAGTTCGACATCGGCGTGCTCGACCTCAACATGCCCGACATGGACGGCATCGAGCTGGCGCGACGACTCAAGGCCGACCCGGCCGCGACGAACACGACGCTCTTCCTGCTCAGCTCCTCGGGGGAACGCCTCGGGGTGGCCGAGACCAGACGCCAGGGCTTCGCGGCGTCGCTGACCAAGCCGGTGCGCCAGTCCGAGCTCTACGACTGCCTGATCACCTCGCTGAGCGACGAGGACGCCGCCGCGTTGTCGGTGATCGCCGAGGTCCGCGAACGGGTCGGAGCCAGCCAGGGCACGGTGCTGCTGGTGGAGGACAACAAGATGAACCAGATGGTCGGTTCCAAGGTCCTCGCGAAGCTGGGCTACCGCTTCGAGATCGCGGCCCACGGTGGCGAGGCGGTGCAGGCCGTGATGCTGTCGCACTACGACGCCATCCTCATGGACTGCCAGATGCCGGTGATGGACGGCTACGAGGCGACCGGCCACATCCGACGTCTCGAGGGCGACCGGCGCCACACGCCGATCATCGCGATGACGGCCGCGGCCATGGAGGGCGACCGCGAGAAGTGCCTGGCCGCCGGCATGGACGACTACATCACCAAGCCCGTGCGGCCCGAGGTCATCGCCGCCGTGATCGAGAAGTGGGTGCTCGCGTCGAGCGTCCCGGCGCCGGTCGATGCGCCGGCGCCCGGGGAGCCCCCGTCCGTCGAGGGGGTCCTGGACCGCAACCAGGTGGACCTGTTGCGCGGTCTCGACGACGGCGACGGAGCGGTGCTCGCCGAAGTGGTGACCGAGTACGTCGAGCAGTCGGCGCGACAGCGCGACGCGCTGGTGCGCGCGATCGAGCTCGGCGACCCGCCGGCCGTCGAGGGCCTCGCGCACTCGCTGCGGGGGGCCAGCGCCAACGTGGGCGCCACGCGACTGGCGGAGATCTGCGGACGCATCGAGGGCCTCGCACACCTCAGCGACATCGACGGCGTGCGCGCCCTCGCCACCTCCTTCGCCACCGAGCTGGCCGCGGTGCGCGACGCCCTGGACGACGTGATCGTGGGGGTGTGAGATGAAGGTCCTGGTCGCCGACGACGACGCCACGAGCCGCGTGCTCTTGAAGGCGATGGCGTCCAAGTTGGGTCACGACGTCCTGGTGGCCAGCGACGGCGAGAGCGCCTGGAAGCTGATGCTGGGCAGCGACATCGACGTCCTCTTGACCGACTGGATGATGCCCGGGGTCGACGGGCCCGAGCTGTGTCGACGGGTGCGTCACGAGATCAAGGACCACTACACCTACGTGGTGATCGTGACCGGACTCGCGGACCCGGCGCAGATCCTCGAGGGCATGGGGGCGGGCGCCGACGACTACCTCGTCAAGCCGGTCAACTCCCTCGACGTCCAGACCCTCTTCGTGGCGGCCGAACGGGTGACGAGGCTGCACCGTCAGCTCCAGCGGGTGCGCGCCCAGCTCGAGGAGGCCAACCTCGAGCTCCTGGGCCGATCCCTGACCGATTCGCTCACCAACCTCGGCAACCGGCGTCGCATGGAGGAGGACCTGCTGCGCGTGCACGCGCGCTCGCTGCGCTCGGGGCGCTCCTACAGCGTGGCGATGTTCGACATCGACTACTTCAAGTTCTACAACGACCACTACGGGCACCCCACCGGCGACGAGGCCCTGTGCAAGGTGGCCGCCTGTCTCAACCGGGTCCTGCGCGAGGGCGAGTGCATCTATCGCTACGGGGGCGAGGAGTTCCTCCTGGTCATGCCGGACTGCGGCGAGGACGACGCCGTCGCCGCGGCCGAGCGGGCCCTGCACGCGGTGAGCATCCTCAACATCCCCCACGTGGCCCGGCCCAGCGCCCCGCCGGTCATCACCCTGAGCGCGGGCGTGGCGATGCACACCCCGGAGTCCGAGGACACCATCCACGAGCTCATCGAACGCGCCGACCAGGCCTTGTACGCGGCCAAGCTCTCCGGACGCAATCGGGTGCGCACGAACGTCGCGGCGTTCCCGGACACCACGAGCTCGGTCACGGCCCCGGTTTAGGCCCCGCCCCGGGGCACAAAGGTCTTTTGTAACCGCGCTTTCGTTGAGACTCGCGAAGCGGTTGGTTTAGGTTCGTCTCGTGGTACACACCCGCTCGACACGTCAGTTCCCGTTCCCGTCCACGTCATCGTGGGCCGGGCCCGGGGCCCGAGGGTGACGTGATGTTCCAGGTGCGCATCCACGGAAGAGGAGGCCAAGGGGTCGTCACGGCGGCGGAGATCCTCTCCGTCGCGGCGTTCGACGAAGGCCGACAGGCACAGGCCTTCCCCAGTTTTGGTTCCGAGCGAACTGGCGCCCCCGTGGTCTCCTACTGTCGCATCGACGACCGCGAGATACGCACCCGCGAGCCGGTCATGGCCCCCGATGCGGTCATCGTCCAGGACGTGACCCTCATCAACCAGGTCGACCTCTTCTCGGGGCTCTCGCCGGTGGGCTTCGTGCTCATCAACACCTCTCGCACCTTCGCGGAACTGGGCCTCGCCGAGCTCTACGACCGCTTCCCGCGCCCGCATCTCGTGACCTGCCCGGCCACCGAGATCGCCCTGGAGCACGTCGGACGACCGCTGCCCAACGCGGCGCTGCTCGGCGCCTTCGCCTCGCTGACCCAGCAGATCACGCTCGAAGCGGTGCAGAAGGCCATTCGCGACCACTTCGCCGGCGCGGTGGGCGAACGCAACGCCGCCGCCGCCGCCGCCGCGTTCGACGCGGTGGTCACCCTGGAGGAGGAGTTCGCCCGTGCTGACACAGATTGAGGGATCGCGCGCGATCGCCGAGACCGTCGCGCTGTGTCGCCCCGAGGTGGTCTGCGCCTACCCGATCTCGCCCCAGACCCACATCATCGAGGCCGTGGGCGTGATGGTGAAGGAGGGCCGCCTCGCGCCCTGCGAGTTTATCAACGTGGAGAGCGAGTTCGCCGCGATGTCGGTGGCCATCGGCGCCTCGGCGGCGGGCGCGCGCGCCTACACCGCCACCGCGTCCCAGGGACTGCTCTACATGATGGAGGCGGTCTACAACGCCGCCGGACTCGGGCTGCCCATCGTGATGACGCTGGCCAACCGGGCCATCGGCGCGCCCATCAACATCTGGAACGACCACTCCGACGCGATGGCCGTGCGCGACTCGGGTTGGATACAGCTCTTCGCCGAGACCAACCAGGAGGCGGCCGACCTGCACGTGCAGGCCTTCCGTCTGGCCGAGGAGCTCTCGGTGCCCGTGATGGTCTGCATGGACGGCTTCATCCTGACCCACGCCGTCGAGGGGGTCGACCTCTTGGACCAGTCGATGGTGGACGCGTACCTGCCCCCCTACGAACCGCGCCAGATCCTCGACCCCGACAACCCCGTCTCCATCGGCGCGATGGTCGGCCCCGAGGCCTTCCAGGAGGTGCGCTACCTCGCCCACCTGCGCCAGCTCGACGCCCTGCACCGCATCCCGGTCATCGCCGAGGAGTTCTTCGCGGCGACCGGACGCCACAGCGGGGGACTGGTGCACTCCTACCGCACCGAGGACGCCGACACGATCGTCGTGGCCATGGGCTCGGTGCTCGGCACCATCAAGGACGCCGTGGACATCCGCCGCGACTCCGGCGAGCGGATCGGCGTCGTGGGCATCACCTCGTTCCGACCCTTCCCGTCGCTGCAGGTGCGTGAGGCGCTGCGCCACGCCCCTCAGGTCGTGGTCCTGGAGAAGGCCTTCTCCATCGGTCACGGAGGGGTGCTGGCGACCGACATCTCGATGGCCCTGCAGGGCACCGGCTGCGTCGTGCGCGAGGTCGTCGCCGGACTCGGCGGGCGCCCCATCACGCGGCTGTCGCTGGAGAAGCTCTTCTACAAGGCCGCCCGCGGCGAGCTCGGCGAGCTCTTGTTCCTCGACCTCGACGTCGAGGTGGTCGACCGCGAACTGGCCCGTATGAAGGCCGGACGGCGCTCGGGCCCCTCGGCGGAGAACGTGCTGCGCGACCTGGGCACCACCCGGGTGGAGGGGCAGGGGAGATGACCAAGCGACCGATCCGCTTCTACCAGGTGGGCTCCTTCGCGGTGGGCAACCGCCTGCTGCGCGACGACGAGCGCACCGTGCAGTCCGACCCCCACCGCTCGAACTCGATCGACTCGGGGCACCGGGCCTGCCAGGGCTGCGGCGAGGCGCTGGGCGCGCGCTACGCGCTCGACGCCGCGATGCGCGCCACCCAGGGACAGCTGGTGGCGGTCAACGCCACGGGGTGCCTCGAGGTCTTCTCGACCCCCTACCCCGAGACGTCGTGGCGCATCCCCTGGCTGCACTCGCTCTTCGGCAACGCGCCCGCCGTGGCGACGGGGGTGTCGGCGGCGCTGCGCGTCAAGGGACGCTCCGACGTGCGCGTGGTGAGCCAGGGTGGCGACGGCAGCACCGTCGACATCGGCTTCGGCTGCCTGTCGGGCATGTTCGAGCGCAACGACGACGTCCTGTACATCTGCTACGACAACGAGGGCTACATGAACACCGGCGTCCAGCGCTCCGGGGCCACGCCGCCCGCCGCGCGCACCGCGACCACCGACGCGGTGGGCCCCCAGCCGGGCAACGCCTTCGGACAGGGCAAGGACCTGCCGCGCATCGCCATGGCCCACGACATCCCCTACGTGGCGACGGCCACCGTCGCGGACCTTCACGATCTCGAGGCCAAGGTCGAGCGCGCCATGTCCTTCCGCGGCGCGCGCTACCTGCACGTCCTGGTGCCCTGTCCCCTGGGCTGGGGCAGTGCGAGCAACGAGACGATCCACATCGCCCGCCTGGCCAAGGAGACCGGACTCTTCCCGGTCTTCGAGGCCGAGTACGGCACGGTCACCTCGGTGTCCAAGATCCGCCGTCGCACCCCGGTGGAGGAGTACCTGAAGCTCCAGAAGCGCTTCGCGCACCTCTTCGGCAAGAACCCGCGCCCAGAGATCGTCACGCACCTCCAGGAGATCGCCAACCGCAACATCGAGCGCTACGGACTGCTCGACACCGCCGACGCCCCGCTCGCCCGACACGCCACGACCGCCGAGGTGAGGTCATGAACAAGCGCCCCTTCGCCATCACGCTGGACGTCGGCTCGAGCCGATCGAACCACACCGGGAGCTGGCGCGTGGAGCGACCGGTCTACGTGGACCGCCTGCCGCCGTGCAACAACGCCTGTCCGGCCGGCGAGAACATCCAGGGCTGGCTCTACGAGGCCGAGTCGGGCAACTACGAGGCCGCCTGGCACAAGCTCGTGGAGGAGAACCCCTTCCCGGCGATCATGGGTCGCATCTGCTTTCACCCCTGCGAGAGCGCGTGCAACCGCGCCCAGGTGGACGAGGCGGTCGGCATCAACGCGGTCGAGCGCTTCCTCGGCGACTACGCCCTCGAGCACGGACTGCGCCTGCCCAGCGCCGGCGAGGACACCGCCAAGCGGGTCCTGATCGTCGGGGCCGGCCCCGCCGGCCTCTCGGCGGCCTACCACCTGCGCCGCCTCGGTCACGGGGTGCGCCTCGTGGACTCCTCGGCGCAGTTGGGCGGCATGATGCGCTACGGCATCCCGGCCTACCGACTGCCGCGCGCCATCCTCGACGCCGAGATCGCGCGGGTCGTCGACATGGGCGTGGAGGTCGTCCTCAACCACAACGTCGCCGACATCGAGGTGGAGCGCGAGTCGGGCGGCTTCGACGCCGTCTTCCTGGCCGTCGGCGCCCAGTTGGGCAAGCGCGTCAACATCCCCGCGGGGGACTCCGCCAAGATCCTCGACGCCGTGAGCTACCTGCACGAGGTCGCCGAGGAGAACCCGCCGTTGCTGGGTCGGCGCGTCGTGGTCTACGGCGGCGGCGACACGGCCATGGACGCCGCGCGCACCGCGCGGCGCCTGGGCGCCACCGAGGCCGTGGTCGTGTACCGACGCAACCAGGAGAGGATGCCCGCCCACGACGAGGAGTACGAGCAGGCCAAGGTCGAGGGGATCACCATGCTCTGGCTCTCGACGATCTCCGAGGTCCAGTCCGACAAGATCGTCATCGAGAAGATGCGCCTCAACGCCGAGGGCTTCCCCGAGGCCACCGGCGAGTACGAGGAGCTCGACGCCGACGCGGTGGTGCTGGCCCTGGGCCAGGACACCGACCTCTCGCTGCTCTCGCAGGCCCGCGACGTCGAGGTCGAGAACGGATCGGTCAAGGTGGCCGCCAACCTGATGGCCAACGCGCAGGGCGTCTTCGCCGGCGGGGACGCCGCCACCGAGGACCGCACGGCCACCGTGGCCGTCGGCCACGGCAAGAAGGCGGCGCGCGGCATCGACGCCTTCGTGCGCGGCGAGACGCTTGAGCCGGTCGCCAAGCACGAACTGGCCGACTTCGCCAAGCTCAACACCTGGTACTACTCCGACGCCGAGCGCACCCAACGTCCCGAGCTCGAGAAGGTCCGCCGTCAGGACAACTTCGAAGAGGTCGTCCTCGGGCTCACCGAGCGCAACGCGCTCTTCGAGGCGCGCCGGTGCATGTCGTGCGGCAACTGCTTCGAGTGCGACAACTGCTTCGGCGTCTGCCCTGACAACGCGGTCATCAAGCTGGGCGACGCCGGCAAGTACGAGTTCAACTACGACTACTGCAAGGGCTGCGGCATCTGCGTCAAGGAATGCCCCTGCGGGGCGATCGAGATGGTGCCCGAGCTCATCTGAGGTCGCGGTCGGGCGCCACGAGGGCGAAGCCCAGTTTCAATAGGATGGTCGGGTGAGACAGCACGAGGCGGGCTACTACCTCGGCCTGGCGCAGCGGATCGTGTGGTCGAGCGTCTGGTTCAGCGCCCTCGTTTACTTCGTGGAGCTCGAGCGCTACTGGGACCACGGCTACCTCACGGGTCTGGTGGGCCCCGTCGGGGTCCTCGTGGCGGTGGTGGCCATGGCGCTGCCGTGGTGCGTCCAGGGCAACCCGCCGACGTGGTTCACCCACGCCAGCGCCGCGGCGCTGGCCGCGGCGACCTTCTTTGGCGGGTGGATGCACATCACCGCCTTGAAGCTCTCGCCCTCTGACGCGTCGGCCTTCAACGACTACGCGGTGAAGTTGTGGGTGAACGGGATCGACCCCTACGGCGCGTCGATGAGCCCGGCGAACGCCACGCTGGGCAACCCCGCGGCGATGTGGACCTACACGCTCTCGGGCGGGCACGTCTCGAACTTCTCGTACCCGGGTGGGCTGATCGTCTTCGAGGCCCCGCTGCGCCTGCTCGGCGTGACCCACTTCACCGGCTCGTGGTTCAACCTGGGCGCGTGGATCGTGGCGTGCCTCGCGGCCTACGTGATGCTGCCGCGACCCCTCAAGGCCTTCGCGCTCCTGGCGATGGCCCTGGCGGGGACCACGGCGATCGGCGGGACCTCGACCGACGCGGCGTGGATGCCCTTCCTGCTGGTCGGCGTCTTCCAGTGGGACCGTTTCGGCGACCGGTCGCGGCCCTGGTACTGGCGCTACGCCGGTCCCGTCGCGCTGGGCCTGGCCTGCTCGTTCAAGCTGACGCCCTGCTTCGTCGTCCCCTTCCTGCTGATCGGCGTCTTCATCGAGACGCGCCAGGACGCCCCGCGCCCCTACGACGCCGTCCTCAAGTACCTGGCCGCGCTGGTCGGGAGCTTCCTCGTGGTCAACCTCCCCTTCATCGTGGTCGATCCGGCGGCCTGGCTGCGCGGCGCCATCTTGCCGGTCAACTCCCCGCTGGTCCCGGGGGGCGGGGGACTGGTGACCTTCGCGCTGCACGGCGACGTGCCCGGGGTGCGGACCTTCCCGCTCTCCCTGGCGGGGCTGGTGGCGCTGGTCGTCGCGGCGGTCGCCTACGCCCTGTGGTACGACCGTCTCAAGTCGGTCGCGGTGTTCCTCGTTCCCGTGATCTTCTACGTGCCGGTGCGCTCCGAGGCCAACTACCTCGAGTCCTTCCTGCTCGTGGGCATCGTCGCGGGCGCGACCATCCAGCCCTCCACCCGGCGCATCGGCGCGGTGCTGACGCGCCGGGCGCGGGCCGGGCTGGTGGCGGTGCCGGGCGCGGCCGCCGTGGTCCTGGTGGCCTACTCCTTCTTCGTGCCGGTCCTGACCAGTTCGGTGGTGGGCATCTCGACCCAGGGCCGCCTCTGGACGGGCCTGACGCTGCGCATCACGAACCACTCGGGACGCGACGTGGCCTCCCACGTGCAGGTGCTGTTGACCATCAACCGGATCCCGGGCTTCTGGGTCTCGCCGACGGGCACCACCGTCGACGTCCCGGCGCACCAGACCCTCCAGGTGCGCCTCACCCCGCCGACGGCGATGGCGGTGCCGGGACCCCGTCAGGTCTGGGTCGCCGAGGTGATGACCGACAGCCCCTCCTTCGTCGGCGTCACGGCGCCGGTCTACGGCTCGCGCACGACGACGTTGACGTCCTCGTCCTCGTGAGGGCGCTCGGCGTCTCGCGCGAACCCTCCCACGGGCCGGGGCGACACTAGGATGCCATCGCGACGCGCGACGAACGCGCTCTGAGGAAGGGGACGACGATGGACATCCTCTTCGTCGGCGGCACCGGCATCATCTCGAGCGCCTGCGTGCGTCGCGCCCTCGACGACGGCCACGAGGTCTGGACGCTCAATCGCGGCGGCGCCCGCCTGGCCAACCAGGTGGGCGACCGCGCGCTGCACGCCGACGCCTCCGACGAGGACGCGGTGCGAGCGGTGCTGGCCGGGCGCCGCTTCGACGCGGTGATCCAGTGGACCGCCTACGTGCCCGAGCAGATCGACAAGGACCTGCGCCTCTACGAGGACTGCGGCCAGTACGTCTTCATCTCCTCGGCCTCGGCCTACCAGAAGCCGCCCGCGCACTGGCTGACCACCGAGCGCACCCCGCTCGAGAACCCCTTCTGGCAGTACTCGCGCGACAAGATCGCCTGCGAGGAGCTCTTGATGGCCGCGCACCGCGACCGCGGCTTCCCGGTGACGATCATCCGGCCCTCGCTGACCTACGGCGTGAGCCAGATCCCGGTGTGCGTCGGAAGTTGGGAGAAGCCCTTCACCATTGTCGAGCGGATGCGCCGCGGGGCGAGGATCCTCATCCCCGGCGACGGCACGAGTCTGTGGACCATCACCCACAACACCGACCTGGCGAGGGGACTGATCCCCTTGCTGGGACACCCCGGGGCCCTCGGCGAGGACTTTCACATCACCTCCGACGAGGCCCTCACCTGGAACCAGATCTACGCGACGCTCGCCGCGGCCGTGGGGGTGGAGATCGACGTGCTGCACGTGCCGACCGACGGCCTGGTCGCCGCCGATCCCGAGCTCCTCGGGACCCTCTGGGGGGACAAGGTGCATTCGACCCTCTTCGACAACTCGAAGCTTCGCTCGCTCGTCCCGCAGTACCGGGCCGAGGTGTCCTTCGCCGATGGCATCGCCGAGACCGTGGCATGGTTCGACGCCGACCCCGCTCGCCAGGAGGTCGACGCGGCCTGCAACGAGCTCTGGGACCGGGTGGCCGAGGTCTATGGGCGGGCCCTGGGCGAGGCGGCCCGGGGTCGTCGCGGCGGGTCGATCTGACTGAGGCCTGGCCCAACATGATGACGCGACGCTAGGGGGGCAATGACGACGGGATTGAAGTGGGGCGTGCTCGCCGGTGTCCTGGCCGGTGTCGTCGTCATCGTCCTCTTGGACCTGCACCACAGCCACCACCAGTGGGGAGGACTCCTGGCGGCGGGCGTGACGGGCGCCGTGATCTTTCTGGTCCGCCGGGTGATCGATGGCCGGTCGCGCCCAGGCGGCGGGAACGGCCAAAGGGCGTAATTGGAGTGACCCGCAGAATTTGACGCAGTGTCAATCCCGCCACGGCGCACGGTCAGGGTGTATCTTCCACTCGGGGTCCCGCGGGACCCGAGACATGGGGGGAATATGACAGACACTGACCTTGGTGACACCAGCCACGGCGAAGACGCACGCATGGTGGCGCTGGGCTACAAGGAGGAGTTGAAGAGAGTCCTCTCGTTCTTCGACAACTTCTCAGTGGCCTTCAGCTACCTGAGTCCGATGGTGGGCATCTACTCGCTCTACACCTTGGGACTGGGCACGGGCGGGCCGCGCTACATCTGGACCATCCCGATCGTCGTCGCCTTCATGACGCTGGTCGCCCTGGTCTTCGGAGAGCTGGCGAGCGAGTATCCGCTCTCGGGTGCGCTCTACCAGTACGGCAAGTACAACGTGGGGCCGCGCTACGGCTGGTACGTGGGCTGGATCTACGGATTCGCGCTGCTCGCGACCGTGGCGTCGGTGGACTCGGGCGCGGTGCTCTACATCGTGGACCTGATCAACCTGTGGTTCAAGACCCACCTCAACCCCTCCAACCACGTCACCATCTTCGCGGTCGTCGGCGTCATCATCGTTCTGTCGGGAATCTTGAACAGCGTGGGTGCGAAGATCATGGGCAAGGTGGCCAACCTCGGCGTCTACGTCGAGACGATCGGTACCTTCGGCGTCTTCCTGGCCCTGGCGATCCACGGCTTCCACCAGGGCTTCGGCTTCCTCTTCTCCACCCAGCACGTCCAGGACCCCAAGATGAACCCCTTCGGGGTCGACCTGGCGGGCAACTGGTGGGTGGGTGCGGCCCTCGTGGCGGTGCTGGCCAACGCCTACATCTTCTACGGCTTCGAGTCGGCGGGTGACATCTCCGAAGAGACCATCGACGCCCACAAGGAGGTCCCGCGCGCCATGCGTTCGG
>CAIORQ010000011.1 GCA_903860745.1 uncultured Actinomycetes bacterium | reverse complement strand
ATTCTGTTTCGGAAGATTGGGAAATCAGGTGGCGAGCATCTTCAACTTCTTCGTGTCGCACTTCGACGTGTTGCGAAAAGAATTCTGGCCGCTTCTCGTCGTGGGACTCTCTAACGGATTCATCTATTCGATGGTGGCCATCGGTTACACCATGGTCTACGGCGTGTTGCGACTCATCAACTTCGCCCACTCCGAGATCTTCATGACGGGAGGCTTCGCCTCCTTCTACTTGATGCACTACGCCATCGGCTCGTCGACGCCCACGGGCCTCAGCTCGATTCTCCTCGTCATCGGGGGAGTGCTGGCTGGTGGACTCGGTGGGGCCCTCATGGCCGTCGCCCTGGAACGCGTGGCGTATCGTCCCCTGCGCCGTCGCAACGCACCGAAGTTGGCCTACCTCATCAGTGCCATCGGCGCCTCGTACTTCATCTTCAACCTCGCGGGCAAGGAGTTCGGGCGTCTGCCCTTCGCGATGACGCCCCCCTTCATGAACCACCCGCTGTTCAGCCTCTTCGGTGCGAAGGTTCCGATGCTGTCGGTGATCATCGCCGTCGTGGGCACCGTCATGTTGATCTCGCTGGACCGCCTCGTCGGGACGACGAAACTGGGCCGCAGCGTCCGGGCCGTGGCCCAGGACTCCGAGACCGCGTCACTGATGGGTGTGAACATCGACCGGACCATCGTCCTGACCTTCATCCTCGGCGGGTTCCTGGGCGGTGCGGCCGGGTTCCTCTACGGATTGAGTTTCCAGGTGAGTTACACGATGGGCTTCACCCCGGCGCTCAAGGCCTTCACCGCAGCCGTTCTCGGCGGCATCGGCAACCTGCGTGGAGCGGCCATCGGCGGGTTGATCCTGGGACTGGTCGAGGCCTTCTCCATCGCCTTCGTCAACGGCGCCTACATCGACGTGGTCGTCTTCGGACTGCTCGTCTTCGTCCTGTTGTTCCGTCCGACCGGCATCCTGGGAGAGCGACTGGGGAGGTCCGCCTGATGAAGGACATGTTGCGCACCCCCTTGGCGCGTCGCATCGGCATGACCACCGCGGTCGCCGTGTTGCTCCTGATCATGACGGGACCCTCGGGCACCGTCTACCAGCCGACCGCTGGTGTGGTCGGCTCCTTCTCCGCGCGGAGCTCGTTCTTCGGTCTCTTCGCCACCCAGCGATGGGTGGTGTGGCTGGCGCTCACGCTCATCGTCACCGGGGTGATCCGTGCTGTCAAGTTCCTGCGCGCCAGGGTTCCCCAGGTCAACACGGTGCCCCGCGAAGCGGTTGCCGCGATCAAGGCGCCTTTTCGCAGGAGGTCGATCCGCTTCTCGAGCTACGGGGTGGTCCTCCTGGTGGCTCTCTTCATCCCCGCCCTGATCTCGGACAACTTCTGGCAGCAGTCAATCGTCGAAGCGATCGCCGTCTACGTGCTGCTGGCCCTCGGGCTCAACGTGGTGGTGGGCTTCGCCGGACTGCTCGACCTGGGTTTCGTCGCCTTCTACGCCATCGGCGCCTACGTCACCGCCTGGGTGACCGGCGCCCTGCCGTTGCACGCGCCCTTCGGTGTCCATCTCGATCCCTTCTGGGCGATCCCGATCGCGATCGCCGTCGCCATGGTCGCCGGCATCCTGCTGGGCATCCCGACGCTGCGCCTGCGGGGGGACTACCTGGCCATCGTGACGCTGGGTTTCGGTGAGATCGTCACCATCTTCTTGAACAACCTCTACAAGGTCACGGGTGGCTCCACGGGCTCGAACCAGGTTCCCCACTTCGTCTTCCACGTGGGACCGCTGAAGTACGCCTGGGGGCTGGGGCCCGTGCCCTACTACTACCTGACTCTGGGCTTCGTGGTGCTCTTCCTGCTCGCCTTCTCCCGCCTCGAGCATTCGAGGGTGGGCCGAGCGTGGACGGCCATCCGAGAGGACGAGGTCGCCGCGGAGTCGTTGGGCATCAACCCACTGAAGTTCAAGGTCATGGCCTTCGCCATCGGCGCGGCGAGCGCCGGTTTCGCCGGAGTCATGACCGCCGCCCAGACGAACTTCCTGTCGCCGCAGACCTTCCTGCTCTCGGTGTCGATCAACGTGCTCGTGCTGGTGATCTTCGGCGGCATGGGCTCGATCATCGGCGTGCTGGTCGGCGCGGCGCTGGTGCAGTTCCTGCTCACGTATCTGGACCACTACGCGCCCTACGGCTTCCAGCCCGCGGACATCTACATCTATCTCGGCGCGCTCCTGGTGGCGACGATGATCTTCCGACCCGCCGGACTGATTCCCGCGAAACGGCGGCGACGTGAGATCGCGATGGCGGAAGCCGGCGAGGGCCACATGGACGAGCTGCTGACGGGAGACACGCCGTGAGCGACGACAACATCTTCGACGTGCAGAACGTCACCCTGCGATTCGGTGGCGTGGTGTCGCTCAACGACGTGAGCCTGCACCAGAGGCGCGGGGAGATCCTCGCGGTGATCGGACCCAACGGGGCCGGCAAGACTTCCCTGTTCAACTCGCTCACGGGTGTCTACAAGCCCCAGGAGGGGACCATCACCTTCACGGGTGAACCGGGCAATCCGGTGTCGGTGATCGGTCGCAAGCCGCATCGGCTCAACGGAGCGGGCATCGCGCGCACCTTCCAGGCGTCGCGCATGTTCAGCGCCCTGACCACCTTCGAGAACGTGAAGATCGGTGCGGAGTCGCACCGGGGACTGGGCGCCGTGGGTGCGATGTTGGGCGGCCCGGCCACTCGTCGTGGCGAGAAGGAGTCGGACCGGCGAACGATCGAACTGCTCGACTTCGTGGGCCTGCGCGACGAGGCCAACACGCTGTCGGCGTCGCTCTCCTACGGCGCGCGTCGACGACTGGAGATCGCGCGAGGCTTGGCCACGAATCCGAAGGTCCTCCTCCTCGATGAGCCAGCCGCCGGCACCAATCCGGCGGAGAAGCTCGACCTGACGGAATTGATCCGCAAGGTGCGCGACGAGATGGGGGTGTCGATCCTGCTCATCGAACACGACATGAAGCTCGTGATGTCGTTGGCCGAGCGCCTGTACGTACTGAACTTTGGCAGCGTCATCGCCGAAGGGACCCCCGACGAGATCCGTGCCAACGAAGCAGTGGTCGAGGCCTACCTCGGCTCCTCGGACACCGGGACCTCTCAGGCGACGACCTCACCCGACGGCGTGGAGGTGACTGATGCTCAAGGTTGAGAACGCGGTCGTGCGCTACGGCGCCATCACGGCCCTCCACGGCATCTCCTTCGAGGTGAATCAGGGGGAGATCGTGACCCTGCTGGGAGCCAACGGCGCCGGCAAGTCGACCACGTTGAGGATGCTGTCGGGCCTCCACGCCCCGTCGGAGGGACAGATCACCTTCGATGGTCGTGACATCACGCGCGTCAAGGCCCACGACTTCTCGGCGCTCGGCATCAGCCACGTGCCCGAAGGGCGCCGCATCTTCCCCCAGATGACGGTGGAGGAGAACCTGGACATGGGCGCCTTCGGTCGCAAGGGTTCCTATCACGACGACCTCGAGCGGATGTATTCGATCTTCCCCATCTTGAAGGAACGCCGAAAGCAGATGGGCGGAAACCTCTCGGGGGGCGAGCAGCAGATGCTGGCCATCGGACGCGCGCTCATGGCGCAACCCAAGTTGCTCCTGCTGGACGAACCGTCGATGGGTCTCGCCCCGATGATCGTCGAGACAATCTTTCGCATCATCGGTGAGATTCGCGACAGCGGGACGACGGTGCTCGTGGTCGAGCAGAACGCCGCGCAGGCGCTGCGCCTGGCGGACCGCGGCTACGTGATGGAGAACGGTGTGATCGCTTTCACCGATGACGCGCAGAACCTGTTGCACGATCCGCGCGTCCGAGCGGTCTACCTGGGCGAGTCCGTCGAGTAGACCTTGGCGTCGGTGTCTCTCGTTGGACACCAGTCGCGACCGTTGGGCCCCGCGAGGAGGTTCAATGACATCGATCGAGGCGGAACCGGGACAGTGTTGGATCGACGTGGCGGACGTCTTGGCCACGGGGGTGGGGCGAGTCCTGCTCTACGGACCGCCCGGGACGGGTAAGACATTCGCGGCCCTCAAACTGGGACTGGTCCAGGGCGTCTCGGAACGCCTGGTGTGCACCGAGGACCTGACCACGGGCGAGATCACCGGTACGTGGATGCCGGCCGGAGCCGGAAAGTGGGAGTGGCGCGAAGGACCAGCCATACGGGCGTGGCGGGCCAACGGCGGCCGCGGTGGCCGTCTGGTGGTCGACGAGATCGATCGCGCCTCCGGGGACGCGCTGAGCACGTTGTTGGCGGTGACGGACTCCGCGGAGTCGGCGAGGTGGCGCAATCCCGAGACGGGACAGTGGATCAAGCCCGGCCCGGACTTCTCCGTGGTGATGACGACCAACGTCGAGGACCTCGACGACATTCCGGCGGCACTGCGCGACCGGTTCCCCGTCGCCTTGAGGATCGATCGACCTCATCCCCACGCGGTGGCGACCTTGAGCGAGGACCTCAGGGGACCGGCGTTGCAGGGATCGCTGGGTGAGGCGTCTCGTCGAGTGTCGTTGCGCAGCTTCTACGCCTTCGACCGTTTGCGTGAGGCCTTGGGCGCTCCGCGAGCCGCTCGATTGATCTTCGGTGACGTCGACGGTCAGGCCATCTTGGACGCGCTGGCCATCGGATCGCTGGAGTGAGCTCGAGCGCCTACCCCGAACTCGTGCACGGACGGCGCGACGGCTTCGCGCAGGGTCCGTGGCGGGTGGAGGAGGGGGAGGCCCGTCGGGGAGGGGCGAGTTGCAACCTCAGCGAGCGTCAGCTGCGCGTGCCCAGCGGCACCGACGAGGTGTCTCGGGTCGTGCGCGCGCACGAGTTGATGCATATCCGGATCAGTCCGCACCGTAGCGAACACCTGCCCGACGAGGACCTGCCGGCCCGCGCCCTCGAGTGCGCCGAGGAGTATCGGGTGAATCTCCTGCTGGCGCGAACGGGCTTCGACGTCGGTTCGCTGCGCGACGGTTCGGAGAGGTCGGGTGCCCAGCGACTCGCGGCGGGTGACCAGTGGTCCGAGGCGGTGTGCTTCTTCCTGGCGGTGCTCGGCACCGGTGGCGAAGCGGACTTCCTCCGTGGACTGCGCGCGACTCGACCGTCGTGGCCGGCGGCCCTGCGGTCATTGAAGAAGGCGGTGGCCTCCCTCGTCTTGGCCGCGGGATACGAGGTGGCCGGTGACACCAACCTGACCGAGGCGGGCGTGCCCCGCGGATACCTCGAGGTGACCGTTCCGATCGCGCGTCTGGTTGCCAGGTCGATGAGCGCCGCCGCCCCCCTGGACCAGGAGTCCCTTCGGACATTCCGTCGATCGTTGGAACCGGGGGCTCGTCGGGCCCCCAGTGGGGTCTTCGCGGACCTGCGATGGGACGAGTCGATGACCTACGTCGCCGCCCCGCGTCGCCGCGCGCACCGTCGACCCCGTCCCTCGACCACCGGGACGGTGATGCGCTATCCGAGTCGACTGCTGACCGATCACCTGTGTCGGGCGTTCTCGCGTAAGACCGCGGTCCCGGGCGGTGTCGTCGTCATCGACCAGTCGGGTTCGATGGACGTGACGTGCGACGACCTCGACAAGCTCCTGGCCGGGGCCCCGGACGCGCTCATCGTCGGGTACAGTCATCGACCTGGTGACCACGGAGGCGTGGCCAATGCGTGGGTCCTGGCGGCCAGGGGTCGCGTCGCGGCCCAGGCACGCCCGGGCAACATCGGCAATGGGGTCGACGGTCCGGTGTTGCGCTGGGCCGTGGGACAGGCGCGAGGTAATGAACCGATCGTGTGGGTGACCGACGGTCAGGTGACCGATTCGCACGATCACCCGTGTCACAGCCTCTCCCTAGAGTGTGCGCGTCTGGTCCATCGCCGTCGAATCCGTATGGTTCGAGAACTCGAGGAGGTGGAGCCGGCGCTGCGGGGACAGTGGCTCAAAGGGGGATCCTTCGGCCGGGTAGGGAAAGAATTGCTGGTCATGAAAGGTTTCTGACCATTCATGACACGGGGTTGTATACGAACACCTGTTCGTATAAACTTACGAACAGGTGTTCGTTCGATGGTAGAGGAGACAGAGATGGCTGCAGTGGAGATCATGCCTGGCGAGTTCGAGGTCTGCGAACCGGCACCTTCGCTCCACCTAGTGCGCGCTCAGTCCTCGGACCGTCGAGCGCTCCCGGTGGCCGCGCGGCGCGCCCAGCGGGCCCGCGCCAAGGCGCAGCGCCGTCGAGTCTCCCTGGTGGCCGCGGTACTGGCGAGCCTCGTGATCCTCGCCTGGCCGGGCCACGCCTTTGGCGGCAGCAACGGAGTGGGCCTCTCGAGTGACCTGGCCTCGTCGTCCACGCTCTCGTCGGGCATGGTCTACGTCGTGCAGCCGGGAGACACGGTGGCGACGATCGCGCGCCTCGCCAATCCCGTCGACCCAGCGATCGCCCAGCGGGCGATCGTGTCCGAACTGCACTCCGACGTCGTCGTCACGGGCGAACACGTCCTTATCCCCTGATATTTCGGGCTTTTCGGAGTAGTCTGATGATGTGCGTTGTCCGTACTGCTCCGCTGACGATGACCGCGTCGTGGATTCGCGCCTCGCGGAGGATGGCGTGGCCATTCGCCGCCGCCGCGAATGCTCGTCCTGCAACCACCGTTACACGACCTTCGAGCGCATCGAGGAGGTCGGTCTCTACGTCACGAAACGTTCGGGTGAACGTGAAGCCTTCAACCGAGCCAAGATCCTCAACGGAATTCGCGCCGCGTGCAAGAACCGGCCCGTCGACGACGAGAGGCTCGACGCCGTCGCGGAGTCCGTGGAGGAAGCCATGCGGCTCTTGAACCGAGACGTCAGCAGTGAGGAAGTGGGAATGGCCACCCTCGAGGCCCTGCGCGACGTCGACGACGTGGCCTACGTCCGTTTCGCCTCCGTCTACAAGGGCTTCGAAGGCACGGACGACTTCGCACGCGAGATCGGCATGCTGGTCAAGACGACCGCGCCCAAGCTGCGGAACTGACGGTGAGGAGTCTCGCCCTTCGTCCGCGGGTCGCCCTGGCCGTCTACGCACACCCGGACGACGCCGACGTGGCCGCGGGGGGCGTGATGACGTCGTGGGCGGCTCAGGGCTGCGACGTGCACCTGCTGGTCGTGTGCGACGGATCGAAGGGAGCGCACGGTTCGACCACCAGCCCCGACCAGTTGGCCGACGTCCGGCGGGCCGAGTTGGAGTTGGCCGCCGACCTGATGGGGGTGCGCGAGGTGCACCGGTGGGAGGTACCCGACGGAGAGGTCACGAACTCCGACGAGTTGCGTGGACGTTTGGTGGAGTTGGTGCGTCGTCTGCGGCCCGAGGTCGTCCTGGGCCCCGACCCGACGGCCACGTTCTTCGGCGGGGTGTACGTCAACCACCGGGACCATCGCGAGACGGGTTGGGCCCTCCTCGACGCGGTCGCGCCGGCGGCGGCCATGCCGCTGTACTACCCCGAAGCGGGCGCGGCCCATCAGGTGACCTGGTTGCTGCTCAGCGGGACTCACGAGCCCGACGTCGCCCTGGACGTGGCGTCGAGCATCGACGTCAAGGTGAAGGCCGTGCTGGCGCACCACTCACAGACCGGTGACGACGTGGACAGCGTGAGCGACCTGGTGCGCAGCCGGGCCCAGCAGGCGGGACGAGCTCTCGGACTCTCCTACGCCGAGGCCTTTCGCAGTGTCCAACTCGCCGGCTGAGTCACCGGCGCTCGACGAAGCGCCCATCCTCCACGTCGACCTCGACGCCTTCTTCGCCTCCGTTGAGATCCTCGACGACCCCGGTCTGCGCGGCAAGCCCGTGTGCGTCGGTGGTGCCGGCGGACGGGGCGTCGTCGCCTCGGCGAGCTACGAGGCACGTCGCCACGGCGTGCGCAGCGCGATGCCCTCGACGGTGGCGCGCCGCCTCTGTCCGCAGCTGATCATCCTGCCGGGGCGCTTCAGCCGGTACGAGGAGTACTCGCGTCGCTTCCACGCCATCGTCAACGACCTCACGCCCGAGTACGAACCCCTGGGTCTCGATGAGGTCT
>CAIORQ010000010.1 GCA_903860745.1 uncultured Actinomycetes bacterium | reverse complement strand
AGCCCGAGAGGATCAACAAGACGGCGACGGTGACCGAGAGCGCGGTGTCGCTGCCCGACCAGGTGCTGGCGATCACGACGCCTCCGCGCGGTAGTGGCGCGCCAGGAGCTCGCGCTCCCTCGCCTCCATGCGCTCGGCCTCCTCGTCGACCTCGTGGTCCCAGCCGCGCAGGTGCAAGACGCCGTGCACGACGAGCAGCGCGATCTCGTCGTCGAGGGAGCACTCGTGGTCGAGGGCGTTGCGCGCCGCCACCGAGGGGCAGATGACGATGTCGCCCACCAGTTGGGGGATCTCAGGCATCGACGGGTCGCCGGGCCCGCTGCCCCCGGCGTCGGGGACGCGACCCGTGGGGTCGGGCTCGGCGTCGATGGGGAAGGACAGGACGTCGGTCGGACCGGTCTTGCCCATGAACTGCTCGTTGAGGTCGGCGATGACGACCTCGGAGGTGAAGATGAGCGAGACCTCGGCGAGGCCGCGCACGCCCTCCTCCTCGAGGGCGGCGTGACACAGCGCCACCCAGCGCTCGAGGTCGACGACGTGCTCGGTCTGCTCGTCGGCGGCGTAGATGTCGATCATCAGGCGTTGTGCGAGTCGTAGGCGGCGACGATATCGGCGACGATGCGGTGTCGCACCACGTCCTTGGCGTTGAGGTGCACGAAGGAGATGTCCTCGACGTGGCCGAGGATCTTCTCGATCGAGGTCAGCCCCGAGGGCTTGCCGTTGAGGTCGATCTGGGTCACGTCGCCGGTCACCACGGCCTTGGCGTTGAAGCCGATGCGCGTGAGGAACATCTTCATCTGCTCGGGCGTGGTGTTCTGGGCCTCGTCGAGGATGATGAAGGAGTCGTTGAGCGTGCGCCCGCGCATGAAGGCCAGCGGCGCCACCTCGATGGTGCCGTTCTGGATCAGTCGCTGGGTCCCGTCGGGTCCCACCATGTCGTAGAGGGCGTCGTAGAGGGGTCGCAGGTAGGGGTCGACCTTGGCCATGAGGTCCCCGGGCAGGAAGCCCAGGTGCTCGCCCGCCTCGACCGCCGGGCGCGTCAGGACGATGCGGTGCACCTGGCGCCGGTGCAGGGCCTGCACGGCGGCGGCGATGGCCAGGTAGCTCTTGCCGGTGCCGGCCGGTCCGATGCCGAAGGTGATGATGGACTTCTCGATGGCGTCGGTGTAGCGCTTCTGGCCCGCCGTGGTGGGGCGGATGGCCTTGCCCTTGGCGCCGCGCACCACCTCGTGGCGCAGGACCTCGGAGGGTCGAAGGTTGTCGGCCACCATGTCGACGGTGCGCGAGATCTTCGTCGGGTCCAGGGCCTGGCCGCTCTCGAGGACCAGCACGAGCTCGTCGAAGAGGCGCAGCACGGTGGCCGCGTCGGGACCGGCCACGGTGATCTGGTTGCCCTGCACGCGGATCTTGGACTGGGGGAAGGCCCGTTCGATGACGCGCAGGTGCTCGTCGCGCGGCCCGAGCAGCCCCGCCATGAGGTGCGTGTTGGGGACGTAGGTGGTTGCGCTCAGGGCCTCGTCGGCCGCGGCCTCGAAGCTCATCCGGGAGGCCAGCCCATCAGGCGTCCGCCCAGGACGTGCAGGTGCAGGTGCGCCACCGACATCTGCGCGTCGGGTCCGACGTTCATGACCAGCCGGTAGCCGCTCTCGCGCACTCCGAGGGTCTCGGCGACCTCCTGGGCCAGCAGCACCAGCTCGTCGACCGCGCCGCCGTGGTCGCTCGTCAGGTGGTCGGCGCTGGTGAGGTGCACCTTGGGCACGACCAGGACGTGCACCGGGGCCTGGGGCTCGATGTCGTGGAAGGCCAGGGCCGTGTCGCTCTGAGCGACCATCCGCGAGGGGATCTCGCCGGCGACGATCTGGCAAAAAAGGCAATCACTCATGTGCTGCTCTCATCATTACCCAAATCACGACCCCCCAGGGTAAATCCCCACGAGCCGTTGGCGAAGGTCACCAGGGCCGCGGCCACCACGGCGGCCGTTTCCCCTCGTAGGACCGTGGGGCCCAGCGAGAGGCGGCGGCGTCCCTCGTCCCACTCCCCCGGCGCCCAGCCCCCCTCGGGGCCGACCGCCACGGCCGCGACGCCGCTCCAGTCCCCCTCGCCCGCGAAGTCGCACACCGCCACCTCGGATGGCGTCGTGGCGGGCGTGAGCGGCTCGTCGATCACCAGGTCGTAGGTGCGCCGGCACTGCCCGCAGGTCTCGGCCGCGATACGTCGCCAGCGTGCGAGGGTCTTGTCGCGCACCTCGCCGCGGAACTTCTGCACGCGCTCGCTCACCAGCGGCACCACCCGCGACACGCCCGCCTCGGTGGCCTTGGCCAGCGCCCACTCGCCTCGCTCGCCGCGCACCGGCGCGAGGTAGAGCGACGTCTCGGGCGCCCGCGGGTCCACCGCGACGTCGCCGGCGACCTCGAGCCCGCTCGGCGCCACGCGGGCGAAGCGCCACGCGCCCGCCCCGTCGGTGACCACGATCTCCTCGCCGACCTGCGCGCGCAGCACGCGGCGCAGGTGGTGGTCGTCCTCACGGCTCAGTACCGGCGCCTCGACGTCCTCGACGCGCAGCTGCGTGAGGGCGGCCACGCGGCGCGGCCACTCGAGCAGGGTCATCGCTTCATCGCTTGGACCGCTTGCGGAAGAGCCCCCCGCCGTGGTGCTCGGCGACCGCCTCGCCGCGGTGCTCGGCGAGCTGGCGCAGCAGGTCGCGCTCGGTGTCGTCGAGCTCGGTGGGCACGTCCACCACCAGGTGCACCAAGAGGTCGCCGCGGCCGCGGCCGTGCAGGTGCTCGACGCCCTCGTGGCGCACGCGCGACACGGTGCCCGAGGCGGTGCCCGGCTCGACGTCGAGCACGTGGGTGCCGCGCAGCGTCGGCACCTCGATCTGCGCGCCCAGGGCGGCCTGGGTGAAGGCGACGTGGGCCTCGTGGTGCAGGTCGTCGCCGTGGCGCTCGAAGCGCTCGTCGGGCGCCACGCGCAGGTGCACGAAGAGTCGCCCGTTGGGCCCGCCGCGCAGACCCGCCGGTCCGCGGTCGGACAGGCGCATCGTCGAGCCGTCCTCGACGCCGGCGGGGATCTGGATGGTCATGGTGCTCGTGGCGTTGACCCGACCCTCGCCGCGGCACTCGGCGCAGGGCGACTCGATGCGCGTACCCACGCCCGAACAGCGCGGACAGACGCTCGTGGTCATCATCTGGCCCAGGATGGAGTTGCGCACGCGGCGCACCTCGCCCAGTCCGGCGCACTCCACGCAGGCCACCGGCGAGGTGCCCGGTGCGCAGCCGCTGCCCTCGCAGGCGCCGCACCTTGCGGGCAGGGTGACGCTGATCTCGCGGTTCGCGCCGAAGGCCGCCTCGTCCAGGGTGATCTCCACGGCCACCTCGGCGTCGGGTCCGGGCTGAGGGCCCCGCCGGGTCGGGGTGCGTCCGCCCATGCCGCCGAAGAACATGTCGAAGATGTCCTGCACCGAGCCCGCGCCGAAGGGGTTGCCGCCCGCGCCGACGTCTTGGCCGAAGCGGTCGTAGTTGGCGCGCCGCTCGGGGTCCGAGAGGATCTCGTAGGCCTGGGAGACCTCCTTGAAGCGGGCCTCGGCCGCCGCGTCGCCGGGGTTCGCGTCGGGGTGCAGCTGGCGCGCCAGGCGACGGTAGGCCTTCTTGAGCTCCTCGGGCGAGACGCCGCGGTCGACCTCGAGGATCTCGTACAGGTCAGTGGTCATGGTCCTCGTCCCCGCCGAAGTGGCGCGCCAGGTGCTGCGAGACCGCCCCGGCGGCGGCCATGGCCTCTTGGTACTTCATGCGCGTGGGCCCGAGCAGGCCGACGGCCCCCGCGGGCGCGCCGTCGATGGTCACCGGCGCCACCACCACCGCGCAGGTCGACAGCGGCTCGTAGCCGACCTCCGAGCCGATCGCGACCGACAGGCCGCGCGAGAGCATGTCCTGGACGAGGCCGACCACGAGGAGCTCCTGTTCGAGGATGGAGAGCACCTTGCGCACCGTCTCGACCCCCTCGAAGGACTCCGCGACCCGCGAGGAGCCGCCGATGAAGACCTGTTCGCCGTCCACGGTGGGCTCCTGGGCGTGCAGGGTGGCCACGGCGTCGCGCACCAGTTGGGCCACGTGGTCGTGGCGCGAGGGGACCTGCACCGGCGACTCGAGGGTCGTGCCGATGAGCAGCGCGTTGAGCTGGCGCGAGGCCTCGGCGCAGGTCTCGTAGTCCACGTCGAAGACGGGGTTGAGCGAGTGCTTGATGACCGAACCGTCGGAGAAGACCGCGACGAGGAGCTGGTGATGGGCGTCCAAGTTCACCAGCTGCGCCGACATGATCGTCGCGTGCGCGTGGGTGGCGCCGAGCACCATCGCGGTGTAGTTGGTCATCTGGCTCAGCAGGGTCGAGGTCTGCTCGAGGACGTCCTCGACCTCGCCGCGGACGTTGGCGAAGAAGTCGGCCAGCTGGTGCTGCTGGGGGGCGCCCAGGACCCCGGACTGCAGGTGGTCGACGAAGTAGCGGTAGCCCTTGTCGGTGGGGATGCGTCCGGCCGAGGTGTGGGGTTGGGCGAGGTAGCCCTCGCGCTCCAGGGAGACCATCTCGGAGCGCACCGTGGCCGGCGAGACGCCCAGGTCGGCGTTGGAGGCGACCGAGGAGGAGCCCACGGGCTGGGCGGTGTCGATGTGCTCGGCCACGACGGCCTCGAGGATGGTGGCCTTGCGGGCGTCGAGGTCGGTCGACGGGGTGGGGTTCGCGCGACGAGCCATGCTGCCTCCTTGTTAGCACTCAATTGTACTGAGTGCCAGCCTTGGTCGGTCCGTCACCGCCATGCTCTAGTTTGGGCCCGACACCGAGTGAATCGAGGACCGCCGTGATCGTCGCCCTGGAACGTTTCCCCGAGCCGCAGCGCTCCCCCGAACGCCCGGCCCTCGAGGGCTGGTTGGATTTCCACCGCTCCGCCCTGCTCGCCAAGTGTTCGGGGCTGGACGCCGAGCAGCTCACCCGCCACGCGGTGCCGCCCTCGAACCTGACCCTGCTGGGCCTCTTGCAGCACATGGCCCTGGTGGAGTTGTGGTGGTTCGACGCCATCTTGCTGGACTCCCCCGGGCCCCTGCCCTTCACCAGCGACGACGACCGCGACGCCGAGTTCAACCGCTTCGACTGGGCCACGCCCGAGGAGGTCGCCGAGACCTTCCTCGCCAACTGCCAGCGCGCGAGGGACAACGCCGCGCCCCTAGCGCTCGAGACGCGGCCCGCGCGGGTGCGCCCGGGAGAGGACGTGGACCTGCGCTGGATCTACCTGCACATGATCGAGGAGTACGCGCGCCACAACGGCCACGCCGACCTGCTGCGCGAGGTGATCGACGGCTCGACGGGTCTCTAGTCCTCGAGCTTCAAGGCGGCGACGAAGGCCTCCTGGGGGACTTCGACGCGTCCGAGGTTCTTCATGCGCTTCTTGCCCTCCTTCTGCTTCTCGAGGAGCTTGCGCTTGCGGGTGATGTCGCCGCCGTAGCACTTGGCCAGCACGTCCTTGCGGCGAGCCTTGACGGTCTCGCGCGAGATGACCCGTCCGCCGATGGCCGCCTGGATCGGCACGTCGAACATCTGGCGCGGGATGAGCTCCTTCAGGCGCTCGGCCATGCGCCGGCCGTAGTAGTCGGCGTTGGAGCGGTGCACGATGGTCGAGAAGGCGTCGACCGGCTCGTGGTTGATGAGCAGGTCCACCCTCACGAGGTTCGAGGTCACGTAGCCGCTGGGTTCGTAGTCGAGGCTGGCGTAGCCCTTGGTGCGCGACTTCAGGGCGTCGAAGAAGTCGATGACCACCTCGGCCAGGGGGATGGTGTAGCGCAGCTCGACGCGCTCGGGCGAGAGGTAGTCCATCTTGATCATCTCGGCGCGCCGCGACTGGCACAGGTCCATCACGGTGCCGAGGAACTCGGCCGGCGTGAGGATCGAGATGTGCAGCATGGGCTCGTCGATGTGGTCGAGGCGCGAGGCGTCGGGCAGGTCGGTGGGGTTGTCGATCTTCACCTCCGTGCCGTCGGTCAGGTAGGCGCGGTACACCACCGAGGGGGCCGTGGCGATGATGTCGAGGTTGAACTCGCGCTCGAGGCGCTCGCGCACGATCTCCATGTGCAGCAGCCCCAGGAAGCCGCAGCGGAAGCCGAAGCCCAGCGCGTGGGAGGACTCGGGCTCGTAGGTGATCGAGGCGTCGTTGAGCTTGAGCTTGTCGAGCGAGTCGCGCAGGTCGGCCAGGTCGTCGCCGTCGATCGGGTAGATGCCGCAGTACACCATGGGCTTGGGGTCCATGTAACCATCGAGCGCCGTCGCCGCGGGACGTTGGGCCTCGGTGATGGTCTCGCCCGAGCGTGCGCCTCCGACGTCCTTGATACCCGCCACGATGTAGCCCACTTCGCCCGGACCGAGCTGCTGGACCGAGATCATGTCGGGCGTGCGGATGCCGATCTCCTCGATCTCGTGGTTCTCACCGGCCTGCATCATGCGGATCTTGACGTCGTCGCGCAGCGTCCCGTCGATGATGCGGATCGAGGAGATGACCCCGCGGTACTGGTCATAGTAGGAGTCGAAGATCAGCGCGCGCAGCGGGTCGTCGGGACTGCCCAACGGAGCGGGAATACGCTCGATGATGGCGCGCAGCAACTCGCGAACACCTTCGCCGGTCTTGGCCGAGATCGTCAGGATCTGGTCGGCGGGCAGACCCAGCACCCGGTCGAGCTCCTCGCGGCATCGTTCGGGGTCGGCGGCGGGCAGGTCGATCTTATTGAGCACCGCGACGATCTCTAGGTTGTTCTCGATGGCCTGGTAGCAATTGGCGAGCGTCTGGGCCTGGATGCCCTGGCTGGCGTCCACCAGCAAGATCGCCCCCTCGCAGGCCGCCAGGGATCGTGAGACCTCGTAACCGAAGTCCACGTGGCCGGGCGTGTCGATGAGCTGCAAGATGTGGTCCTCGAAGAAGACGCGCACGTTCTGGGCCTTGATGGTGATCCCGCGCTCGCGTTCGATGTCCATCGAGTCGAGGTACTGAGCGCGCATGAGGCGCGGATCGACGGCGCCCGTGATCTCCAAGATTCGGTCCGAGAGCGTCGACTTGCCGTGGTCGACGTGGGCGATAATGGAGAAATTTCGGATTTTCGCCGTTTCGACGGGAAGAAGAATGTTGGCCACGGTGCGTTCAAGGCTACTGGGCGCGCACCGCTCCCCCGCGCGAGGGCGTGCCCGCGCCGCTCTCGCGGCCCCGACGTCGTCGCGACGTCGTCGCGACGTAGTGTCTCACTTGGCGAGTACGTGCACGGGCGCGGACGCGGGGCTGTGGCCCGCCGCGGTGTAGACCCGCAGCCGAACCGAGGTGTTCGAACCTCGTCGCAACGACGTGATCTCGATCTTTCCGTGCCCGAGGCGGATCGCTGACTTCCACGGACCGGCGTTGAGCGAGTACTGCAGAGCGGTCATCGGATCGCCACCGAGACTCTTCAGAGCCACGGAGAAGACTGCCACGCCGGAGTGTTCCGACAGCAGCTTGAGGACGGGGGCCGAGGGCAAATTCGCCGCGACCACGACGCTCGTGAGCGACGAGGTTGATGCGGCGTAGATCCCGCTCGCGGCCTTAGTGGCCTGGACAATGCACGTTCCGGCCGTCGTGGTGCTCAGCGCGTTCGACGTGATGAGGGCGCAGCCCTGCGCGGAACCGTTGGCCACGACGTAGGTCGTCGCCCCGGTGCCGGAGCCGCCCGAGGTCGTCAACGTC
Organism: uncultured Actinomycetes bacterium; assembly: GCA_903860745.1. Classification (GTDB taxonomy): domain Bacteria; phylum Actinomycetota; class Acidimicrobiia; order Acidimicrobiales; family RAAP-2; genus RAAP-2. Next base: position 13,939 of record CAIORQ010000010.1, on the reverse strand, counting down.
ACTCGCGTCGCGAAGCGACCACGAGTGGGCGAAACCACGAGTGGGCTGGCCTGCGGCGCAGCAACGAAGGTGAAGGCTTGCGCCAGCGAGGGCGACGAGGCGGCGTAGGCACCCTGGGCGCTCTTCACCACGGTGACCTCACAGGTGCTCGGCACCACCGTGCCGGTGAAGCTCAATGTCGACGACACGATCGAGCAACCCGGGCTCGACGTCGAGAAGACGTAACCGCCCGAGCCCGATCCTCCCAGGCCGCCAGGGAAAAACTCTGTGTCGCGCTCGAGCTCGTGAGCGGCGCCGTGACGCTCGGCACCGAGGACGTTGCCAGATGCGTCGCGTCGAGGGCGCCGCGCGAGCATCCGCCCGCGGTCGCCTGGGCGACGCCAGTCTGGTCGACGTCGGGATTCGCGCACAACGTATAGGGCGTCGCGTTGATGATCACGAGGGTCGAAGGAGTCGAAGGAATCGAGTTCGCCGCGCTCGAGGCGGCCGACACCTGCTCGGTCAGGGTCGCCCCACCGTTGTCCGCCAACTTCGCGAGCCCCGGGTCCGAGCCCGCCACCGCGTCGCTCGACTGGGTGAAACCGCAACTGGCCGACGCGTCCGATTCGACGTTGTATCCGGCGTCGCTGATGGTCCCGGCGCATAACGAGGACTGGCTTCCCGCGATGAGTGAACCTGCGAAGACCGTCGTCCCCCCACCGGCGGCGACTGCGGGCGTCGTGCCAGCTCCGTCATCGATCGTCGAGCGAAGGACGACGAGATTGCCGCCACCGAAGTTGAGGTTGCTCGCGATCGCCCCGCCGGTGGCCTCGGCGGTGTTGTCGACGAAGGTGGAGTACTGCACGACGGCGCTTGACGAACCCCCGATGTCCGCGTTGTCGATGGCGCCACCCGTGTTGGCGCTGTTGTTGGTGAAGGTGGATCCGCTGACGTTCAGGGTTCCCCCACCGTTGGCCCCTTCGCCGATGGCCCCGCCGTAGTACCCCTGGTTGCCGGTGAAGGTGGAATTGGTGATGGTCATCGTGCCGTTGGAGGCGTACTCACCAATGGCTCCGCCTACGCCAAAGGCCCAGTTGTCGCTGAAGGTGGAGTCGTTCACCGTCAGGTCCCCCGCCACGACATTGTCGACGCCGATGGCCCCGCCATTGGAGTTGGCGACGGTCTGGTTGTTCGTGAAGACGCAACTGTTGCACGTGACGCTGAGGCTGGAGGTGATATGAAGGGCTCCCCCACTGGTCGTGGAGGTCGCGTTCTGCATCTGGACGTCGTTGAGGGTCAGCGAACCGCTGCCACTCAGGGTCAGGATCGACGAACCCGGCAGGTAGCGCGCGTCAAAGACCGATACCGCGCCGGCGCCGAGTGACGGATCGGGCTCGATGGTGACGTCGAGCCCGGGGTCATTGAAGCTATAGAAGGAGTTGGATTCGCCGTTGTACGAATTCGTCGCACTGGCGGACTGCAGGTAGATGGCGACGCTGCCGCTCGAGAGCGCCTCAGCCGCGCCCAGGGCGCCGTCGAGTGAACAGCTATCCATGAGAGTGGTGCATCCACTCACGCCGGTCGTGTCCATTCCCCCCGTGGATGCGTACAGAACGGTCCCGGGAGCGGCACTCGCGCTGGTTGCAATCAGGGGCAGTGTCGCGCATGCGCTCGCAAGGACGACCGCCGCGGCACCGAGTCGAGCACGGACCGTGAAGAAGGACGAGGAGCGAGGTTTGATGAGATGGGACCCTTCCCTGCGGCACGCCAGTGATGGCGCCAGTTGTATGGGTCACAGGCTATCAACGCGACCATCAAAATTGGGGTATCTTCGCATGGCGGCGCGAGCCACACGTGCAAAAGCACGCTCACGACGACCGGGGCACGCCGTCTGCTAGCCTTGTCTAGCCCGCCGGAGAGTTTCGGCGTACTGAGAACGAGGTTTTTTGTGGCGAATATCAAGAGCCAGATCAAGCGTAACAAGACGAACGAGATCGCTCGCGAGCGCAACCGCGCCGTGAAGTCCGAGATTCGCACTCGCGCCAAGACCGCCGTGAGCGCCGTCGGCACGGAGAACGAGGAGCCCGCGCTGCGCCTCGCCGTCAAGCGCATCGACATGGCCGCGTCCAAGGGCATCATCCACAAGAACACCGCCGCCAACAAGAAGAGCGGTCTGATGAAGCGCATCGCCAAGCTCCGCGAGGGCGCCAGCGCCTAGTCGTCTTCGATCCGCCAACCGTGAGCCGCCCTTCGGGGCGGCTTTGGTGTTTCTGGCGTCGGGACCGCTCCCCTAGCGACGGGCGCTCGCCGAGAGGCGCGCCAGGCGCGCCACCAGCACCTCGATGACCGTCAGGTCCGTCACGTCCTGGTCCGTGTTGAGGTCCTTGCCGCCGTAGCTCACCCCACCCTTCAGGTCCACGTCGGCGTCGGCGATGAGGTGGATCGCGTCGGCGATGCGCTCGGCCCCCATGCGGTTCGCCATGGCCAGGAGCTTCTTGGCGCCGAAGGGGTTCATGCCCAGCACCTGCGCGGCCTCCTCGGGACTCGTGACGTCGGCGCCCTCCAGGCGGGCCATGCGCAGGTAGTAGCGCTGGAGCAGGAAGATGATCTGCACCCCCGCGCGCCCGCGGCTGTCGAGCATGCGCCTCGCGATGGTGATGGCCTTGGTGGCGTTGCCGCTCTCCAGGGCGTCGGTCAGGTCCCACTCGGGCACGCCGCCCGCGTCGCCCAGGTAGGGCTCGATGTGGCTGAGGTTGAGCGGCGCCGAGCCGTAGACCGAGGCGAGGAGACGCGCCAGCGAGTCCACGCGCGCGACGTCGTCGCCGACCCGGTCGGCCACCCGCGCGGCGGCCGAGGCGTCGATGCTGACCCGGTACTGCGCCATCTTCTCGACGACGAAGGCCACCCGGTCCTTGGCCCGCGAGCCGACGTTGACCTCGACGACATCCTGGGCGGCCTTGACGAGCTTGTGGGACTTGGCCCCCACCACCGCCACGACCAGCGAAACGTCGGGCGCGGGGTGCTCCATCCACGCCGCCAGGGCGGCCACCTCGTCGGCGAGCAGGCCCTGGGCGTCGCGCAGCACCACCACGCGTCGCACCACGAGGAAGGGCGGCGTGTTCAGCGCCTCCAGCACCGCCGAGATCACCGAGTCGCCCGAGTTGGTCACGTCCTTGACGGTGAAGTCCTGCAGGGCGAAGGAGGGGTCGAGGTCCCCGAGCGCCTCGGCGACCACGTTGTGCAGCGCGTCGTAGACCATGGTGGCGTCGGTGCCCACCACGACGGTGACGGCGGCGCTCACCTCGCCTCCAAGACGCGCTCGAGCGCGTCGCGCACCCGCACGGTGCCGCGCACGTCGTGCACGCGCAGCACCCGACAGCCCCCGGCGACGCCCAAGGCGGCGGCCGACAGGGACGCCTCACGACGGTGCAGCACGTCGAGGTCGAACATCACCCCGAGGAAGGTCTTGTTCGACGCCGACAGCAACAGCGGACCGAGTTCGGCCAGGCGCGCGCTGGCGCGCAGCAGCTCCAGCGACTGGGCGGCGGTCTTGCCCAGGTCCAGCCCCGCGTCGAGGATGATGCGCTGCGGCGCCACGCCGGCGTCGAGCGCCCACTGGCGTCGTTCAGCGAGGAAGTCGTAGACGCTCTGGGTGACGTCGTCGTAGTGGGGGTCGGGGTCGGCCACGCGCGGACGCAGCCGGATGTGCGTGGCCACCACACTGGCCCCGGCCGCCGCGGCCACCGCGAGGTAGTCGGGATCGGCGAATCCGCTGATGTCGTTGCCCACGCAGGCCCCCGCCGCGAAGGCCTCGCGCGCCACGCTGGCGCGCCAGGTGTCGACGCTGAGGGGCAGGTCGAAGCGCTCGCGCAGTGCGACGATGGCCGGCACCACGCGCTCGAGCTCCTCGGCCTCGCTGACCTCCTCGCCTGGGCCGGCCTTGACGCCGCCGACGTCGAGCAGGTCCGCGCCCTCGTGCACCAACTGCTCGGCGCGCGCCAAGAATGCGTCCATGGCGTAGGTGGCGGCGGGCGCGAAGAAGGAGTCGTGGGTGCGGTTCAAGATCCCCATGACCAGCGCGCGGCGCGTGACGTCGTAGTCGCGCGTGCCCAATGAAAGCCGTAACGTCGTCGCGGGCAGCAGGCGATTCATCGCGCGCGACCGCGCTTGGAGGGGGGACGCCCTGGCACGCGCAAAGCCTAATTGGCCCTCCGGAGGCCTCGTCGGTGCGCTGTTAGCCTTCATGGCGAGGACACGATGCAGTCGCCCTCCGCCTAGAGTCGCTTACCCGGCTCCGGTGAGGGCCGAGTGGGAAGGAGGAACGATGGACGACGGCAGCTACGAGCGCATCATCTTCCTGTCCGACCCCGAGTTGAACGAGCCCGTCCTGGTCTACGCCCTCGAGGGCTGGATCGACGCCGGCCTGGGCGCCTCGACCGCCATGTCGACGCTGCTGATGACCATCCCCACCGAGACCCTGGCGACCTTCGACACCGAGTACTTCATCGACCAGCGCGCGCGTCGACCCGTGGCGCGCATCGTCGACGGCGTCACCACCGAACTGACCTGGCCCGAGATCCAGCTGCGCTACGGACGCGACGGCGACGGCGCCGACATGATCTTCCTCGTGGGCCCCGAGCCCGACTTCCACTGGAGCGACTTCATCGAGGCCGTCACCGACGCCGCCCTGCGCTTCGACGTGCGCCTGGTCATCGGTCTGGGCGCCTTCCCCGCGCCGACCCCCCACACCCGTCCGGTGCGCGTGATCGCCACCGCCCCCGAGGCCAGCGCCAACCTCTTGCCCCTCGTGGGCACGGTCGCGGGCGAGCTCGAGGTGCCCGCCGGGATCTCGGCGGCCATGGAGCTGGGCTGCGCCGACGTCGACATGGACGTAGTGACCCTGTGGGCCCGCGTGCCCCACTACGTCGCCTCCATGCCCTACCCCCAAGCCGCCGCCTCCCTGATCGAGAGCCTGGCGCGCATCGGCGGCCTCACCCTCGACGCCTCTTCGCTGCGCGCCGCCGCCGACGACGCCCGCAGTCGCGTCGACGACCTGGTGCTCAACAACCCGGACCACGCCAGCATGGTCGAGCAGCTCGAAGCGGTGACCGACGAGAACGAGGGCACCTCGCTCGGCGAAGAGGTCCCCAGCGGCGACGAGCTCGCCGCGGAGCTCGAGCGCTTCCTGCGCGGCGAGCGCTAGTCGCGCTCGGCCACGTCGACGTCGCCCGACTCGATCGCCAGACCCAGCCCCAGCGCGAAGCCGTCGAGGAAGACCTCGCACTCGTGCTGGCGGGGATGCCGGTTGGCCAGTTCGTAGAAGGCCGGCGAGTGGTCGGCCTCGATCAGGTGGCTGAGCTCGTGCACCAGCACCGCGTCGATGACCCACTCGGGACACTGGCGCAGCCGGCTCGAGACCCGGATCTCGCGCGTGGCCGGCGAGCACGAGGCCCAGCGACGGCGCTGGTTGGCGACCCAGCGCACCGACGAGGCCTCGACGCCCTCGACGTAGAGTTCGGCGAGCACCCGGGCGCGCTCCTCTAAGGATGCGTCGCCCCCGGCGTTCTGGGGTCGCTGGGCGAGGAGTCGCTCCACCAGGTCGTCCACGAAGCGCTGTCGCTCCTTGCCCCTCAGGCGCGCGGGGATCTGCACCACGATGCGGCTCCCCGACCAGTGGGCGGTGCCGGTCTTCTTGCGCTTGGCCGAGGCGCGCACCTCGACCTCGGGCCGGTCGAAGCGCGGCGGCTCGACGTGGACCGTGGAGCCGTGGCTCATCACGCGATGATGTTCACGAGCCGCGGGGGGACCGCCACGACGCGTCGGGGCTCGCCGTCGAGGAACCTTTGGACCTCGGGGCTCGCCAGCGCCGCCGCGGCGGCCTCGGCCTCGGAGACCTCGGGGCTCACCTCGAGGCGGGCGCGCACCTTGCCGTTGACCTGGACGACCATGACGACGCTCTCGCGCGCCACGAGCGCGGGGTCGGCCTCGGGCCAACTGGTGGCGTGCACCGAGGGCTCGCCCGGGTGGCGCTCCTCCCACATCTCGGCCATCAGGTGCGGCGCCATCGGCGCGAGGAGTCGGATCATCAGGTCCAGCGCCTCGTCGAGGGTGGCGCGGTGCGCCCCCTCGGGACGCCGCGCCCACTTCGAGACCGTGTTGAGCAGCTCCATCAGCGCGGCGACCGCGGTGTTGTAGCTCCAGCGCTCCATGCCCTCGGTGACCTTGGCGACGGTGCGGTGCACCTCGCGCAGGACCTCGTCGTCCTCGCTGGTGCGCTCGTCGTGGAAGAAGCACTCGTCGTAGTGGCTCAGGCGGTAGAAGCGGTCGAGGAAGCGCGCGCAGCCCTCGATCACGTCCTCGGTCTGGGCGGTCCAGTCCACGTCGTCGGCGGGCGGACCCACGAAGAGGTGGAAGAGCCGCAGGCCGTCGGCGCCGACGGTGTCGTAGTACTTCTCGGGCGCGATCAGGTTGCCCTTGGACTTGGACATCTTCGAGCCGTCGAGGCGGATCATGCCCTGGGTGAAGAGGCGCTTGAAGGGCTCGCGCGTCAGACCGGGGGCCATGCCGATGTCGACGAGGGCCTTCAGGTAGAAGCGCGCGTAGAGCAGGTGCAAGATGGCGTGCTCGATGCCGCCGATGTACTGGTCCACCGGCATCCACTTGGCCGCCTCCACCGGGTCGAAGGCCTTGTCCGGGGTGAAGGGGTCGCAGTAGCGCAGGAAGTACCACGACGAGTCCGTGAAGGTGTCCATGGTGTCGGCCTCGCGGCGAGCGGGCCCCCCGCAGGTCGGACAGGTGGTGTTGCGGAAGCCCTCGTGGGTGGCGAGGGGCGACTGGCCCGACTTGTCCATGACCACGTCGTCGGGGGCCAGCACCGGCAGCTGCTCGAAGGGCACCGCCACGATGCCGTCGACGTTGCAGTAGACGACCGGGATCGGGCAGCCCCAGAAGCGCTGGCGCGAGACCAGCCAGTCGCGCAGACGGTAGTTCACGGTGCGCGCTCCGCGAGCGTGCTCCTCGAGGAAGGCGGCCGCGGCCTCCTTGGCCTCCGCGGTGGCCATCCCGTCCAGGAAGCCCGAGTTGATATGGGGGCCGTCGCCGGCGTAGGCGCCCACGTGACCCTCGGGCGCCTCGACGGTGCGCACGACGGGTAGGCCGTGGACCTGGGCGAAGGCGTAGTCGCGCTCGTCCTCGGCCGGCACGGCCATGATCGCTCCGGTGCCGTAGGTGCCCAGCACGTAGTCGGCCACGTAGACCGGCACGGACTCGCCAGTGAAGGGGTTGACGACGAAGGAGCCGGTGAAGGCGCCGCGCTTCTCGAGCCCCGCCCCCGAGTCCGACGACGCCGTGCGTTCGAGGTCGCTCTCCTGGCTCGCGCGTTCGACCAGGCTGGTCACGACCGCGCGCTGCTCGTTGGTCGTCAACTCTTCGAGGAAGGGGTGCTCGGGGGCGATGACCGCGTAGGTGACGCCGAATCCGGTGTCGGGGCGCGTCGTGAACACTCGCAGCCCGCGGCTCGGGTCGTGGGCGAAGGGCAGTTCGAACTCGACGCCCTCGCTGCGGCCGATCCAGTTGCGCTGCATGGTCTTGACCCGCTCGGGCCACTCCAGGGTGTCGATGTCGTTGAGGAGCTCCTCGGCGTAGTCGGTGATCTTGAAGAACCACTGCTCGAGGTTGCGACGCTCCACCAGGTCGCCGGAACGGTCGCAGGTGCCGTCGGCGTTGACCTGCTCGTTGGCGAGCACCGTCGCGCAACCCGGGCACCAGTTCACCGGCGCCTCGGCGCGGTAGGCCAGTCCGGCCTTGAAGAACTCGAGGAAGATGGCCTGGGCCCACTTCATGTAGTTGGGGTCGTGACTGAAGACCTCGCGGCGCCAGTCGTAGACGGCGCCCAGGCGGCGCACCGAGTTCTTCAGCTCGGCCATGCGCGCGTGGGTGAACAGGCGCGGGTGGCTGCCGGCCTTGATGGCGGCGTTCTCCGCGGGCAGGCCGAAGGAGTCGAAGCCGAAGGGGGTGAGGACCGCCTTGCCGCGCATGGTCTGGTAGCGAACGACCAGGTCACCGAAGGTGTAGTTGCGGATGTGGCCCTGGTGCGCGGTGCCCGAGGGGTAGGGATACATGCACAGGGCGAAGTAGCGCTCACGCGGGTCGTCGTTGTCGACCTCGTAGGTGCCCTCGTCGAGCCAACGGGCTTGCCATTTCTTCTCGAGTGCGCTGACGTCAAAGGGGCGGGCCATCCCACCAGTTTAGGGACGCCTTCGTGCCGGGCCTCGACCAGCACCCTGACCGCGCCCCGCCCGTCGCACGAGGCGCTCTTCAGCACGGCCCGGCGAGCCACTGCCATTCGACTCAGCAGCGCCGTTCCCCCAGACGAGGCTCGCACGATGAGTGACACCGACGGTCCCGACGAGGTGCCCCACGGCGAGGGAGGCGACGGGTCGGCCCCCTCGTCCCACGTCGTCTACAACCCCCTACCTCCCGTCGACGGTCCCGCCCGGCGCCAGCGCGCCATGAGACGCATGGAGCGCAGCCGCCACGCACCGACCTGGACGAAGAAGATCCTCTGGTTCCTCTTCCCCACCTACGGAATCATGCGGGTCAACGATCCCGACTTCGAGGAGCACTCCGACCAGTGGCGCGAGCAGCAGCGTCGCAACTACGAAGGAGATTCACACTAGCCCGCGGTGACCCGTCGGTGTCACCGGGCCGTCGTCAACTCCCCAGCCGCCAGTGTCAGTCCTCGAGTCAATCGGTCCAAACCGACGTGGTGTTCTGATCGACGGCAAGGCGGCGCGAGCGCCGCGTCAGACCCGGGCGATGGCCCCCGGCAACTTCGCAATCCAGCGCGACATTCTCCACGATTCACCAATTGCTTTGTGTTCCTACAGAAACAGGCATGTGGAACCTACCTCGAGAGACGGTGACGTCGATCCCGGACATTCGCCATTTTCGTCGTCGCCCACTGAGGTCGGCACCGTTGCGCCGTCGTCGGGTGCGGCGGAGATAGCCTTCACAACAATGGCGGACTCCCCCACCTTCATCCTGGTGCACGGCGCCTGGCACGGCGCCTGGAGCTGGGCTCGTCTGGGCGATTCGCTGGAGCGACGCTCCCTGGCCTGGGCCGCGCTGGACCTGCCGAGCAGCGAGACGATGGACCCCTCGATCGACCTGGTCGCCGACGTGCACGCGCTGCAGCGCTTCGTGCGCGGGCGCGGACCGGTGGTCCTGGTCGGCCACAGCTACGGTGGCGCCGTGGTGGCCGAGGCCGCGCCCAAGGTCGAGGAGCTCGTGGGCATCGTCTACGTGGCCGCCCTCGTGCCGCGAGTGGGCGAGACCGCGTCGGACGTCACCAAGGAGTCACGCAAGCAAGGCCTCGGCTCGCCACTCGACGCGGCCATCCGTCGCGAGGACGGATTGTTGTTCCTCGACCACGAGCCGGCCGCTCTCGCCCTCTACGGCGACTGCGACGAGGCGACGCGCCAGTGGGCCATCGACCAGATCACCACGCAGACCCTGGCGAGCTTCCGAACCGCCAGAACCTCGGAGAATCTCGCGGTGCCGGCCACCTACGTGGTGTGTCAGCGCGACGAGGCGATCCGACCCGAGGTTCAGCGCGAGATCGCCCAGCGCTGCGACGACGTCGTCGAACTGGCGAGCGACCACTGCCCCTTCCTCTCGCACCCCGAAGAACTGGCGGACCTGCTGGCCTCGATGCGCTTCCGCACCTCCTAGCCCCTTCGCGTAGGTCCGCCAGGAACACCCCGATGAGGCAGGACACCGCCGAGACGCGTCGAGGTCGCGACTACGAAGTCCTGTCTGGGTGGTCGATCGCCCTCAGGTCCAGACCATCAATCCTCGAAAAGTCCGCCGGATTGCACGTGAACAATGGCAGGGCGCGGGCGATGGCGATGGCGGCGATCATGGCGTCATAGGCCCTCGCCGTCGTCGAACGACCGCCTCGTCGCAGGGAGGCGGCGACCTGTCCGAAGGCACGAGCCGCCGCAGCATCGAAGGGTAGGGGTCGGAAATCGGCCTCCACCTGCTGAAGGCGCATTTGGCGAATCGCCTGCTCCTGGGGTGTCGTGGCCACCAGGGGGCCGACCGACAGTTCGGCCAATGTCACCGAGGTGATCAAGGGCTCGTCGGGAAGTGAAGAAGCATCGGCGATCCTCTCGAGCAGGATGACGGTGCTGGTGTCGAGGATGCCTCGCTTCGACTCCGCGGGAAGCATCACAGGTACGGGTCGATGAGTTCGTCGATGTCGCGACGAAGACTTCGTGGATCCATGGGCGGCAACGTCGCCCAGCGCTCCAGGAGCAGCGACAACGGCATCGTCGGCGGATCGAGCGGGGAGAGTGTGGCGACCGGCTTGCCATCGCGAGTAATCGTCATGCTTTCGCCTGCCTCAACTCGGTCGACCACTTGGCCGCCGTGGTTTCGTATCTCTCGTATGGTCACCTCACCCACCAAATCAATGTATCACGGGTGATACATGCCTCGCCTCCCTGGGCGAGCTGGCAACTCTTCCGACACGTCCCAATGGTCGGCCCCATCGCGATCTCGCCGCGGGAATGTGGCGTAATGGATTCATTAGTGATAGTATCTACTAGTACTATGAACTGGTCCATCGACGTCTCCGGATCCCAGTCGATCCAGGACCAACTCGTGTCCAACGTCCTGGTGGAGATCGAGTCCGGGACCCTTCAAGCCGGCGAGCGACTCGCTCCCGCCGCCGAACTGGGCGAAGTGCTGGGCGTCAACGTCAACACGGTCCTGGCCGCCTATCGCCGACTGCGCGACCTCGGCATCCTCGAATTCCGCCGCGGTCGCTCGGTGCGGGTCACCCAGCGCTGCGACGAACTGGCTCGTGTCGCCGACGCGGTGAAATCCCTCGTCGTCCTCGCCACCGACCTCGGCTACGACCCTGACGTCCTCATCGCCCTCATCCAGGAGGTCTCGCCGTGACCGAGCGCCGCGCCTATTCGAGCACCGTGGTCTCGCCGGCCACCGTGGCCTTCGTGGTGCTCGTCACCGTCGGTCTCGACATCGCACTGTTCGCCCTCGACGCCTGGTGGCTCGTCGCGCCGGTCACGCTGCTGCTGGCCTTCACCGCGTCCTACTCCGCCGTGGTGCGCCTGGCCGTGACACCGGAGCAGGTGCTGCTCGGCAACGGACTCTACCGATGGCCCACCCGTCGCGTGGAGGTCTGCGACATCGTCTCAGCCTCCTCCGGCGAGGTCACCGGTCTCCAGGCCCTGGGTGTCGGTGAACGCTTCGTCAAGTCGACGCGCCTCACCGTAGGGCGAGGGCCGATCCTCATCCTCGAGCTGAGGTCAGGCGAGCAGATTCGAATCTCGACGCCACACCCCGCTGACGCCCTCGAAGTGCTGCACATCGCGAATCATCCCAACCAAGAAGGAGCGTCATGAGCGACAAACCGTGGTTCGGTCCCAAGCGAGTCGGCGTCGGCATCCGACCCCAGACCTGGCAGGGGTGGGCCGTCACCCTCCTACCCGCCATCGTGATCCTGGTGATTGCTCTGTTGCTGGGACGTTGAACCTGGGTCACGCTGTCGGTCGGGTTCGACGCCTGACCGAGTCGCGATGTCTCAGGCGCTCGACGATCTCGTCCAGGTCCACTTCCGAACCCGCCACCTCGCAGACGAGTTCGAAGGCGGCATCGTCGCCGAGTTCAACGGCCACACCGTTGAGGTCGAGGAAGACCGTCGTCGCTAGCCACGCGAGTCGCTTGTTGCCATCGATTAAGGCGTGGTTCTTCCTCAGCGACTGAAGGAGCGCCGCGGCCTTTCGTTCCAACGTCGCGTAGGCGTCCTCACCGAACGCACTCGCGCGGGGCCGGGCCAACGCGGAGTCGAGCAAGCCAACGTCGCGAACTGGGCCAACTCCCAACAGGCGGACCAGAGCGAGGACGTCGTCGAGTTCCAGATACTCGACGTCGGTCACGTTGAGCTGAGCCGCTCGAGAACATCACCCCAACGTTCCATCATTCTCGTCGCCGATGATTCGACGCGACTCACGTGACTGGAGTGTTCGTACCGCTCCATCACGGCGCGACGGATGATCTCCTGACGCGAGAGGCCCTCACTCGACACGAGGGCGTCAAGTGCCTTCTCCATCGCCTCATCGGTACGCACGGTCAGAGCCACCCAGCAATGATACCACTCTGGTATCGCGAGCGAGAATCCCACGAGTCTCTCTCCCCGCCAAACGCTATCGCCGGGCTTCAGATTCGTGTCCTGCGTCGACCTTCGTCGAGGAATTCACCACGGCGTTTCACTCGCGACGAGGCCAGCGCAGCATTCCGATACCGCCTACGTTCCCGACGACAGCTCCCGACGAAGCGAGGCGGGGAGTGCCGACACGACCAACTGGTAGGAGTCGGCGATGAGCTCGTCGACGAGGTCCCACGAAAGAGCCATCGACAGCGTGACGGTGATCCAGTGGCGCTTGTTCATGTGGTAACCCGGGGCGACGTCGTCGAAGTGCTGGGTGAGGTACGAGGCGTAGTCAGGATCGCACTTGAGCGTGAGACGAGCCGGCTCATCATCCAGGCTGGCCAGGGCGAACATCTTGCCACCCACCTTGAACACAGCGACCTCGTCGCCGAAGGGATACGTGAGTTCCGCGCCGGCGAGTTCCCCACAGCGAGCCACGACGCGCTCCAGTCGAGGAGTCGACTTCTTCCCCATCCGTCCTCCCCTCGCACACTGGGCGAGCAAGCGCTTGCCCGACCGGACCTACGTCGGCGGATCGTGGCCCGTGCAGCCTTGCACCGCCACGAGCCGCAACCTCCAGTGTCGCATCTTCGCTACGTCCGCACGGCGACACGTCGACTGCCTCGCGTGCGCCCACCACGCAGACGTAGCGGGCAGCGCCACTCGCCCCGAGTCGCAGCCGCGTACCTTCCCGCACCCCAGAGGGACTGAGGACCCAGGAGCAGCATGGAAGAATTGCCGGGATGGGGGGACGTGGCAAGCACTGGGCGATCATCGGAGCCACCCTCGTCGCGACGCTGTTCTTCGGTGCGGGCGACCAATGGATCGGCTCACTCGACAACGGAGTGCTGCGACAGGTGAGCGTCGGGATGTCGGCCCTCTGGCTCGTGGTCCCCTTCGCGGCGGGCCTCGCGATGGCGCGTCAGCGAGAGGCGATCGCCATGGGACTGGCGGCGACCTGGCTGTCGGTCCTGGCCTACGCCGCCATGATCGTCAGTCCCTGGGAGGGGACCCACCTAGGACCGCCACCCGCAGGTTTCCACGGTTCGTGGAACGAGTTGAGCATGCACGTCTTCCTGCGCGCGCTCTCGAGCCAGAGGGTCTGGTTCGCAGGTGGTCTGCTCAGCGGACCCTTGACGGGACTCCTGGGTTTCGAGTGGCGAACTCGTCGCCACTGGGCCTACGCCCTTCCCGTGGCCCTGGCTCTGGTCTTCGAGCCGGTCGCTCATTGGTTGGCAGGGAGGATCGGTTTCAATTACTTCGGCGGGGCGTCCATGGGTTGGCCCACCGACGGGGGCGGCCAAATGGCCGAAGTGGTCGAATCCTGCCTGGGCGCGGTGGTGACCTGGTGGGTGATCCGGGTGGGACGACCAACGAGCCGGGACCCCGGTGTTCCTCTCGGGAGTGGGAGCCAATGATCTCGGGCCGGTTTTGACCCCAATCATCGGCCTGCTAACATCGAAGTTCCTTCGGGGGTATAGCTCAGCTGGTAGAGCACTTGCATGGCATGCAAGGGGTCAGGGGTTCGAATCCCCTTACCTCCACCAAAATGTCCTCATTCGAACCCCGGTCCGGTAATGGACCGGGGTTCGTTTTGGCTCCATCCATGATCCAGCCTCGGAACCCCTCGTCGTGGAAGGCCGCGAAGGGCTGCTGCATGGGGGCGTGGACAATCGAACCGTCGACTTCGATGGCGATTTCTTCGAACATTGACTGGTTGAGGTT
>CAIORQ010000009.1 GCA_903860745.1 uncultured Actinomycetes bacterium | reverse complement strand
TCATAATCTCAAGCTGGCTTTGGCCGCGAGGGCTGCCACGTTCAACTGAACCCTGCTCGTCCTCGTCGCTTTGATTATGAGTATCCATGCCGAGAGTTTGCCCGCACGAACAGGAGAGAGTCACGTCCGTCAAAAATCAGAGACGGGAACCCCCTTCAAATCCGAAGAACCGGTCAACGCGAGCATCGACACGGTCCGGGGCGAGAGGCGACGGCGGGGGTGACCTTCAGCCCCTCCCATGCTGCGTCCTGAGCGGCTGCGAGCACCCATTCGCGGTCGATGAACCGTGAGGGGCATCTCGCCTGGCCACGGCCGAGCGTCGAGTAGCCGCTACGCGACGAGGGAGGACGTGTCGAGCGTCTCGCGTCGCGCGAGCGCGGCGCGGCGTTGCACCACGACGGCGCGCACGAGGTCGCGGGCGCCGCTGCGCAGGTTCTCCAGATCCCCGTCGACCCCCAGGGCCAGTCCGGCTTCGGGCCACAGGCCGAGGTAGCGGCGTGGCGCACGGCCCTCGGGGTTCGCCAGCGTCTCGGCCACCAGGTCGCTGCGCAGTCCCGGGCCGGCACTCTTGCCGGGCTGACCCGGGCGCAGCCTCACGATGACGCGTCCCCCGTCGGTGTCGATGACCAGGTCGCGACGAGCCCGCAGGGTCGTGCGCCCTCCCGGCACGTCGTAGTACGCGTCCGAGGTGGCCACTCGCCAGGACCGCTCGAGGCCGTCGACGCATTCGAGGGTCTGGGTGGCCCAGTCGCAGGCCTCCACGGTGATGAGTCCGAGCACCGGGTGCGAGACGCCGGCCAGCCAGTGGGCGAGCGAACCCGGCCGGGCGTAGCCGCGCACCGCGCGCAGCAGCTGGTCGGCTACCTCGTCACGCACCGCGCCGCGCAGTTCGCGCGCCTCGCGCGTGCGCCGCAGGGCGCTGTTGCCCAGGATGCGTCGGGCGGTGCTCGGCGACCACGAGAAGGGATCGGAGGCCCGACCGGCGCGTTCGACGATCCACGAGTCGAGGCGACGTTGTTCGGTGGTCGGGACGGCGCGGAATCGTGAGGCCAAGCTCTCGCGTTGCTCGTCGTCCATGACGGCGACCTCCAGGGGAGCGGACGCGACCAACTCGTTGAGGTCGCGCGAGGTGAGGCGGCGCTGCAGGAGACTCACGGGACCACCAGTCTCGTCACGACATCCATCAGGTCGTCCACACCACGGTGCAGCAACTCGGAGTCCACGTCGTTGGTCCAGACCTCGCCGGTGGCGCTCGAGAAGATCGAGGTCCGCAGTGGCACCACTGAGCTGCGCAGCGTCTGGACGAGGGCGTGGAAGCGCATCGCGCGCTCGGAGCCCTGGGCGAGAGGAGAGGTCGTGACGTCCACGAGGGCCACGCTGGCGCGTTCGCTCCGGGTGGAGCCGACGACGAGGTCGACGAGGTCGTTGAGCTGCAGCGCGCCGCCGCAGAGGCGCACCCTGGCGCGCTGAGCGGTGCGCGGGGCCCACCCGGAGGGCACCGGACCGATACCGGCCGCCAGGGTGGTGGCGTGGGCGGTGACGTCAGAGCGCAGTCGGGCCGTCTGTTCCGCATCGAGGCCGTCGACCTGCGCCAGAAGTGCGTCGCCGGGACGCTGCGCCCGCCACGCGCTGAGGGCGTCGGCGAAGGCGTCGTCGACGTGCACCTGGGCCACCAGGAGGCGGAACACCGTCGAGACCAGAACGCCGCGCGCGCGCGCCAGGGTGGCGTCGCCGATCTCGCCGCCGTCGGAAGTCGAACGCAGGGTGCTCGCGGAGACCACGACGGGCGCGTCGCGTAGCGCGCCGCCCATGAGTTCGTAGACCCGGTCCTCGATCTCGGCGCGCAAGCCCCCGGCGAGGGTCTCGTCGCGCCACGGCCGGCGGCCGCGGTCGCCTCGCAGCGTCGCCAGGAGCGCATCTCGGTTCTCGGTCATCACCAACGTCATGCGTCAACTTTGACGCTGCGTTGTGACATGGCTAGCCTGACGGCGTGGTCGCCGCGACATTCACCCTGGCCTTCGATCTGGTCTTCGGCGTCTTCGTCGTCGCCGTGGTGGCACTGACCGTCCTGACGGTGCGCTTCGTGCTTCGCCGCGACCGCGAGAGGCGCTGACTAGTCCTTCGAGAGGCGATCCTGGAGTTCGCGGAGGGCTCGGTCGAGGTCCGCAATGGCGCGTTCGATGACCGAGAGCCGTGCGGCCAAGGTGGCGTCGACGCGTTCGTCGACCCGATGGTCAATCTGGTCGCGCAGTCGCGAGTCGAGTGAATCCATGAGCGGCTGGGCCAGGTGCTTGAGGCGCGCCAGGATGTCCTGGCCGGACTCGCTGGTGGAGTGTTCGTCGCTCACGTCCTCAGCCTAACGGCCCCTTCGCGGCGCTCAGGGGGCGCAGTAGACCCCGGGGTTGAACTGCAGGGTGTTGAACTGTCCCGCCCAGGGCGAGGTGAGCAGGGTGTGCTCCTGGGCGCGCAGGGTGGCGGTGGGCGTGCAGGTCGCGTCGAAGGCGATGTAGCCCACGATGTTGTGTCCCGACGAGCCCGTGATGCGCACCGGTCCGCCACCGGCGAAGGCCACCGCCTCGAAGACCGGCATGGAGGCGGTCGCCAGGCCGTAGTCGCGGTACTCCGACTGCGAGGCGTAGACCCCGGGGTGCAGTGCGGCGTCGACGTCGGTGAGACCGGTGGACCACCCCGCGAGCATGGCGGACCAGTACCGGGCGTACTTGGCCAGCGTGGACGGCGACGCGCCCCCGGGAGCGTCCAGCCCCGAGTGGTTGTCCGGGTAGCCCTCGGGGTCGAGGATGACCCAATCGGGTTTGAGGGACACTCCGTTGAGGTGGTACTGGTCGATCTGCTGGGCCACCCACTGTCCGGCCAGGAAGCCGTGGCTGTAGTAGTCGGCGGTGGTCTGGTCGGCCGGCGAGAGGGGTCCGCTGACCGTCCAAAACGACAGCCAGGTCTCTCGAGCCCGTGAGTTCTGGATGGCCTGACCCATGAGGAAGTCCGAGGACTGGGTCACCGAGGTGGCGGCGGGGAAGCCCACCCAGGGAGAACTCAAGGTACCCAGACCGCCGGTCTCGGAGATGATGGGCCAGCCGTCGCTGATGGCGCGTCCCCAGTCGTTGTAGGGGATGGCGTAGACGCCGACGCCCTGGCGCAGCAGGGTCCCGTCGCTCGGGGCGAAGAGTTGCAGCGTCGCACCCGTGATCACGCCGGTGACGCCGGTCGACGCCGCGGCCGAGGCCCCCGCGGCCATCGAGACGTCACTGGAGGACCAGGCCAAGGTCGGCAGGCTCGCGCTGTAGTCGTAGAGGTCACCCAGGTCGGCGGCGCGTCCCGCCACGCTGAGTGCGGTGGCGGTGGCGGACGCGAAGACCTGTCCGGTCCACAGCGGTGAACCGGGTATCACCGAGGTGAGGTCGCTGTAGTTCCACGCCGGCAACGGCGTCGTGATCCTCGGCCTCGCCAGGTGGGCCAGCGAGGACCGGGCCCGCGACGAGAGGCGAGCCGCGGCGATGGAGAAGAGCTGGACGTGCCCGCCCGTCGAGAGGCTGGCGACGAAGATCTCCGAGGTGTTGGCGGTGATCGAGAGGGGGCCACTCGAGGGTGGGCTGTTGGTGAGGTCGGTGACGTCGCTCACCGACCAGGCACTGGCGCCGCCGGCGGCCTGGGTGAAGAACTCGACGTGTCCCGTCGCCGTCGTCGCGGCGAAGGCGTTGGCCGTGTCGGGCAGGGAGACCGGGTCGTTCGACAAGGCCGCCGACGCGGTGTCGCGGGTCACGTCGGTCGCACGCCCCACCAACGGGGCGAGGGCGTACTGGGGCCACTGCAGCGGGATGGCGACCGCGTCGTTCTTGGTGGACCGGTCGAAGATGACCGCCGAGGTGCCCGTGACCGAGACGCTCGGCAGGCTCGACGCCATCGGCACGTGGGTGGCGGCGGAGAGGTCGATCACTCGATAGGGGGAGGGCGGCGGATCGCCCGTGAAGATGTTGGCGCGCCGCGGGCTGCGCGCCGCCTGGGGTGCGATCATCACCAAGCGGTGCCGGGTGCTGACGTAGAGCAGGTCGACGTTGCCGAAGGGGTCGACGAAGACCTCGGGGTCCCCGGACGCCGCCGGAGCGCCGCTCTGCGCGGTGACGTCGGTGAAGGTGGTCGCGCCGGCGGCGTTGGTGACGTAGAGACCGAGGTCTCCGTCGTCCAGGCGGGCGGCCAGGGCGAAGACGCCGTCGCCGGTGGTGGCGTGAGCGCTACCGATGACCAGGTGCCCGTTGAGGTCGCTGGCGAGGGCCTGGGTGCTCCAGGTCGAGGCGGCGGAACTCGAGTACTCGTAGAGCGGGCGGGCGGCGGTCGACGAGTGGGCGACGGGCAGGCTGACCGCAGGCAAGGTCGCGCCGATGAGCGCGACATTGGCCAGCAGCGTTGATCGTCGAAACCTCACTCGCGTCCTTTGCCTAACGGGACTTCCTCGCTCAAAAACCTGCGTTTTCAGCCTAGTTGTCCCGGATTTTGGGTCTGGTCAGTTCAACGTCGTCACGCGATAGGACCTCGACGTCGCGCTCACGCCGTTGGCGTTGCGCGCACGCAGCCGCAGCACGTAGGTGGTGCGGCCCTTGAGGTCGGCCACCAGGATGCTCGTGGCTCGCCCGGGGTAGGAGTGCCAGGTGCGCCCGCCGTCGACGCTGACCTGCAGGGCGACGACGAAGGGGGAGCTCGCGGTGCGCGGCGCCACCACGATCAGGGCCGCCCGGTGACGGGGCACGACGCTCGTGACGGTCGGCGTGGACGGCTTCTTGCGGGCGAGGGGCAGGACCTGGAAGTTCACGTTGGTCGTGGCCAGTTCGACGCCGCCCAGCTTCACCGTGAGGGTCACGGTTTGTGGGATCGAGCTCGTGAGGCTGAAGGCGGCGTTGCCCGTCGTGTCGCTGGTGACCGTCGCGAGGGCGGCACCGCGGGCCTTGATGCTCGACGGGTCCTTGTCGATGCTCACGATGCCGCGCTGCCCCCTGGCGATCACGGTGACGTTCGAATCGATGACCGGGTTGCCGTTGGCGTCGCGCAGCGCGACCACGAAGTGTGACCCCCTCGTCGCGAAGGACGCCGACGTCGTGGAGATGAGCGAGGAGTGCGCGACGTCCACCGGACTCGGGCAGAGGTCGTCGACGAAGGTGGTCGCCGGGCTGCCCAGACCCGACGCCAGGTCGTAGCCCACGCCGGCGGAGTACTCCCCGATGCCGAAGAGGTCGTTGTTGCCCGTCGTGACATCGACGAATCCGTTGCCCGAGCGCGCCACGGAGTAGAGGGTGGGATTGAGGAAGCCCAGTCGCGAGGTGTTGCAGGTCTGGGCGGCCGTCGCGACGAGGGCGCTGACGAGTGGCGCACCGATCGACGTCCCGCCGATGGAGCACCAGCCCTGACACGACTGGGTCGAGTCGGTGTAGTACTGGATGAAGCCCGTGTTGGGGTCGCCCATCACCGAGAGGTCGGGCACCATGCGCATGGTGTCGGAAACGGGGTTGATGCCGGGAGCGACCTGCCAGGACGGTCGCGACCAGATCTGTGAGACCCCGCCGCCGCTGGCGCCGCCCGAAGAGCCGCCGCTGGAGTTCCAGACCGTCTCGGACAGGGGCGAGATCGAGTTGACGGTGAGTCCGCCGACACCGGTGACGTAGGGCTGCGACGCCGGGTCGTCGACCGCCGCCGCGTTGGTGGTGATGCCGTTGCAGTCCGAGGAGCCGAGGTCTCCCGCGGCCGCCACCACGGTCTGGCCCTGGGCGGCCATCTGCTCGAAGATGACCTGTTCGGCGGCCACGGCGCCGGTCGGGTCGTTCTCGCAGTCGCCCCAGGAGGTCGACACGATCGAGGCGGTGTCGTCCGAGGCGATGCGGGCGTAGAGGTCCACGGGATCGGAGGCCGTGTTGGAGGTCTGGTAGACCTCGAGCGCCGCGCCCGGAGCGAGGGCGGCGGCCTCCTCGATGTCCAAGGTGGCCTCGTCGCTGTAGCCGCCGGTCGTCCCGTTATCGACGTTGATCGTGGTGATCTTGGGGGCGAGTCCGTAACACGTGAGGAACGTGCTCAGGTCCGAGGAGTTGTGGGCCTGCAGCTCGTAGATGGCGATGGTCTGGCCCGCTGCGTTGTGACCCGCCGCCCAGGCGTTGTCGAGGCCGTAGAGCTGCGCCTGCTGCTGGACGGTGAAGCTGCCGTAGGCCGCGTCGGTCTGGGTCGCGTTCACGGCGCCGGGGCAGGTACCGGGAGTGGTCGTGTGGGCACTCGTTCGTGCACTCAGCGTCGACGCCCGCACCGCAGCGCGAACGGCACGCACGCCGGTCGACGAGCCCCTCCTCAGCGCGACGTGCGACTCGGGTGAGAGGACGCTCGAGAGGCCGGCCACGGCCGTCACGTCGGACGCCAGGTCCGCGGGGAGGGTGGCGGAGCGCGCGAACTGTGCGCGAAGGCTGCCGTCGCTCATGCGCACGGTCTCCACCGGCGTGGCGAAGGCCCGGGCGATGTCGGAGGTGGAGCCCGACATCTCCAGCAGGGAGTGCGCCGAGTTGAGCTCGCGCACGCGCAAGCCGTATCCCCGGAGGTAGTGGCGAACCCTCGAGACGGTGGCGTCGGAGGCTCCGAAGCGCGTGGCGAATTCCTGGGGGGTGAGGAAGTGACGGTACGACGGCGAGGTCGGGGTCGTGAGGTCGCTCAGGAAGCGGCTGAGTCCGGCGGGGTCCCTCAGGGCGAGCACGACGTCGAAGGACGCCGTGATGGGGGTGGCGACCACGCGGTCGGCGTGCGGCAGGGCGCTGGCCCCCGCGACCACCACCCGTGCCTGGGAGGCGTCGGCCGAGGGGGAGAGCGGAAGGGCGAACGCCACCGTCGTCAGGCAGGCGACGAGCAGTGGTGTCACCAAGCGATGCGACGTCGGGGACATGACTCCAGACTACGAACTGTGACCCACGACCGCATCGCGGCGGGCCGCGGCGGGGTCAAAAGTTAGACAATTCTTAATGGTTCACTGCTCGGTCCCGACGGCGTGACCCGCGGCCGCGTAGCGCTTGGACAGGTCGCCACATTCGGCGCAGACGGAGTCGGGGACGAGTCCGGCACGGATGAGCCAGCCAAAGATGGTGCACCCGAGGCAGTAGCCCAGGAAGCCCTCGAGCGAGGCCGCCAGGATCAGGGGCAGCAGGATCCACCGCGCGTCGCTCCAGCCCGCGCTGAGCCAGGTCGCGGTGGCCGCCACGGTGAGCGCGGCGCCGATCGCCTGCGCGAAGCGCTTGGGGGGACCGGGCACGAAACGCTGCCAGGAGACCAGACGTGGGCCCGAGACGCGCGTGGCGAACTGGCCGAGTGGCGAGAGCGTGGGTCCGGTCGCGACGCGGGCCAAGAAACCGTAGGTCAAGGGGATCAGCAGCCAGGCCCAGCCGGTGGCGAAGGCCACGACGCTCATCGTCACCACACCGAGGGCGACGCTGCGCGCCGCCGCGTCGTTGACGGGGTTCGGGAAGGAGAAGAGTTGCTTCATCCCATAAATCTTAGTGAAATAATCAAGATTCGCGCCATAGCCGCGATCAGGCGAGTCGTACCGTGGTCGCCACGCCGATGACCACGATGAGGCCGCGCACCACCTTCGGGGACAGGCGCTGGATGAGCCAGGTGCCGAACCAGCCGCCCGCCAGCGTGCCCACGAGGAGGCAGGCGACGGCCCACGCCACCAGGTGACCGTGGACGAGGAAGAAGACGGCCGCCGAGATGTTGATGATGCCCGAGAGGACGTTGCGCAGCCCCTGGAGCTCTCCCATCTCCAAGGGCAGTGCCACCGCCATCACCGCCAGGAGCAAGATGCCCACCCCGGCCCCGAAGTAGCCCCCGTAGATCGCGATGAGGAAGACCCCGGTCGTCAAGAACCAACGTCGGGCGGGGTGGGCGTGATCGACGTGGGCCAGGGAGCGGGTGATGCTGGGAGCCAGGGCGAACAACAAGGTGCCGGCGCCGATCAACCACGGGATGACGTGGCGGAAGGTCGTCGCGGGGAAGGAGATGAGCAGGCAGCACCCCACCACGGCCCCGGCCAGACAGGGCCCCACCAGTCGACGCAGGAGGTCTCGGTGGGGGGTCACCTGGTGGCGGAACCCCCAGGCGCCACCCACGTAGCTCGGACACACCCCGACCGTGGTGGAGAAGTTCGCCGACAGCGGAGTGATCCCCAACGCCAGCATGGTGGGGAAACTGATGAAGGTCCCGCCGCCGGCGACGCCGTTGGCGATCCCCGTCGCGACGCCGGCGACGAGCATCAACGACACGCGCCAGACGAGGGGAATGTCGGCGCTCAGCATTCTTACTACTCTACGAAGGTGAAATCTTCGCGACAGACGGCGACTAATACACGGTCGGGGTCGTCGCCTCATCTACCGTGGGCAACGTGTACCTGATGACTGGCGAGTTGATCATCCCCCACGACGCACCGGTCGACCTGATCCGGGCGGCGGGCGGCATCGTGATTCGCCCCGTCACTTCGGGACGCTTCGAGGTGGCCTGCATCTACCGCGAGGCCCGCGGTGACTGGACCTTCCCCAAGGGCAAGCTCGACAAGGGAGAGACCTTCGAACAGGCCGCCCTTCGCGAGGTCTGGGAGGAGACCGGCATGCACTGCGAGGTCATCCGTTTTGCCGGCACCACCAATTACACGCACCGCAAGGGTCGGCCCAAGATCGTCGCCTACTACCTCATGAGCGTCGCGGCGGGCGATTTCGCCCCCAACGACGAGGTCGACGAACTCGTCTGGCTGCCGCTCGAACAGGTGCGCGACCACCTGACCTGGGACCGCGACCAGGAACTCTTCGACCTCGTCATGACGATGAGCGAAGTGCGCGCCCAGGCGTCCTAGGCGCTGGCGCCTAGCGGACCCGTTCGAGGAAGGCCCGGGTCGCCTCGTGGCGGGGCCGTTCGAAGACCTCGGTGGGACTGCCCTGCTCCACCAACACGCCCTGGTCGAGGAAGACGACCTGGTGCGCGACGTCGCGCGCGAAGCCCATCTCGTGGGTGGCGATGAGCATCGTCGTGCCGGCCCTCGCGAGGTCCGTCAACAGGTCGAGCACCTCTCCGACCAGGGTCGGGTCGAGCGCGCTGGTGACCTCGTCGAGCAGGAGGAGCGAGGGGCGCATGGCGAGCGAGCGCACGATCGCGACGCGTTGTTGCTGGCCGCCCGAGAGACGGTCGGGGAAGGCGTCGGCGCGGTCCTCGAGTCCGATGCGCGCCAGCAGCGCCATGGCCTCGTTGCGCACCTCGTCGTAGGGACGTCGCAGCGCGCGTACCGGTCCCAGGCAGACGTTGTCGATCACGCTGAGGTGGGGGAAGAGGTTGAAGGACTGGAAGACCGTGCCCATGTGGCGGCGCACGAGGTCGGGGTCGATCCGCGGATCGAGCAGGGACTGGCCGAAGAGGGAGATGTCGCCGCCGTTGATCGGCTCGAGGAGGTTCGCGCAGCGCAGCAGCGTGGACTTGCCCGAACCCGAGGCACCGATGAGGCACACCACCTCGTGGCGGTGCAGTGCGAGCGACACGTCGCGCAGGACCTCGTGGTCGCCGAAGCGCTTGACCACCGAACGCATCTCGAGAACGACGTCGTCGGTCACGACCCGGCCAGTCTCTTCTCGCGGTCCTTGGCGATGAGCCGGTCGGTGAAGCGGGTCATCGGGATCGTCATGAGGAGGAACAACAGGGCGGACATGACCAGGGCGCTCTCGTTGAAGTAGGACTCGATGCCGATCTGCGCGGCCCGGACCGAATCGACCACGCCGGCGATGGAGACCAGGGCGGTGTCCTTCTGCAGTGAGATGAAGTCGTTGAGCAGTGGCGGGATGACGGTGCGGACCGCCTGGGGCAGGACCACGCGGCGCATGGTCGAGTACTGGGTGAGACCCAGTGATCGAGCGGCCAGGATCTGGCCGTGGGGGACGGAGTTGAGCCCTGCGCGGTAGACCTCCGAGACGTAGGCGCTGTAGGTCATGGTCAGGGCGATGCACGAGTAGACGGCCGGGGACTGGTTGGACAGCCAGCCGAGTTGCAGTTCGGGCAGTCCGAAGTCCACCAGGTAGAGGACGAGCAGGACCGGGACGCCGCGGAAGAGGTCCGAGTAGGCCGTCGCCAGGAGCCTGAAGGGGAGCAGCAACGGGCTGACGCTGATGCGCACCCAGGCGAGCACGAGGCCGAAGAACAAGATCAGCACTTCGCAGAGCAAGAAGATCCAGATGTTGGTGACGATGCCGCTCAGTACCGAGGGGATGGCGTGCGCGGGGTCACCCTTGATCGCCAGCCACAGGTAGTGGGGATTGAAGAAGGTGAAGCGGACGTTGGCCCCGCCGGAGGTCCCGAACAAGACGAAGGCCAGCAGGCCCACGATGGCGAGCGTCGAGAGGGCCGAGGCCACCAGGCCGTTTCGACCCTTGAGGAGCTGGCGCCGCCGCGGAGCGAAGAGGAAGGGCGGTGTCTGCGACGCGTCGACGTCGGCGTCGAGGCTCACGGCTTAGGGCTAGAGCAGGGGAACGCTGGTGTAGATCCCCAGCCAC
>CAIORQ010000008.1 GCA_903860745.1 uncultured Actinomycetes bacterium | reverse complement strand
GTGGCCGCAGCGGGCGCCTCGGAGGGGGCGACGGACGCCGGCGCGCTGGAGCGGGCGGACTTGTTCTTCGCGGGCTCCTCGGGAGCGTGTTCGCGGCGCAGACCCTGGGCGTCGACCTTGCGACGGATACGGTCGGCCTGGGCGTCTTCGATGGAGGCTGAAGGGCTGGACGCGCCGATGCCCAGCGTCTGGGCAATCCCGAGCAGCTCCTTGCTCGTTAGGCCGAGCTCCTTGGAGAGCTCGTGGACGCGGATCTTCTTCTGAACCAAAACATTCCCTTGAATCGAGCGCTCGCAGTTCGCGAGCACAATTTCCTATTCTTCCACAACTACAACCGTTTTCGAGCGCTGCGCCACTTCTCGCAGCCCCTGGACGTCCTCGGCGCGCAGCGCACGCTTCAGCGCCCGTGACGCCCGCGCCAGGTCCACACCCGACGCGCACTCCCCCTCGCGACACCACCAGAGTCCACGACCATCACCTCGGCCGAGGTACCACTGACCCCTGTCGTCGAGCCCCGCGCGCTGCAGCTCGGCCTCCTCGCGGCGGCGGCGGCAGACCACGCAGGTCCGCACCGGGGCTATGCCTCGTCCTCCACGACATCGACCTCCAGGGCCTCGACCTCGACACCTTTCTCGTGCATGACCAGGACTTCCTCGATGTGGACCTCGTGACCCTCGTCGTCGGCGACCACGTTGACGGTCTCCTCGACCACGGTCACTCCGTCGGTGAAGACTTCGGTGACCGGATCGTGGTCGTGGGCGTGCTCGTCGTGCACCAACACGACCGTCTCGTCCACCACGACACCCTCTTCGGTCCAGACTTCCTCGACGACCTCGTCCTCGCCCTCGTTCTCGGAGCGGATGTCGATGCGCCAGCCGGTCAGGCGGGCGGCCAGCCGGGCGTTCTGGCCCTCCTTGCCGATCGCCAGCGAGAGCTGCTGGTCGTGCACGATCACGGTGGCGATGCCCTCCTCCTCGTTGAGCTGGACCTCGCGCACCCGCGCCGGGGCGAGTGCCGCCTGGATGAACTGGATCGGGTCGTCACTGTAGGGCACGACGTCGATGCGCTCAGAACGTAGTTCGTTGGTGATGTTGCGCACCCGCGAGCCGCGTGCACCCACGCAGGCCCCGACGGGGTCGACCATCGAGTCGTTGGACGCCACGGCGATCTTGGAGCGATGGCCGGGCTCGCGCGCCAGCGCCTTGATCTCGACGATGCCGTTGGCGATCTCGGGGACCTCGATCTCGAAGAGCTTGGCCACCAGGGCCGGGTGCGTGCGGCTCACGACGATCTGGGGGCCCTTGTTGGTCTTGCGAACCTCGACGATGTACACCTTCACGCGCGCACCGTGTTCGTATCGCTCGAAGGCGATCTGCTCGGCCTGGGGCAGCAGCGCCTCGACCCGGCCCAGGTCGAGCAGGGTGTAGCGGTTGTCGTTCTGCTGGACGGTGCCCGAGACGATGTCACCCTCGCGGTTGGCGAACTCCTCGTACATCTGGCGACGCTGGATGTCGCGGATCAACTGCATCAAGACCTGCTTGGCGGTCTGGGCGGCGATGCGACCGAAGTCCTCCGGGGTGGCGTCCCATTCGCGGGTCACGTTGCCCTCAAGGTCGAGTTCGAGGCCCCACACCTTGATCTCGCCGGTCTCGGGATTGATCTCGACCTCGGCGTCCTCGGCGGAGTCGGGACGGCGCTTGTACGCGGCCAGCAGGGCGTTGGCCAGCGCGACCAGCAACTCCCCCTCATCGATGTTCTGGTCACGCGCAATCTGACTCAGGGCTTCCAAAAACTCGAAATTTGCCATGTACTTAGCCTTTCTTGCTCGTCGTTGAAGATGTCGTGCCGCGCGAGGGCGAAGGCTTGGCCACGGCACCCCACTGGAACACCGTGCGAGCGCGCTCGAGGGAGTCGATGCGCACCTCGACCGGGCCGGCGCTGGCGTCCTCGAGGGTGACGCTGTCGTCGCTGACCGCGACGACCGGACCCTCCAGGCGTCGCGTGGGCTGGCCTTCACGACGTTCACGCAGGGTCACGACCTCGCCCAGGGCCGAACGGAAGTGCTCGGCCGTGCGCAGACGACGCTCCAGCCCGGGGCTCGAGACGTCGAGGGTGAAGCGCCCTTCGATGGGGTCGTTGAGGTCCAGCCATTCGGACACCGCGCGATTGGCCCTCGTGAGACTGTCGAGGTCGACGCCGCCGGGCTTGTTGACGACCACGTTCAAGGTGCCCTTGACCAGTTCGAGGTCGTAGAGCTCGAGTCCGAGACTTGCGAGGAGCGAGCGCAGTGGGGTCTCTAGATCCATGCCTCTCCTCTCTATGCCGACGACGTTGGGACAAAGAAAAAGCGCGGGCCCGAGGCCCGCGCTTAAACGAGTCCAAACGTCCTGTGCGGACTGTCGACGTCCAGTGTAGCAGTTGGACATCGTGGTGACAACCGTCGACGACCCGCCTGCGGCACCCCTGCGCGGGGGTCGACCCCCCTCGCGACCAGGTGACTAGTAGGACTTGGCCACGATGGCGACCAGGTCGGGCTCGCTCTCGTCGGCGGGGATCGAACCGTCGCGACGCTGCAGGCACCGCACCGTCACCGCCTCGGACTTCAAGCGGGCCTCCCCCTCGGCGCCGACCCGGTCCCAGGCCAGGCGGGCGAATCCGTTCTGGACCGCCTCGACGGCCTCGTCGAGGGTCGCGACGTCGTGGGTGTTCTCGTCGCGGAAGCGCCGAGCGGCGGCGAACATGTCACTTTGGACGGTTTCGAGCAACGCCGCCACCGTGGCGGCGACGTCGGTGATCGCCACCGTCAACTTCTCGCGAGTGTCGCGGCGCACCACGGTCACCAGGCCCTGGGCCAGGTCGCGCGGACCCACCTCGATCCGCAGCGGCACGCCCTTGATCTCCCAATCGGTCACGCGGCGCCCGAAACTGCCCCGGCCGTGGTCGCGGGTCACGCGCACGTCAGCGGCCTCCAAGGCGTCGCTCAGGCTCTGACAGGCCGCGTTGACCTCGTCGTCGTCACGCACCGCCAGGACCACCGCCTGGATCGGCGCGACGTGCGGCGGTAGGACGAGACCGTCGTCGTCGCCGTGGGCCATGATGAGCCCGCCGACGAGACGGGTGGAGGAACCCCACGACGTCGTGAAGCACAAGGCGGCCTGGCCCTCCTCGTTCTGGTAGTAGATCTCGAAGGCCGTGGCGAAGTTCTGACCGAGTTCGTGCGAGGTGGCCATCTGCAGGGCCTTGCCGTCGCGCATCATCCCTTCGCAGGTCATCGTGTTGGTCGCTCCGGCGAAGCGCTCACTGGGCGGCTTGATGCCCAGGTACGTCGGCACCGCGAGGACGCGCTCGAGGAAGTCGTTGTAGACCTCGACGTGGATCTTCATCGCGTAGGCCGAGGCGTCGGCCGCGGTGGCGTGGGCGGTGTGGCCCTCCTGCCAGAGGAACTCCGAGGAGCGCAGGAAGAGTCGCGGACGCAGTTCCCAGCGCACCACGTTGGCCCACTGGTTCAACAGCAGCGGCAGGTCGCGGTAGCTCTGGATCCACTTGGCCATGAACTCGCCGATGACGGTCTCGGAGGTCGGACGCACCACCACCGGTTCGGCCAGTTCCTCACCACCCGCGTGCGTGACGACCGCCAACTCGGGGCTGAAGCCCTCGACGTGCTCGGCCTCCCTCGAGAGGTAGCTCTGGGGGATGAAGAGGGGGAAATAGGCGTTTTGCGCGCCGGCACGCTTGATGCGCGCGTCGATCTCGGCCTGCATGCGCTCCCAGATCGAGTAGCCGTAGGGACGGATCACCATGGTGCCGCGCACGGGACCGTTGTCGGCCATCTCCGCTTTGGCGACGACGTCCTGGTACCACTTCGGGAAGTCCTCGCTCTGGGGGGTCAAGACGTTCTGGCCGGCCACGGTTCTCCTCTTCGACGTCTCGACAGCCTAGTAACTCGCCGTCAACGGGCCGATTCAGTGGATCCCGCGGCGCCTGATGCGCTCGATGGTGGCCCCCGCGTTGTTGGCGTCCAGGCCCTTGGCGTCGAGCAGCGCCGCGCGGTCGGCCTCGGCGGCGGCCTCGGCGGAGGTGTCGCGAGCCGCCAGGCGCGCTTCGACGCCCTCCTCGGCGATCCTCTTGGCCTCGTCGACGAGCGCCGCGACCATCTCGTCCTCGGGGACCACCCGGATGATCTGGCCGCGGATGAACAGGTGCCCGCGGTGGCGTCCCGCGGCGATGCCCAAGTCGGCGTGACGGGCCTCGCCGGGTCCGTTGACCACGCAGCCCATCACCGCCACCTGGATCGGGATGTCCAGCGCCGACAGGGCGCTCTGGGCCTCGGTGGCGACCTTGATCACGTCCACCTCCGCGCGCCCACAGCTCGGGCA
This sequence comes from uncultured Actinomycetes bacterium, assembly GCA_903860745.1. Taxonomy (GTDB): domain Bacteria; phylum Actinomycetota; class Acidimicrobiia; order Acidimicrobiales; family RAAP-2; genus RAAP-2. The sequence goes on along the minus strand of CAIORQ010000008.1, from coordinate 14,824 downwards.
GGCGATCAGGTCCAGCCCGGTGCGCTCGCGCAGCCCCAGCACCTCGAGCAGCTGACGGCCCGCCTTGGCCTCCTCCACCGGGTCGGCGGTGAGCGAATAGCGCAGCGTGTCGCCGATGCCCTCGGCCAGCAGCGTGGCGATGCCCGCGGTGCCCTTGAGCAACCCGCCGGGCAGTGGACCGGCTTCGGTCACCCCCAGGTGCAGGGGGTGGTCGAAGGTCTCCGACGCCAGGCGATAGGCGGCGATCATGGTGGCCACCGAGGAGGCCTTGACCGAGATCTTGACGTCCTCGAAGCCGACTTCTTGGAAGTACGCCAGTTCCTGTCGCGCCGACTCCACCAGGGCCTCGGGCGTCGCGCCGCCGAAGCGCTCGTAGATGTCGGGGTGCAGCGATCCGGCGTTGACGCCGATGCGGATCGGCACGCCGCGGTCCCTGGCCTCGGCGGCCACCAGCTTGATCTCCTCGGGCTTGCGCAGGTTGCCCGGGTTGAGCCGCAGGCCCTGCACTCCGGCTTCGAGGGCGGCCAGGGCCATCTCGACGTGGAAATGGATGTCGGCGACGATGGGCACCGGCGATCGGGGAACGATCTGGGCCAGGCCCTCGGCCGCGGCGCGCTCGTTGCAGGTGCAGCGCACGATGTCCGCCCCCGCGCCGGCCAGGGCGTAGATCTGGGCGAGGGTGGCTTCGACGTCCGCGGTCTTGGTGGTCGTCATCGACTGGACCGAGATCGGGGCGTCACCTCCCACCTTGACCGAGCCGACCGCGATCTGGCGGGTGCGGCGACGAGGGCTGAGGGAACTGGCGGTGACGTCCACCCCTCCATTCTGCCGTGCCCGCGCGGGGGCGCGAGCGCCTAGTGGAAGGGATTGGAGATCGGGTAGACGATGTCCAGGTACAGGGTGCAGGCGAACAGCACCACCAGGACCCCCACGAAGGCCACCACCACCGGGGTCAGCCTGTTGAGATCGGCGTGGTAGCGCTGGCCGCGCCGCTGACGCAGTCGCTCGTAGGTGGCGATGGCGACGTAGCCGCCGTCCAGGGGAAGCATGGGCAGCATGTTCATCAGGCCCACGAAGACATTGAGCGTGATCAAGATGTTGAAGAAGATTGGCACGTTCGACTGGGCGGCCTGGTCGGCCAGACGCACGACCTCGATGATCGAGACCGGCCTGGTGGTCTTGGCCACGGTGCTCCGGGCCGCGGCCGGCGTGGTCACCTGGTGCAGCAGCGTGGCGAACTCCCCGGGGGAGAACACGTGCACCAGGCCGTGGACGGCCTCGTTGATGGTCGTGGCGACGGTGGAGAAGGAGCGCGGCACCGCCGACAGCCACGGCGTGGTCGAGGTCGGGTTCGTGATGACGAATCCGAGCTTGCCGTCGAGCTTGGCACCCTTGACCTCGGGCACCCCGTGGATGGTCACCGTGCGACCATCCACGGGCGTCGCGTGCAGCGTCAACGTCCGCCCCGCGCGCACGACGGTCAGGGTGAGTCGCTGGCCCGCGTTCTCGCCGATGATCGTGACGAGGGAGGCCGCCGTGGTGATGCGGTGACCGTCGATGGCCACGAACTGGTCGCCCACCCGCAGGCCGGCTGCCTGGGCCGCGGTCTGCGCGTGGCCGTCCCACTTCGTGAAACCACCCACCGCGAAGCGGTTGGTGTCGGGTTGGCCCACGAACACGAGCGCGGCGTAGGCGATGAGCAGGGCCATCACGACGTGCATCAAGGAGCCTGCGGAGGCGAAGAGGACCTTGCGCGGGTACGAGGCCGACCGGTAGGTCCGGGCCTCGTCCTGGGGCTCGATGGTGTCGTACCAGGTCATGCCGGGCACCTTGACGTAGCCGCCGAGCGGCAGGGCCCGGATGCCGTAGCGGGTCTCGCCGCGGGTGGTGGACCACAGCACCGGCCCGAAGCCGACGAAGAAGTCGGTGACCCTCATGCCCGCTCGCTTGGCGGTGATGAAGTGGCCGAACTCGTGGCCCATCACCATCGCGATGACCAGGAAGATCACCAGGGGCAGGGCCCATCCCCAGAGCCAACTCAGGGCGACCACCACCACGGCCGTGCCGGCGAGCAGCACGGCGATCGACGACGATGACGACGTTGCGCGGGGCCTCACGAAGGCAGATTACCGTGCGCGATGCGCCGGGCCCGCGCGTCGTTCTCGACCACCGCTTCGACACTGTCCAAGGGATCGTCCTCGTAGTGGTCCATGGTCGCCGCCACCACCGCCACGATGTCGGACCAGGCAATACGATCCTCCAGGAAGGCCTCGACCGCCACCTCGTTGGCCGCCGACAGCCACGCCGGGGCCGCGCCCGCGCGTCGGGCCGCCGCGTAGGCGAGATCGAGGGCGGGAAAGGCGTCGCGGTCGGGTGGTTCGAAGGCCAGGTGGAGGCTCTGGGAGAAATCCAGCCGCCCCCAGTGATGCGCCAGGCGCGTGGGCGCCCCCAGGCAGTACGCGATGGGCAGGCGCATGTCCGGACGCGAGAGCTGCGCCAGCACCGAACCATCCACGTACTCGACCATCGAGTGCACGACGGAGGTGGGGTGGACGACCACGTCGATGCGGTCGACCTCGATCTCGAAGAGCGCCGAGGCCTCCAGCACCTCGAGCCCCTTGTTCATCAGGGTCGAGGAGTCGATGGTGATCTTGGGGCCCATGGACCAGGTGGGGTGCGCCAGGGCCTCGGCCTTGGTGACGCCACGGAGACGCTGCGCGCTCCAGCCGCGGAAGGGACCACCCGAAGCGGTCACCCACAACTTCGCCACGTCGGGGTGGCCGGTCCGTGTGGAGCCGGCCAGGCATTGGTGGATCGCGCAGTGCTCGGAGTCCACCGGCCAGATCTCGGCACCGGGCGTCGAACGCACTCGCGCCACCACGGGCGCCGCGGCGACCAGGGACTCCTTGTTGGCCAGGGCCAGGCGCGAGCCCGCCTCGAGCGTGGCCAGGGTGACCGGCAGTCCGGCGAAGCCCATCACGGCGTTGACCACCACGTCGGCGTCGCTCGCCAACTCGCGCAGACCCGCGTCCCCCGTCACCACCTCGACACCGGGGTCGACCAGGGGGGCGAGTTCGCGACGCGCGGCGTCATCGTTGACCGCGACGCGGCGCACGCGGAACTCGCTGACGATGGCGGCGAGTTCCGCCAGACGGCGCCCACCGGCGAGAGACACCAGCTCGAAGCGATCGGGCTCGCGACGCAGCACGTCCAGGGTCTGGGTGCCGATGGAACCGGTCGCGCCCATCAGCGCCACGCGGGTGCGCGAGGCGGACATCGCTAACTCAGCGACAGGAGATGGGTCATGAAGTAAATCGTGGGCAGTGCGAAGAGCAGACCGTCCACGCGGTCCAGCATCCCCCCGTGACCCGGGAGCAGGTGCCCCAAGTCCTTGACGCCCAGGGTGCGCTTGAACATCGATTCGAAGAGGTCGCCCATCGGCACAACCACGGCCAGGGCCACGGCGCACTCCAGTGCGTGCTTGACCGTCCAAGGATGGATGTGGGGCAGTACCAGCGCACCCACCACCAGCGTGAGGATGGTCCCCCCGATGGTCCCCTCGATGGTCTTGTTGGGTGACAGGCGGGCGTTGAGCGGGCGCTTGCCCAGCCAGCGGCCCACGAAGAGCGCCCCGGAGTCGTTGGCCACGGTGAGCAGGACCGCCCCCAACGTGAAGGCCAGTCCGTGCTTGTGGGCGATGTTGTGCGGTGAGACCATCAAGAGAGCGAAGCTGCCCAGGACACCCACCCATGCGAAGACGAAGATCGTCGCGCCCACGCCGTCGACGACGTCGATCAGCGCCTCCGCGTTCAGGTACCAGACGAAGGAGAAGATGACCAGCAGCGCCGTGACGACGCCCACGGCGCCCAGACCCTTCTCGTAGACCGCCACGCCCAAGGTGATCACGGCGGTGAGACCCAGGACCGTGGCCGGGTGCGCGCCGACGGAACGGAAGCCCGCGAAGGCCTCCCCCGCCGCCAGGGTCAAGGCGGCGAGCACGAGGACCGCGGTCGGGATCGCGCCGAAGGAGAAGATCACGAAGACCGCCGCGGCCAGGACGACACCCGTCAGGGTCGCCACCGACACGCTTCGCGCGGGGCTCTTGCGCACCGCGCGGCCCGAGAGCGGGTCCTCTCGGTGAGGGCGTCGCGTGCGCAGGGCGCGCACCGGCTCTGGTCGCGGGGACTCGTCGAGGACCTCCTCGTCGGCCACCGCCTTCTCGGGGGCGAACTCCCAGGGGCGAAGGTCCTCCTCCTCACGCTCGACCGCGAGCAGCGAGGCGTCGAACTGCTCCTCGTGAGCGACCCAGTCCGCCTCCCCCTCGCGCCACGCGGGAGCGGGGATGTTGGCCCAGGGGTCGACGGCGTCCGCGGCTTCTCGGGCGACCACGATGGGAACCTGGCCGGTGGGTGCGTCGGTCCAGTGGGGCAGCAGCGTCTCGGGATCCACCTCGGGAATGGCCTCGGCGGCGTCGGCGGCCAACTCGGCCCCGGTGATGGTGACGCGCGGGTCGCTCACGCTCGCCACGGGCACCTCGCCCGTGGGCGTGTCGAACAGGTCGCCGTCGTCAGACCTCAAGAAGCTCCTGCTCCTTGTGCGAGAGGAGCGCGTCGATCGCCGCCACCTCGTCCTGGGTCATCTTGTCAAGAACCTTCTCGAGTCGTTCGATCTCGTCCTTGGGCAGGCCCTGGTCCTTCTCGAGGGTCTCCAGCTCCTGGCGCGCGTGACGGCGCACGCCGCGCACGGCGACCTTGCCCTCCTCGGCCTTGGCCTTGACGATTTTGACGAAAGACTTGCGCCGCTCCTCGGTGAGGGTCGGGAAGGACAGGCGAATGACGACACCGTCGTTCGAGGGGGTCAGTCCGAGGTCGGCGCTGGAGATGGCCTTCTCGATGGCGTTCATGGCCCCCTTGTCGAAGGGCGACACCACCAAGAGTCGAGGCTCGGGCACCGAGAAGTTCGCTAGCTGCTTCAGGGGCGTCTCCGCCCCGTAGTAGTCGACGAGCAGATTCTCCACCAGCGCCGGCGAGGCGCGGCCCGTGCGCACGTTGGCGAACTCCACCTTCACGTGCTCGATCGCTCGCGCCATGCGCTCGCGTGTGTCTTCCATCACCATGTCGACGAGTTCGTTGTCCATTAGTTCACCAGCGTACCCACCGCGCCGCCACTGAGCGCGTGATCGAGGTTTCCCGGGGCCATGAGGTCGAACACCCGGATGGGGATGGCGTTGTCCTTGCAGAAGGTGATGGCGGTCATGTCCATCACCCGCAGGTTGCGGGCGATGACCTCGTCGAAGGAGACCACGTCGTAGCGAGTGGCCGCGGGGTTCTTGCGCGGGTCCTCGCTGTACACTCCGTCCACGCCCCCGTGGGTGCCCTTGAGCACCATGTCGGCCTCGATCTCGGCGGCGCGCTGCACCCCGGCGGTGTCGGTCGTGAAGTAGGGGTTGCCCATGCCCGCGGCGAAGATGACCACGCGGCCCTTCTCGAGGTGGCGCACGGCGCGTCGTCGGATGTAGGGCTCGGCGACCTGGTCCATCCCGATGGCCGACATGACCCGCGTGGCGCACCCGTGGCTCTCGATGGCGTCCTGGAGGGCCAGGGCGTTGATCACCGTGCCCAGCATGCCCATGATGTCGGAGTTGGCCCGGTTCATCCCGGCCATGGCGCCCGTGGCGCCACGCCAGATGTTGCCGCCGCCCACCACCACCGCCAGTTCGAGACCGCCGCGCGACATGGCGCTGGCGATGACGTTGGCGAGGAAGTCGACTGTGGTGGCGTCGATGGTCTCGTCGCTGGCCGAGGAGGCGAGCGCCTCTCCGGACAGCTTGAGCACGACGCGGCCCACGCTATCCCCCGATGACCGCTTGGGCGAAGGCCGTGATGGAGGCGTCGCCGATGAACTGGGCGACGCTCAGCTTGTCGTCCTTGGCGAAGGGCTGCTCGAGCAGGACCCGCTCCTTGTACCAGCCGTTGAGACGCCCCTCGATGATCTTGGGCAGGGCCGCGCCCTGCTTGCCCTCGTTGATCGAGATCTCCTCGATGGTCTTGCGCTCGGCCTCGACGAGGTCGCCGGGCACTTCGTCGCGCGTCAGGTACTGCGGCTTGGCGAAGGCGATGTGCACGGCCACCTCGTGGGCGACCTCCTCGTCACCACCCTTCAGAACCACGATGACGACGTTGCGCCCCTTGTTCTGGTGGTTGTAGGTGTCCACCACCTCGTCCTCGCCGGCGACCAGGCGCACGACGCGGCCCACCGAGATGTTCTCCTTCAAGGTCGTGAGCATGGACTCGATCCGGTCCTGGAACTGCTCGACGGCGCCTTCGCCCTCGGCGCAGACGCGCGCGGCCATCTCGTCGACCAGGGAGGTGAAGTCGTCGGACTTGGCGGCGAAGTCGGTCTCGCAGCGCAATTCCACCAGGGCAGCGACCTTGCCGTCACGCACCACGGCCACCGCACCCTCGCCGGCTTCGCGGTCGGCGCGCTTGGCGGCCGAGGCCAGACCCTGGAGGCGCAGCCACTTGGTGGCGGCCTCCACGTCGCCGTCGTTGGCCTCGAGGGCCTTCTTCGCGTCCATCATGCCCACACCAGTGGCCTGACGCAGGTTCTGTACGTCCTTCGCGGTGATTGACACCTTTGATTCTCCTCTGTACTCGGGTCTACTACTTAAGCGTTGGTGGCGGCGACTACGCCGGACGTGGACGACGGGCGGTTCGCACGGATGAAGCGGCCTTCGGTGACGGCGTCGGCGATCAGGCGGCACAGCAGGGCTCCCGAACGGATCGCGTCGTCGTTGCCGGGGATCACGTAGTCGATGACGTCGGGGTCGCAGTTGGTGTCCACGACCGCTACCACCGGCAGACCGAGCTTGCGGGCTTCGGTCACGGCGATGTGCTCCTTCTTGGTGTCGATGACGAAGATCGCGTCGGGGACGCGATCGAGGTGGGCGATGCCCGAGAGGTTGCGGTCGAGCTTCTCGAGCTCGCGGCTGTGACGCAGGGCCTCGCGCTTGGGCATGCCCTCGAAGTCGCCGGCGCGCTGCATGGCGCGCAGTTCGATCATGCGCTTGACGCGTCCGGCCACGGTGGAGAAGTTGGTCAGCATGCCACCCAGCCAGCGCTGGTTCACGTAGGGCATGCCGCAGGCCTCGGCGTAGTCGGCGATGGGACCCTGGGTCTGCTTCTTGGTGCCCACGAACAAGATGATGCCGCCGTTGGCGACGAGGTCGCGGACGTAGGTGTAGCTCTGTTCGATCCCGGCGAGGGTCTTGCGCAGGTCGATGAGGTAGATGCCGTTGCGCTCACCGAGGATGAAGCGACGCATCTTGGGGTTCCAACGACGGGTCTGGTGTCCGAAATGGACGCCGGAGTCGAGGAGCTCTTGCAAAGTGACGAGGGCCACGGGGATTTCCTTCCGTTCGGTTGATCAACCCCGGGGTGCACTCCGAGGAGCGACCGTACGAAACCACGGGGTGTGTCTGCACCCTCCCACCCTGGGAGAGCCAAACCAGTGTAGTCGACGGCCCGCCGGCCGCCGCTCGCCCCCGCTACGCGCGCGGGTGGGTCTGGCGATGGATCTTCTGCAGATGCGACTTGGACACGTGGGTGTAGAGCTGCGTCGTGGTGAGGCTCTCGTGACCCAGCAGTTCCTGGACGACCCGCAGGTCGGCACCCCCTTCCAGGAGGTGGGTGGCGAAGGTGTGACGCAGGGCGTGGGGGTGCACGTGGCCCAGGGCCAGGCGCCGATCCAGCAACCGTCGGACGTCGCGCGGTCCCAGACGCGCACCGCGTCGGTTGACGAAGAGCGCCTGGGGGGGCGACTGGGGCGTGAGGACCTGGTCGCGCACGCCACGCCAGGCGTCGAGAGCCTCCCAACCGGCCCGGTGCAGGGGGACGATGCGCTCCTTGCGCCCCTTGCCCAGCACCCGCAGGAGGCCCTGGCGTTCGTCGAGGGAGTCGCGGTCGAGACCGCAGAGTTCCGACACCCGCAGTCCGGCGCCGTAGAGGATCTCGCACACCGCTCGGTCGCGCCGGGCCCAGGGGTCCTCCCCCCAGTCGACGTCGAGCAAGAGGTCGAGCTGCTCGCGCCCCACGATCTCGGGCAGTCGCGAGTCGGGACGAGGAGCCGAGATCCGCGCGGCCGGGCTGGTCTCGACGAGTCCACGCTCCACGGCCCAGGTGAAGTAGCGCCGCAGGGAGGCGCGCCGCCGCGAGATCGAACTACGCGCGTCGCCCTCGCGGTTCATCGCCGCCAGGTAGTCGCGCAGGGTGCGTCGGGTGACGTCACGAGGGGTGGTGACCCCGCGCTCGAGCGCCCAGGTGACGAATCGCTCGACGTCGGCGCGGTAGGCCCGCAGCGTCGCGGGTGAGCGGTCCAGGGCGCGCAGGGACGTCGCGAAGTCGTCGGTCCCCCAAGCCTTCGAGCCTCCGGCGGCGTCGTCGCGGCGTCCCACGCGACAAGGCTAGTGAGGGTTTCGCCGTCACTCGATAATGTGGCCACAAGATAGGGGGATCGATGCCACGGATCTTGATCGCCGAAGACGACGAGCACATTCGCACCGCGTTGCGTCTGATGTTCCGAGGAGAGGGTTACGAGGTGGACGACGCCGCCAGCGGCGAGGAGGCCGTCGCGCTCTTCGATCGTCGCAACGCCGACGTCGCCATCATCGACATCATGCTGCCCGGAATGTCGGGCTTCGACACCTGCGTCGCCCTGCGGAGCCGGTCCGACATCCCCATCGTGATCGTCTCGGCGCGCGACGACACCTCCGACGTGGTCCACGGTCTCGAGTCGGGCGCGGACGACTACGTGACCAAGCCCTTCGTTCCCCTGGAACTCCTGGCGAGGGTCCGCGCCCACCTGCGCCGGCGCCACGACTCGGCGACGCGGGCCTTTCACATCGGTGACCTCCACGTCATCCCCGACGAGGGCGTCGTGCGTCACGCCGACGGCACCGAGCTGCACCTCACCTCGACGGAGTTCCGTCTCCTGGTGGACCTGGCCAAGGCCAACGGCAAGGTGCTGTCGCGCGAAGACCTTCTCGAGAGGGTCTGGGGTTACGACTACTTCGGCGACTCACGCCTGGTGGACGTGCACGTGCGGCGGCTGCGGATGAAGATCGAACCCGACCCCGCCGCGCCGGTGTACCTGATTACCGTGCGGGGTGCGGGGTACAAGTTGGTGATCTAGTGCCCCGACGGAGCCTACGGCTGCGCCTCGTGCTGATCTTCGGGCTCGGCACCTTGGCGATCAGTTGCCTGCTGGGCACCCTCACCTTCTTCGGCGTGCGCGACGTCCTCATCGCCCAGCAGCAGCAGACCGACCTCCAGCAGAGCTACGTCAACGCGGCGCTCATCCGCAACACCATCTTCACCGCTCCCCTGACCTTGAACAACGTGGTGAGCTCCATCGAGCAGTCCGCCGGCTCCTCCTTGTTGCTCGACATCGATGGCCAGTGGCAGACGCCCAACGCACAACGCCCCGCGTCGGACGTCTCGCTCTCGGCCCTGCGTCAGGTCAGCGGGGACCACGTGACCACCGAGACCCGCATGAACGCGGCCGGGCTGGACTTCGTCGTGGGCATCCCCATGCCGGCGGTTCAGACGAGGGTCTTCGAGGTGTGGCAGCTCAACGGCCTCGAACACAACCTCCGCGTGCTGTTGGCGGTCATCGCCTCCGCCGCCCTCTTCACCAGCGTGGCGGGAGCGGCCGGAGGGGTCTGGGTGTCGCGGCGCGCCGTGCGACCCCTCGTGGTCGTCTCGGACACCGCCGCACGCATCGCCGGTGGCGACTTCGCCACTCGCCTGCCGACCACCCACGCGGGGTCGGAGGTCGAACAGCTGACCGAGTCCTTCAACGCCATGGTCGACCAGCTGGTCACCCGACTCGAGCGCGACGCCCGCTTCGCCAGCGACGTCAGTCACGAGTTGCGTTCGCCGCTCACCACGCTGGCCATGACCGCGTCCATCCTCGAGGCGCACCGCGACGAACTCGAACCCGCCGCCCAGCAGAGCCTCACGCTGTTGAGCGCGGAGATCGGCCTCTTCCAGGGTCTGGTCGAGGACCTCATCGAGCTCTCGCGCTCCGACGCCGGCGCCAACACGCTCACCCTCGAGGTCCTGCCCTTCGCCGAGCTGACGCGACAAGCCGTGCGCTCGGTCACCCGTCGACTCGACGTCGCGGAACCCCTGGTGGAGGTGGAGCCGTCACTCGAGGCCGCCCGCGTGCTCGTGGACCGGCGCCGCTTCGAACGCATCATCGCCAACCTCATCGACAACGCCCAGCGACACGCCGGCGGCGCCGTCGCGCTACGCCTCAGCGCCGAGGGCGCCCACGTGCGCCTCAACATCGACGACGCCGGTGCCGGCGTGTCCGACGCCGAGAAGGAGCGCATCTTCGAACGCTTCTACCGTGGACGGGCCGCCCACGACCGGACGACCGTGCGCGGCACGGGCCTCGGGCTGTCGCTCGTGCGTGAGCACGTCCGCTCGCTCGACGGGGAGATCCGCGTCACCACCAGTCCCGAGGGCGGGGCCCGCTTCCAGATCGACCTGCCGCTGGTGGAGTTCCCCTCGTGAGGCGCCGCTCGCGATGCCTGGCGGTGCTGGCGTGCGCGCTGTCGCTCAGCGGCTGCACCCTGGTGTCGACCTCGTCCTCGCCCAATGTCGTCGGATCGAGCAACGTCCCCCTCGGCCTGCTCAGCCCCACGATCCCCTTCACCGTCGACCAGCAGGTCCACTGGGTGACCCGCAGCGTCTACCTCGTCAACGCGCAGGGCGCGCTGGTGGCGGTGGGGCGGCTCATGACCGCTCCCCCGACCCTCACTGACGTGCTTCACTACCTCCTCGGCGGCCCGAACGCGACGGAGCAGAGCTTCGGCATCACCTCGGCCCTGCCCTCGACCATGTCACTGAACCTGGCCACGCCCGACGGACGGGTCGCCAAGGTCGACGTCTCGAGCGTGCTGCGTCAGCTCTCGCCGCTGGAGCAACGGGTGGCGGTGGCCCAGATGCTCTTCACCGTGGCGGCAATCGGGTACACGCGTGGAATCGAGATCTCGACGAACCAGACCCCCTTCGCGTTGACCCTCGCCAACGGCAAGAAGGTGTCGCTGGTCACCCCCGCCGATCTGTCCGCCCTGAAGTGATCAGCGCTGGTGCTCGCGGCGCGTCGCCGGCGCCGCGCTCCAGAGGTGTTCCAGGTCGTAGTAGTCGCGCGTCTCGAGGTCGAAGACGTGCACGATGACGTCGCCGTAGTCCAGGGCGATCCACTCGGCGCTCGACCAGCCCTCGACCCGTAGAGGCTTGACGTGCACCGCCAGGTCGACGCGCCGCTCCACCTCCTCGGCGATCGCCCGCACCTGGCGGTCGTTGCGACCCGCGGCGATCACGAGGCAGTCGAAGGAGTCCACGAAGCCGCGCAGGTCCAACACCACGGTGTCCACGCTCAACTTCTCGTCAGCCCCCTGCACGGCGGCGTCCACCAGTGAGGTGATGAAGTCATCTTGCGGGCCGCGGAGCGGGCCGCCGCTGGTGACGATCTCGCTCAGTGCACCACTCCGATAACGACGAGCGCCGCCGCGAAGGGGACGGTCAACAACACGAGGCCGACGACGGCGTGACGTTGGCGAAGACGACGGGTTTCACGTCGCGTGCGCGGTGCGGCCTCACGAACCGTCACCGTCGCCGCGGACACGTCAGTGAGATCGAACGCGCGTACGGCCATTGGCCTCCACATTACTGCGCGGCGGACTGGTAGATCGTGATGACGTCGTCGGGCATGAACATTCTTAGGTGGGCCGAATCCAGCGGCGTCTCGCGCAAGAAGGTGCTCGACAGGTCCACCGGTTCCATCGGGATCTCGTAGCATTCCCAGCCCACCGGAGCGGTGCTCGGGGCCCCCGGGCGCGGGACCACACCCACCGACACGAGCCCGCGCAGTTCCTCGGCGCGGTGCCAGGAACCCAGTTGGGGAGCCAGGTCCGCCCCGATGAGCAGATCCACCTGCTGGGCCTCCCCGAGCAGTTCGAGGACGGTGTCGATGGTGTAGGAGGGTCCGGGACGGTTGACCTCGCGGTCGCTCACGCGCACGAGGTCCAGGTGCTCGAAGGCGGCCGTCGCCATGGCGAGGCGCAGGGCGGCGGAATGGACCCGCTGCTCGCTCTTGCGGTAGGGGTCGCCGGCCACCGTGACCTCGATGACCTCGAAGCGCCCGGTCGCGGCCGCGGCCGTCAGCGCCGCCACGTGCCCGTTGTGGGGTGGATCGAACGTCCCTCCGAAGAGGCCGAGGCGACGGATGGGCACCCGCTCAGCCTACCGGGGCAATTGCCGACCTTCCGAAGGAACCTCTAGCCTTGAGTGATGGCCGATTCCCCGTGGACCCCGAACAGTTGGCGCGACCTGGTCGCGGCCCAGAGCCCCCTCTGGCCCGACGAGGCGCACCTCGGCCGCGTCGAGCAGCAGTTGGCCGCCAAGCCCCCGCTGGTCTTCGCCGGCGAGGCACGGCGCCTGCGCGCCCAGCTCGCGGCCGCCGCCGAGGGACGCGCCTTCTTGTTGCAGGCGGGCGACTGCGCCGAATCCTTCTCGGACTCCTCGGCCGACGCCATCCGCGACAAGCTCAAGGTGATCCTCCAGATGGCGGTCGCGCTCACCTACGCCGCGGGCGTCCCCGTGGTCAAGGTCGGGCGCATCGCCGGTCAGTTCGCCAAGCCCCGCTCCGAGGCCTACGAGGAGCGCGAGGGCGTGCGCCTGGACGCCTTCCGCGGTCATATCGTCAACGACGAGGCCTTCACCCCCGCGGCGCGCCGGCCCAACCCCGAACGGCTGCTCGACGCCTACCACCAGAGCGTCGCCACCTTGAACCTGTTGCGCGCCTTCACCACCGGGGGCTTCGCCTCCCTGACGCGCGTGCACGCCTGGAACCAGCAGTTCGTGACCAACTCCCCCGAGGGCAAGCGCTACGAGGTCCTGGCCGACGACATCGATCGCGCCCTCAACTTCATGCGCGCCTGTGGGGTCCACCTCGACGAGGACCACGAGCTCTCCAGCGTGGACTTCTACATCAGCCACGAGGCGCTCATCTTGCCCTACGAGCAGGCCCTGACGCGCCAGGACTCGCTCACCGGCGACTGGTACGACTGTTCGGCGCACATGCTGTGGATCGGTGACCGCACCCGCCAGGTCGACGGGGCGCACGTCGAGTTCCTGCGCGGCGTGGCCAACCCCATCGGACTCAAGGTCGGGCCCAGCACCAGCACCGACGACCTCAAGCGCCTGGCGGCCGTCTTGAACCCCGACAACGTACCGGGGCGCCTCACCCTCATCTCGCGCATGGGACGCGACAAGGTCACCGAGACGCTGCCGCCGCTGGTCGAGGCGATGAGCGCCGAGGGCGCCAAGGTCCTGTGGACCTGCGACCCGATGCACGGCAACACCTTCAAGGCCTCGGGCGGACAGAAGACGCGTCGCTTCGACGACGTCCTCACCGAGGTGGCGCAGTTCTTCGCCGTACACCAGTCGCTGGGCACCTGGCCCTCGGGGCTGCACATCGAGTTGACGGGGGACAACGTCACCGAGTGCCTGGGCGGGGGCGACCGCCTCGACGAGTCCGACCTCGACACCAACTACACCTCGATCTGCGACCCGCGTCTGAACGCCTCACAGAGCCTGGACATGGCCTTCCACGTGGCCGAGTTCCTTCAGCGCGCGGTGGCCGCGCGCGGGGCGCGGTCGTTGTAACGCAGGAGGTGCGCCTGGCCCTGGTCGATCTCGATCTCGGTCAAGGAGCAGTGCACGGTGCGCAGGCGCAGGCGCGCCGCGGGAGCCGCGCCCATGGCCATCTTCATCGCCTGCTCGACCACGCCGCCGTGGACGAAGAGCAGGACCCGACCCTGGGGGTGCGTCTCGCTCAGGCGCAGGAAGGCCCCGACGCAGCGCTCGTAGAAACCGACCCAGGACTCGCCGCCGGGGGCGAAGGGCTCGGTGGGGTCGACGTCCCAGTCCGGGCCACCGAAGGTGGCGACCATCTCGTCCCACTCCATCGCGTCAGCCAGTCCCGGATGCAGTTCGCACAGGTCACAGTCCTCGCGCACCTCGTGCGCCGGCAGCGAGGTCGACACGATTGCGGCGGTCTCCTTGGCGCGGGCCAGGACCGAGGAGTAGATGGCCACCGCGTCGTCGAACTCGCGGGTGAGGGCGAGGCGTTGGGCGAGCGCCCGGGCCTGTTCGCGGCCCAGGTCGGTCAGTCCGGTGCAACCGCGGGGGCCACCCACGACGCCGGCCACGTTGCAGCCGGCCTCGCCGTGGCGCACGAGCACCAGCCGGGTCCCGCGCGGCTCCTCGCCGCTGGTGCGGAATCCCTGGGGTGGTTCGATGGGCATCAGGTCAGTCCTCCGACGAAGTCTTCGAGCTGGCGAAGCGTCCGGCACTCCAGGACGTCCTCGCAGTGCGGAGCGTAGAGGCTCACGATGGAGTCACCGCTGTTCCAGTAGGCCGCCGGCTCCGGGTTGAGCCAGTACAGCGCCTTCACCCGCGAGGAGATCTCCTCGAGCACCTCCGCGCGCGCCGGGTGGTAGTTGTTGCGCGCGTCGCCCAAGATGAGCACCGTCGCACGACGGGTCAGCTCGGGGGCGTAGCGCGTGGCGAAGATGGACAGCGCGCGTCCGTAGTCGCTGTGACCGTCGACCGCCACGACGTCCGCCTCCGCGGCGATGCGCTCGACGGCCTGGGCGGGGTCGTCGGTCTCGTTGAAGAGGTGGGTCACCTCGGCCAGGCCGTCGACGAAGACGAAACTGCGCACCTGGGAGAACTGACTGGAGATGGCGTGG
>CAIORQ010000007.1 GCA_903860745.1 uncultured Actinomycetes bacterium | reverse complement strand
CTCACCTGCGCCTTCGACCACTGTGCGATGGGTCTGGCCACCGAACGGCACAACTCGGGGCGCATCTCGCGCGCGCGCCAGGACGAGTTCGCCGCCCGCTCCCACGCCCTCGCCGCGGCCGCCACGGCAGCGGGCCGCTTCGACCACGAGATCGCCGCAGTGAGCGTCCCCCAGCGCAAGGGTGAGGCCAGGCGCGTCGAACACGACGAGGGGATCCGTCCCGAGACCACGGCTGACTCGCTGGCCGCACTACGCGGCGCCTTCGAGGCGGACGGCACGATCACCGCCGGCAACGCCTCACAGATCTCCGACGGCGGAGCCGCCGTCCTGGTGATGTCGGCCGAGCGCTGCGCCGCGCTGGGCCTCGAGCCCCTGGGCGAACTCGTGGGATACGGACAGGTGGCCGGACCCGACACCTCGCTACTCCTGCAGCCCGCCAACGCCATCACCCAAGCCGCGACCAAGGCCGGTGTGGCGCTCTCGCAGATCGACGTCGTCGAGATCAACGAGGCCTTCGCGACCGTGGCCCTGGCCTCGATGGATGCCCTCGGCGTCTCCGAGGACCGCGTGAACCCCAACGGGGGCGCCATCGCCCTCGGCCACCCGGTCGGGATGTCGGGCACCCGCTTGGCCCTGACCGCCCTGTGGGAGCTGCGTCGCCGCGGCGGCGGCGTGGCGGCGGTGGGCTTGTGCGGAGGCGGCGGTCAGGGCGACGCCGCCGTCCTGCGGTCGCTCTAGCGCTCCCCCGCCGGGACGAACTGCGCGACCAGGGGGTAGCGCGCCAGTCCGATCGGCTCGTCGTCGCGCAGGGCGAAGACGAAGGCGCCACCTAGGGGGTAGCCGCGCTGGTCGAGCACGTCGGGCACGTCCTGCGCCACGCTCTGGACGAGCTCGTGAACGGTGGGGTTGTGCGCCACGACGACCAGCGAGGTCGTCACCGGGTCGATCGACGCCAGGTCGATCAGGAGGTCCTCGGCGGTGACCTCCCGGCGCCCGTTGTAGATCAGGTCGCTGAAGGTGACCGAGCTGACGAAGGGCGTGTCCTCGAAGGCCAGTTCGAAGGTCTCGCGGGTGCGCCGCGCCGCCGACACCAGCGCGGTGGCCGGTCCGTAAGCGCCCAGGGCGTCCGGGTCCTCGGCCCACCGACGCAACTCCTGGCACTGGCGCCGGCCCCGGCCACTGAGGCCGCGGTCGTAGTCGCTGGCGCCGTGCTCGGCCGGGCTGGCCTTGGCGTGGCGGACGATCGTGAGATAGCGCACGCCACCAGTCTGGCACCGCAGTCCTCGACGGTCGAACCCGCCGTGGTTTAGCGTGGTGGGGTGCTAGCAACCCTGAGTTACCTCCAGGCCGTGGTCATGGGACTCGTCCAGGGGGTCACCGAACTCTTCCCGGTGTCCAGTCTGGGACACGGCGTCCTGCTGCCGGGACTGCTCGGCTGGCACAACCTGGTCTCGAGCCAGTCCCAGGCCCAGTCCTTCTTCCTCGTCTTCCTGGTGGGTCTGCACGTCGGGACCGCGCTGGGACTGATCGTCTACTACCGCGCCACCTGGCTCCGGCTCCTCGGGGGCCTGCGACGTCAGGTCGGCGCCACCGGCGGCCAGGGCGTCTCTTCCCTGTGGCGGATCTCCGACAGCCGCGTGGACCGCGACTACCGGCTGCTCTTCTTGCTCGTGGTGGGTTCGATCCCGGTCGCCGTGGTGGGCGTCGCGCTCGAGAAGCCCCTGCGTGAACTCTTCGCCAAGCCCTTGGCCGCGGCCGTCTTCCTCACGATCAACGGGGTGATCTTGCTGGTGGGCGAACGCATGAGGGGCAGTCGTGGGCGTCACGCGCGCCACCAAGGGCTCGATTCGCTCAGCGCCGCGAACGCGGTGGCGATCGGGTCCGCGCAGATCCTCGCCCTGCTGGCGGGCATCTCGCGCAGTGGCGTCACGATGGTCGCCGGGCTGACCCGTGGGCTCGACCACGAGGACGCCGCGAACTTCTCCTTCCTCCTGGCGACGCCGGTGATCTTGCTCGCGGGTCTGTACAAGCTGCCCTCACTGGTGGGGCACCTGGGCGACGGCGTCCGCAGCCAGGCCCTCGTCGGCGCGCTGTGCGCCGCGGTGGCGGCCTACGTCGCCGTGCGCTTCTTGACGCGCTGGTTCACCACCCGCACGCTGACGCCCTTCGGCATCTACTGCCTGGTGGCCGGGCTCGCCTGCGTGGTCCGCTTCGCCTAATCGGCGAGGACGTGGCGCCCGACGATGGCGCGCGACAAGGTGAGGTCGTCGGCGAATTCCAGGTCTCCCCCGACGGGCAGGCCGTTCGCCGGTTGGGAGACGACCAGACCCGGCGCCTGGAGCAGGCGACTGAGGTACATCGCGGTGGCGTCGCCCTCGAGAGTGGCGTTGAAGCACAAGATGACCTCGGTGACCGGTCCGTGGAGCCGACGCAACAACTCCTGGATCCGCAGCCGGTCGGGCGTCACACCCTCGAGAGGGCTCAAGAGACCGTGCAGGACGTGATAGGTGCCCTGGAAGGCCCGGCTCCGTTCGACCGCCACCACGTCGGGAGGACTCTCCACCACGCAGATGATGGTCTGGTCGCGCCGCTCGTCCGCGCAGATCGGACAGAGGCCGCCGGACTCGGCGAAGTTGCAGCACCGCTCGCAGAAGGCCAGGTTCTCCTTCATGTCGTCGAGCGACTGGCTGAGACGCCGGACGTCCTCCGCGGGTTGGCGCATCAGCCAGAAGGCGATGCGCTGGGCCGACTTGGGTCCGACCCCGGGGAAGCGGCCGAGTTCGTCCACGACGGCCTGGAGCGACGGCGGGTAACTCACGAGATCTCCTCGGCGCCCGGGAACATCTCGGCGATCAGGTGCTCGGCCACCGAACTGACGACGGGGCCCGTCGCGTCATCCTCGCTGCCCTCGTCGAAGTCGGGCGTCGCCTCGAGTTCCTCGCGCGCGCCGCGCGGCGGGGCGACGGTGGGAACCGGCGTCGTGACGTTCGCGTCGACGACCCAGGCGACCGTGACGGGGGCCCTGAACTCGTGCTCGAGGGCTCCGCGCAGCCCCTGGGAGATCTGGTCCGTGTTCTGGCGGATCTCCTCGGTGGCCACGGCCAGGGTGAGTCGCGAACCGTCGAAGTCCACCACCGTGGCCGAGCGCAGCACGAGTTGTGCCCCGCGCGAGGTGCGCGGCACGACCTTCTCGACGAAACGCCGTCGCGCCTCCTCGAGACTCACCACCTCATCAGTCCCCACGGCGGGGGGCGCGTCGAGGGACGAGACGCGAGGACTGGGATCGGGGGCCTCGGCGACGACCACGGGCACCGGTGGCACCGTTGGAGCGGTGGCGGTCGTCGTGCCGATCGGACGCAGCGGTGGCGGCGGCGCACTCACCGGAGGCGGTACGGCGACCCGCTCCTGGCGCTCGAGACGCGTGACCCGCTCGGCCAGGGCGTCGAGAGTGGCGTCGAGGTCGGGCTTGACCAGTCGGACCATCGCGACCTCGAGGACCACGATCTTCTCCGGCGCGCTCTTCATCTCGCGCATCGCGCGTCCGAAGGTCTCGAGGACTCGCACCGTGCGCGCCAGTCCGAGCTGCTCGCCCCAGCTCCGCAACCGCTCGCGGTCGGCGTCGACGGCGTCGGCCACCTCGGGGGCGACCTGCAGCAAGAAGGCTTGGCGAACCTCGGCCGCGAAGCTCTCGGCCAGCTGCTCGGGGTCCCAGCCGTCACGCGCGAGGGTGGCCAAGGTGGTGATCGCCGCCACGGCGTCGTTGGACACGAGCGCCCCGAAGAGACCGTCGAAATCGGGCTGGGACTCCTCACCCGTCCCGGTCGCCAGTAGCTGGTCCAGTGCACTGAGTGCGTCGCGGGCCGAACCCCGACCCAGACGCACCGCCGTCTCGATGGTCGAGTCGTCGACGTCGAGTCCGGCGGCGTCCTGGACCTCGTGCAGCAGTGAACTCAGGGTCTCGCCGCCGATGAGACGGAACTCGAGGTGCTGGGTCCGCGAGCGGATCGTCGGCAGGACCTTGTGGGGATCGGTCGTCGCGAGGACGAAGACGACGTGGGGTGGTGGCTCCTCGAGCGTCTTGAGCAGCGCCGCGGAGGCGGGCTTGGAGAGCTGGTGGACCTCGTCGAAGATGTAGACCTTCCAACGTCCCGGCGTGCCGTGCCAGGCACCCGCAGTGATCTCGCGGATGTCGTCGACGCCGTTGTTGGAGGCCGCGTCGAGCTCGGTCACGTCGAGGGAGGAGCCCCGGGTGATGGCCACGCAACTGGCGCACACGTTGCAGGCGTCGCCGTCGACCGGGTTCTCGCAGTTGAGCGCCTTGGCGAGGATCCGCGCCGTGGTCGTCTTGCCGGTGCCGCGCGGTCCCGAGAACAGGTAGGCGTGGCTGACGCGGTCACGCGCGACGGCCCCCTGCAGGGCGCGCACCACGTGCTCCTGACCGCGCAACTCCGAGAAGCGGCCGGGTCGGAAACGCCGGTAGAGCGAGGTCACCCCGTCGCGAGGGGGAGGAGACGAAGGGGGTGTGGCCATGGGCCAATGCTAACGGCGGGGTGTAAGTGCCGAGGTCCAAAGCGATGGCCAGGCTGACCGTGGCACCCGGCACAATCCGCTGAGAGCTGCTGGCTTCCACCCCTGACTCGGTTCACGAACGACCGTCGCACGGGACCCGACCATCGCTGTGGACCTCGGCCCTTCAAGGCTACCGGAACTCCGGTGCGGCCATCTCGGGTAGCCTTGCAAGCCGGAATTCAATTTCCCCGCTCCGGCGGAGATCTTGGAGGAGTGCGAGAGCGGCCGAATCGGCACGATTGGAAATCGTGTGAAGGGAAACCTTCCGTGGGTTCAAATCCCACCTCCTCCGCCAGGGGCCCCGCGCGCCGCCCGTCGCAATGGCACCGGGGCCGAGCGAGCGCCGTGACCTGGCCAGCCGGCGATTCGCCGTGGCCGCTGGTCCCGGACCGTACCAGGGCGCCGCGACGGACTCATCCACCTACTCGAAGATCCACGTAGGGGTGACGACGCGAGACCACCACGGGGTCGGGCGGCACGTCGCCGCGCCACTCGCCAACCGTCACCACAACAAATGCACTCTGACCCGCACTAACGACTACCTCACGGTCTCGCGCCTTCGCGGATCGGCCGCGAGGGGACTGGAAAGAGCATGTGACCTTCTGCCCTGTCGATGACGACACCGCATCCCTAGTTTCACTGCTGAAGCACCCAGTGCAGACCAGTTGCCAACGAAAGGTTCGTCGTGCCTGAACAGGTGACATCCGTGCGGTTGGGAGACGTCTTCACCTCACGCGATTTCCTCGACACCCTTCGTCAGGGACTCCTCCTGTGCGACCCTCACGGCGACATCGTCGACGCCAATGACGCCGCGGCCACCTTCCTCGGCGTCCGTCGCGACGACCTCATCGGCAAGTCCGTCTTCACTCCGACGTGGCGGATCACCCGGGAGGACGGGAGTGACTTCGACGTCGACGAGCGCCCCATCGCGGTCACCCTGCGCACTCGCGAGGAGAGTCGCGACGTGATCCTCGGCGCCACGTCGCCCGAGGGCCGACACTCGTGGTTCGCCGTGGACGCCTACCCGCTGTGGCACGGGGCCGAGATGATCGGCGTCAGCGTGGTGATGAGTGACGTCACCGCCCGCCTCGATCTGCAGCACCAACTGAGCGCGACCTCCGAACAGCTCGAGATAATGGCCAAGTACCCGGCCGACGTCGTCATCCTCGCATCGCAGGACGCCGTCGGCGAATGGTGCTCCGACTCCATCACCGAACTCCTCGGGTGGTCGCCCGAGGACGTCGTCGGTCAGCGGATCGACGCCTTCGTCCATCCCGACGACCTCGCCAGCATCCTCAACTACCGCTCCGACGAGCCCGACGCCACCTCCGCTCACTTCGTCGTGCGCCTGAGGAACCGCACGGGGGATTACCGCTGGGTGTCGATCTCCTCGCGCCGATTCTTCGACGCCGCCCACGGCACGTCGCGGATGGTGTCGAGTTGGCGCGACGTCCAGTCGCTGGTCGAGACGCGACAGGCCCTCGAGGTGTCGGAGGCGCGCTTCCACTTCCTGGCCGAGAACGCGTCGGACGTCATCGCCGAGACCGACGCCGACTTCCGTATCACCTGGGTGTCGCCGTCGGTGACCGACATCCTCGGCTGGCGGCCCGAGGACGTGATCGGCCGCTCCACCTTCAACTTCGTGGTGGAGAACCTCCGTCCCCAGGTCGACCAGCTCAACGCGCTGCTTCGCGCGGACGCCAACTCGGGCAGCCTCAAGGTCCGTCTGCTCTCCACCTCGGGTGAGCACAGATGGATGCTCGGGCGCGTCCGGGCCCGCTTCGACGACCTGGGACAGCCGCTCTCGTACACCATGGCCCTGCGCGACATCCACGACGAGGAGATGGTCCGCCACGAACTGCGCGAGTCCGAGGCCCGGTACCGGCTGCTCGCCGAGAACGGCGCCGACCTCGTCGTCCTGATCGGCACCAACGACGTCCTGCGATGGGCGTCGCCCTCGAGCCTCGAGCTCTTCGGATGGCGCCCCGAGGAGTTGGTGGGTCGCCACCTCACCGACTTGATGGTGGACGAGGATCCCCGACGGATCGCGGTGAGCGTCGACGAGTCCGCCGACGTCTTCGCCCGGGAGAACGTGCGGTGGCGCTGCGCAGACGGCTCCCTGCGGTGGGTGTCCCTGCGTGGCCGCAAGGTTCGCGACGAGCACGGCGCCGTCGACTTCGTGGTCGCGTCGATCCGCGACGTGAACGACCAGATCACCGCGGAACAAGAGCTCGCCGAATCCGAGTCCCTCTTCCGACTGGTCCTCGAGAACCAGGCCGACGTCACCGCCCGACTCGACAACGACGGCGTGATCGAGTGGATCACACCGTCGGTGGGACAGCTCATCGGACGATCCCCCGAAGAAGTCGTCGGGCACAACATCACCGACTACCTCCACTCCGACGACCTGGAGGCCCTGATCCCCGTCATCGAAGTGGTGCGCAGCGGCAGGCCCGGGGACTTCGAGGCCCGGGTGCTCACCGCGGACGGAGGGGAGAAGTGGGTCGCCGCGCGCGGTCAGCCGCTCTTCGTCGACGGTCACAACACGGGACCGGTGGTGAACGTTCGCGACATCTCCAGCGAGCACGACATGCGCACGCGTCTGGCGCGCAGCGAGGCCCAGCTGAAGATGACGATGGCGTCGGCCCCGGTGGGGATGGCGGTGATCAGCCTCGACCACGACTTCTTGTCGGTGAACCCGGCCCTGTGCGCGATGGTCGGTCGTGACGAGGAGTGGTTCCTCGCCCACCGCGTCACCGATCTCTTCGGGATCGACGACGCGACCGGACAGCGCATCCGCCAACAGGCCTTCTCGGGCGACGCCGTTCATCCCCCTCGTGAGATGCGCCTGCAGCGGCCCGACGGGAGTCCAGTGTGGATCGAGCACGCCATCGCGCTGTTGGAGGACGAGTCGGGGACCCCCCTCTCCTTCGTCGCCACCTTCGTCGACGTGACCGAGAGCCGCGCGACCAAGGAGAAGCTGCGCTACCAGGCGACCCACGACACCTTGACCCACCTGGTCAACCGGGGGGACCTCTACCTGCGCGCCGAGGAGTTCCAGCGTCGCACGGTGCGCAGTGGCGAACACGTCGGGGTCCTCTTCATCGACATCGACGGCTTCAAGTCGGTGAACGACACCTACGGCCACTACGTGGGCGACATGACCCTCAAGGCGGTGGCGGAACGGATCACGACGACGGGACGTGCCGACGACGTCGTCGCGCGCGTCGGGGGCGACGAGTTCGTTATCCTGCTGCACGCGCTGCACTCGGTGCAGGACGCCTTGCTGATCGCCGAGAAGATCCTCGCGCGCTTCGACGAGGACGTGGTCGTCGACGGGGTCCACCTGCACATCGGCGTCTCGATCGGCGTCGCTCTCGTGAGTCCCGGCGAGAGCGCGGACGACACGTTGCGCCGAGCCGACGTGGCCCTCTACGAGGCCAAGGCGCGCGGACGCGGGTGCTGCGTCGCCTGGGAACCGTCCTTCGACGATCCCCGCGAGTCCTAGGGGCCGGGACTCGACCGGCGACGCCGTCCGACCTCCTTCGTCGTGAGTCACGATACGACCAGCGGTGCTTATATTTCTATTTAATCTATGGAAATTATACTATAATCGCCGAACGGGAGTGCTGACGTCCGTTGACTGACCGGACTCGGCGGCCCGTCCGAGCCCGACGGGGCTGACCGGCTTCGCCCTCGGGCGACGAGCGTCAGTCCCGTCGGGTTCATCGACCGGCCCTCGGGGCCGGCGGTCCGACGGATCTTTACGCCTCGACGAGTCCGCGACGGATGATCTCGCCCACCTGCGCTGTCTCGATGAGGAAACCGTCGTGTCCCGCGGGAGAGGTGATCAGGGCGACGCGACCCGCGCCGGGGATCAGCCGCGCCAGCTCGTCCTGCAATTCGCGCGGGTAGAGGCGGTCCGAGGTGACCCCGGCTACCGTCACGCGGCGGCGGACGTTCTTCAGCGCCGCCACCACCCCACCGCGACCACGGCCCACGTCGTGGTGGTTCATCGCCTCGCTCAAGACGATGTAGCTGTTCGGGTCGAAGCGCGCCGCGAGCTTCTCGCCGTGGTAGTTGAGGTAGGACTCGATCGAATAGCGACGCTTCTCGAGGATCGCGTCGTCGTCTTGGACCTCACGACCGAAGCGCGACTCGAACTCGGTCCAGGTGCGGTAGCTGAACTGTCCGATGCCGCGCGCGATGGACAGGCCGGTCCGCGGCGTCGCGCCGGACTCGTAGTAGTCGCCGCCGCAGTAGTGCGGATCGGCCTTGATGGATCGCACCTGCAGCGAGCACAGGGCGATCTGGTCGGCGGTCCCGGCCGCACCCACGGCGATCGCCACGACCCGATCCACCCTCTCGGGATGGCCCACCACCCATTCGAGGGCGCGCATCCCACCCATCGATCCGCCCACGACGCCCGACCAGGTCTCGATGCCGAGGTGCTCGGACAGCGCCACCTCGACGGCGACCTGGTCGCGGATGGTGATGACCGGGAAACGCGACCCGTAGGGGCGACCGTCGCCCGCCAGGGACGAGGGGCCGGTCGTCCCCTGGCATCCCCCCAACACGTTGGGGCACACCACGAAGAAGCGATCGGTGTCGATGGCGCGCCCGGGTCCGATGATCTCGTCCCACCATCCCGTCGTCGGATGCCCCGGTTGCGCCGGTCCGGCGGCGTGCGAGTCGCCGGTGAGCGCGTGGAGCACCAGGACGGCGTTGGAACGGCCCTGGTTGAGTTCGCCCCAGGTCTCGTAGGCCACGTCCACCGTCGCCAGGTGGCCGCCGCCCTCGAGGGCGAAACCCTCCCCGTCGCGGTCCAGTGTGACGACGATGCGTCGTCCGGGCTCGTCGCCCGGGCGCCAGAACCCCGACGCGGAGGGACTCACGCGGAGGTGGCCGCCGCGAATCCCGCCTCGAGGTCCGCCAGGATGTCGTCGATCGATTCGATGCCCACCGAGAGACGAACGAGGTCGGGGGTGACCCCCGTCGACACCTGCTCGGCCTCGGTCAACTGGGAGTGCGTCGTCGACGCGGGGTGGATGGCGAGGGAGCGCACGTCGCCCACGTTAGCCAGGTGGCTGAACAGGCTCAGCCCCTCGATGAAGCGCCGACCGGCCTCGATGCCGCCCTTGATGCCGAAGGCGACGATGGCCCCGCCACCCTTGGGCAGGTACTGCAGCTGGCGCGCGTGCCAGGGGCTCGACTCCAGACCCGCGTACTTGACCCACTCGACGTCGCTGCGGGCCTCGAGCCACTTCGCCACGGCGGTGGCGTTGGCCACGTGGCGCTCCATGCGCAGGCTCAGCGTCTCGATGCCCTGGAGGATGAGGAAGGAGTTGAAGGGCGCCACCGCGGGGCCGATGTCGCGCAGGTACTGCAGACGCACCTTGAGCACGAAGCGGGCGGGGAACAAGAAGTCGGGCAGCTGCCCGAAGACCAGGCCGTGGTAGCTGGGGTCGGGCTCGGTGAAGGAGGGGAAGCGACCCGATCCCTCGTAGTCGAAGGTACCGCCGTCGACGATGACCCCGGCGATCGAGGTGCCGTGACCGCCGAGGAACTTGGTGGCCGAGTGCACGACGATGTCGGCGCCGTGCTCGAGGGGGCGCACCAGGTAGGGAGTGGCCAGCGTGTTGTCGACGACCAGGGGGATCATGTGGTCGTGGGCCACCTTCGAGACACCCGCGAAGTCGAGGACGTCCCCCTTGGGGTTGCCCAGGGTCTCGGCGTAGAAGGCCTTGGTGTTGGGTCGCACCGCGCGCGCCCACTCGTCGAGGTCGTCGGGGTCCTCGACGAAGGTGGTCTCGATGCCGAGCTTGGGCAGGGTGTAGTGCAGCAGGTTGTAGGTCCCGCCGTAGAGCGAGGAGGACGCCACAATGTGGCCGCCGTTCTCGGCCAGGTTCATCAGCGCCAGGGTCTCGGCGGCCTGGCCCGAGGCCACCGCCAGGGCGGCCACGCCGCCCTCGAGGGAGGCGATGCGCTGCTCGAAGGCGTCCTGGGTCGGGTTCATGATGCGCGTGTAGATGTTGCCGAGTTCGGCGAGCCCGAAGAGGTTGGCCGCGTGCTCGGTGTCGCGGAAGACGTAGCTCGCGGTCTGGTAGATCGGCACCGCGCGCGCGCCGGTCGCCGTGTCCGGCGCGGTCCCCGCGTGTAGTTGACGGGTCTCGAATCCCCACTCACTCATGGCGCATCCTCTTTCGTTTCGGTCTCGAACCTCGCGGCCGGTGCCGCGTACCCAGCGATACTAATTAAATCCGATAGAACTAGTCAACTTTCGAGTCGCCCCTTCGCCGAGGTGGCTCCCGCCGTAGCCGTGGTGCCCAGAGCGAAACCGGCGGGATAGGTCACGGTGTGGCCCACTTCGCGCCCTCGTGCGCGGACATGAATCTTCCCGACAACGCCACGCCGAGCACGCGGTCGTGCAGGTGGCGACGCGAGACCCCCGACGTGGGGGCGGACACGGTCAGTCGCGACGACTGGCGAAGAAGTCGCGCAGCAGGGTCGCCGACTCGCCCGCCAGCAGGTCGTAGCTCAGCGACGCCTCGTGCAGGAGACGAGGGTCGCTCAAGAGGTTGTAGCGCGAACCGACGCCGCCCGCTTTGTCATCCATCGCCCCGATGACCACCCGCGACACCCGCGCGTTCAACAGGGCTCCGGCGCACATCACGCAGGGCTCCAGGGTCACGTAGGCCGTGACGCCGTCCATCCGCCATCGCCCGATGACGCGCGCGGCGGCCCGCAGGGCCACCACCTCCGCGTGGGCGGTCGGGTCGGCGTCGACCTCGCGGCGGTTCTCCCCCACCGCGATCACCTCGCCCTCGCGTACCAACACGCAACCGACGGGCACGTCGTCGTGCGCGGCGGCGGCGTGCGCGGCGGCGAGTGCCATCCCCATGTAGTCCTCGTCAGTCGCCATCAACTGAGAACTCTAGGACCTGGTTCTCGTGAGGTCGGCGCCGCGCGCGCCACGACTCAGATCTTGGACTGCTCGACCCACTCGATCGCCTGCACCGCCTCCGCAGGGGTCCAACCCCGCTTGTAGACGGCGACCTTGTAGATGTTGGACTTGTAGCCCATGAAGGTGGCCAGGACCTTGGACAGCTTTCCCGTGAAGGCCGGCTTCGTCCCCGACAGGAAGCGGATCTGCTGGTCGGCGTTGATCACCCAGAAGCCGTCCGAGTGGTTGATGTCGTAGGTGAGCTTCTCGTGAGGCGCCATCCAGTCCGTACTGGGCGGCGTGTCCTGGTCGACCACCTGCACCGTCCAGCCGAGGAACTTCTCGATCGTGGTGAGATTGGCGTTGAGGTCACCGGTGCCGACCGAACCCGACATCGAGTTCATCGACGCGCCTGACTTCGGCGCCTTGGGCACCGTCGTCGCCCCGGTCTCGGTCCAGAGCTGGAAGTTGGCCCCGATCAGTTTCGAATACACCTTGATGCGCGTGAGGGTGTCGCGATACGGATCCACGTCGATCGCCACCACCTCTACGTTCTTGACCTTGTCGTTGGAGATGATGGACTGCAATTGCACGAGGTTGCCGGTGGTGAAGGGGCAGGTGTCCCCGCACAAGGTCAGGAACGGCACCACGAAGACCGTCTTGCCGACGAGGCCGCCCAGGGTCTCGGGCTGACCATTCTGATTGACGAAGCGCGCGTCCTTGACCGCCTTGGTCATCGCCTGACTGGTGGCCACACCGACCGAAGCCGGTGGCTGCTTGATGGGGGGGCTCGCCAGGGCGCTGGCCGGAATGGACAGTGCGCCCAGCAGGGTCCCCGCGCCCAGCACCACCATCATCGTGTTGTGTCGTCTCATTGGCCACTCTCCTACCGCTTGTAGTTCTGACATCCTACATAAAGTAGTAATACGATGTGCGTAAGCAGCTCACGCATGGTCAAGGAACGGGGAAGCATGTCGCTCGGCGAGCTCGAACGCCAGGTCATGGACATCCACTGGTCCACCCTGGACCGCGACCTCACGGTCCGCGAGGTCGCCGACCGCTTCCCCGATCACGCCTACACCACCATCATGACCGTGATGACCCGTCTTGCGGCCAAGGGATTCCTGGTCGAGTCCAAGCGCGGCCGTCTCAACGTCTACCGGGCCCGGGCACCCCGCGAGGACTACATCACCTCCTTGATCATGGACGCCCTGTCCATCGCGCCGGACCGGGACGCGGTGCTGACCCGGTTCGCCGAAGGCCTCACCCAGGGCGACGTGACCTTCTTCCGCAGGCTCTTCTCGCGACGTTCGCCGAGCTGACGTGACCACGCTGTCGCTCCTCATCGCCGTGGCCTGCCTGGCGGTCCTGCCCGAGGTCCTGTACGCCTCGCGCCTCTTCGACCGAACGCCCCACGCGGGCCTGGCGCTGTGGGCGTCGCTCGGCGTCGGGGGATGGATGGCCATGACGGCATTCTTCTTGCGCCTGGCCCTGGCCAACGGCTCGACCCCGCTGTTGACGGCCCTGGCGGCCTTCCTCAGCCACCTGCGCGACGGGCACCCCTTACGAGGACTCGGCCTACGCGAGGTCGTCGGCCTCTCCCTGAGCCTGGACATCGTGGTGCTCTCACTGTCCACCCTGACCCTGGTGGCCCGCCAGACCTGGCGACGACGACGCGAACACGCGACGATGTTGGACCTGTTGTCCGTCCCTGCGTCGCCCGATTGCCAGATCCACGTGCTTGATCACGCCCAGCCTCTCGCCTACTTCCTCCCGGGCGACGGCGGTCGCATCGTCGTGAGCACCGGCACCATGGAGCTGCTCGACGAGGACGAGCTCTCCGCGGTCCTCGCCCACGAACGCGGACACCGACGAGGTCTCCACGGGCACTTCTTGATCCCGCTGGAGACCCTGGGCACCTTCGTCCGCTTCCTGCCACTCGCGCGACGGGCCCCGGTCGCCCTGCGCGGCTACCTCGAGATGATGGCCGACGACTACGCGTCGTCGCGGACGTCGCCCGGTGACGTACGCGCGGCCCTGGGGAAGGCGTCGTTCTTCCAGGTCCCGCCATCTGGCGCCTTCGCCGCCTCCGACCTGTTGGTCGAGCGACGTATTCGACGACTCGGGCACCGGCCACTCGGCCGACTCGACGGCCTGCTCGCAGCGACGGTGGCCAGTGGCGCGATCGGTCTCGCCCTGGCCCTCACCCTCAACGGCTGATCAGAGCCTCGCGTAACGCAGCCCCACGGGCTCGATGGAGCCCCGGCGGCGGCGCCACGTCGCCAGGGCCAGGCCGATCAGGTGCGCGAGCATCATCACGCTCCCCCACTCGATCATGACGACGCCGCCGCTGCGCAGGTCGCCGATCGTCATCGAGGCCATGTCCATCCCCACCGCACCCAGCGAGGCACTGTCCGAGGACCACAGCACCAGTCCGGTCGTCGCGATTACGGGCAAGGCGACGAAGGTGACGACCAGGCGCTGGAGGTCGGTCAGGCTCCGGTTCGCACCGTAGATGGGCAACCAGAACCACGTGCCCACGACGACGAAGGACAGCAGTTCGACGTCGTGGCCGCCCGAGTGCTCCATGACCCAGGTCCCCAGGCGGGTGAGGTGGTAGAGAGGCACGAGCACGGTGAAGGCGACGAGGCCCAGGGTCCCCGCACTGCGGCTCAGTCTCGCGCGCGAGCCCGCGGCGATCAGCGGCGCCACGACCAGGAGGACGACGAGGTGCTCGATCATGTGGCTGCGATAGCTGACCATGGCGGTGCGTTGGACGTCGGAGGCCAACAACACCAGGACCAGGACCAGGGTGCCCGACCACGCCGCGAGCTGGCGACGATCCCGACGACGCGCCACCAGCGCGAGTACCGCCGCGCCCGCCAGGGCCACGACGAGCGCCAGCCACGTCACGTGCCACTGCGTCCATTCGGGCCACGCCGAGCCCGGATCGGCCATGCCTGACGGCACCGGGGACCTACATCCTCATGGCGGACATCAAGAAGTGCAACCCCTTGGGCGGCGCGACCACGCGGGCGTCGACGGTGACGGTGCGCGAGTTGGAGAAGTCACTGTAGGTGATGCGCAGCGGCACCTTCGTCCCCACCACGAGTCGCTGGTGGAGCAGGCTCAGCATCACGCCCTGGTTCTTGTAACCGAGGAGCTGCGTCTGCCTAGCCGAGATCAAGATGTTGGGCAACCAGGTCATCGTGGTGTTCCCCTGGCACATGTTGGCGTCGTAGTACAGCATGTTCATGCCCGAGACCGGCGAAGAGACCGTGACCAGCGAAACCGGTCCACCCGTTCGATTGTTGATCGTCATCGCCACGGCGGACTCGCGGCCCGGGGCCGCGGCGGTGACCGTGACGCCCGAGAACAGCAACCTCGAGGGGCCCGTCGCGGCGGCCGGGGGCGCTGAAGGACGGCTCGCGGTGACGCCGATGCCCACGCCGACGCAGACGACGACGAGACCGGTGGCCGCCATCACCGCCATGGTCTCTCGCCTCATGGGGTCATCCTACCCCCGGTAGTAGCGACGCTCAAACCCTCGAAAGTGGGGCGATCGGGACAGGTTGTAGACTCGACGACGGAGGGGTGCGAGAGCGGCCGAATCGGGCAGTCTCGAAAACTGCTGTGTCTACGGGCACCGTGGGTTCAAATCCCACCTCCTCCGCCAGTCGGCGAAACGGGTGACGCGAGTCACCCGTTTCGTCGTTTCGGACGGCTCGGGGGCGTCGGAACTACTCTGGAGGGGTCCGGCCAGTGCCGGACCTCGTCGAGGAGTCCACCATGGTTTCGTCACTTCAGTCCTCAGTCGGCACCGAGCGCCTGGTCGTCACCGAGTTGCCCGGTCCCAAGTCCCAGGTCCTGCAGGCGCGTCGCAAGAACATCGTCAGCGCGGGGGTCACCAACGGCTTCACCGTCTACATCGACCGCGCCGAGGGGGCCATCCTCGTCGACGTCGACGGCAACCACATCTTGGACCTCGGCTCGGGCATCGCGGTGACCACAATCGGCCACGCCGTCCCCGAGCTCATCGAGGCCGTCTCCGCCCAGGTCGCCGCCTTCACCCACACCTGCTTCATGGTCACCCCCTACGAGAGCTACATCAAGGTCTGCGAGGAGCTCGCCGCCCTCACCCCGGGCACCCACGCCAAGACCTCCGCCCTCTTCAACTCGGGCGCGGAGGCGGTGGAGAACGCGGTCAAGATCGCCCGCCACGCCACCGGTCGCCAGGCCGTCATCGTCTTCGACCACGCCTACCACGGCCGCACCAACCTCACCATGGCGTTAACCGCCAAGAACATGCCCTACAAGGACGGCTTCGGCCCCTTCGCGCCCGAGGTCTACCGTGTGCCGATGAGCTACCCCTTCCGTGACGGACTGAGCGGCGCCGAAGCGGCCGCGCGCGCCATCGCCCAGATCGAGGGGCAGGTCGGCGCCAAGAACGTCGCCGCGCTGCTCATCGAACCCGTCCAGGGCGAGGGTGGCTTCATCGTGCCCGCCGAGGGCTTTTTGCCGGCCCTGTCCAAGTGGACCACCGACAACGGCGTCGTCTTCATCGCCGACGAGATCCAGAGCGGCTTCGGGCGCACCGGCGAGTGGTTCGCGGTCGACCACGAGGGCGTCGTGCCCGACATCGTCACCACCGCCAAGGGTCTGGCGGGCGGCATGCCCTTGGCCGGGGTGACCGGTCGCGCCGAGATCATGAACACCGTCCACGAGGGCGGCCTGGGCGGCACCTACGGGGGCAACCCCGTCGCGGCCGTCGCGGCCCTCGCCGCGATCCGCTTCATGCGCGATCGCAACCTCGTGGCGCGCGCCCGCGAGATCGGGACCCTGGTCCTGGACAACCTGAACGCCCTGGCCCGTGACGTCACCATCATCGGAGACGTGCGCGGACGAGGCGCCATGATCGCCTTCGAACTGGTGGTACCCGGCACCACCGAGCCCAACGCCGCCGCGGCCAAGGCCATCGTCAAGTACTGCAACGACCGCGGCGTCATCGCCCTGGCCTGCGGCACCTACGGCAACGTCATCCGCCTGCTGCCTCCGCTGGTCATCACCGACGAGCAACTCGCCGACGGTCTGGGCGTCCTGGGCGAGGCGGTCCGCTCGGTCAGCTGAGACAGCGCTGCGTCGACACCGCGCGACTCGTGACGCCGGCCAGGTCCTGGCGCAGCTGCGAGGCGGGGACGGCGTAGTCGAGGTCGGTGTCGGCGACGGCGCGCTCGACGATCACCGCCGCCACCTGGCCGTCGACGAGGACCGGCGCACCGGACTCGGCGGGGTCCAACGGCGCCGCGACGACGTCCATCGTGCGAAGGAAGACCGGACCGCTGTAGATGTCGCGCCCGGGCGCGCGCACCTGACCCAAGACGTAGGCGTCGGACCTCGCGCGGTCGTTGGGCGTGGGGTATCCGACGACCTGCGCCGAGGAACGCGTCGCCGGACTCGAGGAGACGCCCAGGGGCGAGACGTTGAGTCCGACGACCCGCAGGACCGCGAGGTCGCTGCTCGGGTCGTAGCCGACGACCGTGGCGCTGCGTCCCGCCACGACCACCGAACTCTGTCCCGCCAACAGGTGCGCCGTCGTCACGACCTCGTCAGGGGCCACCGCGAAGCCCGTACCCGAGGTGTCCCCGTCACAACCGCCCCAGGCGAAGACCGGCTCCACGGCGCTGGGCGACGAGACGTGGTGGACGGTCGCGAGGAGCCGGGGCGGCTTGCCCGACAGGAGTGGCGCGACCACGTTGGAGAAGAGGCTCGGCACGTTGACCTCGCTGAGCACCGCCTGGAGGCGCCCCTCGACGGCGGGCGGCGAGGGCAGAACCTGCTGGACGTAGCGCAGGATGACCGACTTGTTGATGGACCGACCCACCGAGCTCCAGGGCACCACCGACAAGAGCACGGCCACGAACCAACAGGTCACCAGCATGCCCACGGCGCCCACCGCGGCGCCCAGGCCGGAGTCGGCCAGCCCCAGCCGGCTCTCGCGGAGACGGGCGGAGAAGACACCGCCGAAATAGCGCAGGAGAAGCCCCCCGGCCACGGTCGACACCCCGATGATCAAGATCACGTCCAGCGGACGCCACACGGTGTCCCGGATATGGGGAGCCACCTCCACCGCGAGGTAGCAGCCGCCGACCAGCCCCAGGACCCGGCCCAGGAAGGAACCGAGTTGACGCAACAGCCCCTGGCTCCAGCCCCGCAGGGTGGCGATGACCACCAGCGAGGCGACGGCGACGTCGATCCAGCTCATGTGCACAGGGTAGACGGTGGGCCCCCCGGTGGCCACGAGGCTCACTAGCATGGCCCAACCGACGTTTCGCCCGAAAGATCCACCCATGAGCCGACACAGCACCGCGACCCGCCCGGCCGCCCTCGCCCTCAGCGTCGTCGTCGCGTCACTCGTCCTCTCGGCCTGTGGCAGCCCCACCGGTCGAACGGCGATCGGCCAACCCTCGCTCAGCCTGGCCGCGCCGCTCACCACGATCGGCTGCACCACCACCGGGGTCTGCGTGAGTGTCGGCGCATCCGGCGGCGTCAGTCTCCCCTCGACCGTCGGCCAGGTGCGCAACCGTCGCGGCACGTGGTCCGCCCTCAACGTCCCCGCCGCCGCTGTCGGTTCCTTCTCGTCGGGCTCCTGCGCCGCGTCCACCTGCCTCTTCGGCGGGACCCAGGCCACCGGCGAACTCCTGTGGTCCGTCGACGCCGACACCGGGGCGGTGACCGCCCTGACGGGACCGGCCGGCGGGGTCGACGTACGGGCCCTGAGTTGCTCCAGCGACACGGACTGCGCGGCCCTCGACCAGACCGCCGCGAACGTGATGCGACTCTCCTTCACCCGCGACGGCGCCGGCACGTGGAGCGCGACCCGCGTGCTCCCCTGGGCCGCGGGAGCCAGCGTCGCCCTCGACTGCCCCACTGCGCAGCACTGCCTCGTCGCCGCCAGCGAACACGCCGGAGCTACCCTGCGCGAGACCTTCGACGCGGGCGCGAGCTGGCGAGTGGTCCCCACACCGGCCACCTGGAACTCGATACGCGCGTTGAGCTGCGTGGTCACCTGCACCGCCCTGGTCGTCGACGCCGCGGGGTCGGCCGTCGCCACCCAGGGGGTGACCTCGTGGCGACAATCGCCCCTGGGCTTCAGCGGCTCGGACCTCTCGTGCAGCGCCGGGACCTGTGGGGTGGTCGGGTACCGGGCCGACCAGTCAGCCGCCATGGCGCTCTGGAAGAAGTCGCTCGTCCCGGTGAAGCTGACCTACGTGCCCACCCCGCTGGACGCCGTCGCCTGCGCGCCCAGCGTCTGCGTGGCCATCGGGGTGTCGACGGTTGTGTCGATGCGCCCCTAGGGACGCAGGGCCGACCACAGGAGCCCCGGCACCCCCCACCACGATCCCGTGAACTGCAGCTCGACGAAACGGCGCAACGACGAGCCGGCGTGACGATGGGTGGCGAACCACGCGGGGGTGGGCCACGCGACGAAGGGACCGCGGACGACCGCCTTCTGGGGCCGGGCGAACATCAGGGCGTTGCCGACCGAACCGATCCCGGACTGGACGTCGGAAGGGTCGTGGCCGGGGTAGGCGCCCCAGGGGGTGGAACCGACCATGATCCCCATGGCGTGCCAGACGTTGACCCCGATCGTCCCGTAGCGCAGGTCCGCCACCGCTCGCTCCAGCGCCGCGGACACCTCAGGTCGACGTCGCGTGCGCGGGTCGACCAGGATCGTCATCGAAAGGGTCCCGTGCAGGCGTTCGTTGCAGAAGTCGACGGCGCGAGCCAGGAACTGGGGGGCGGACTCCGCGTCCAGGGCGGTCTCACTGGTCAGGGCGCAGAAGGCCTCCTCGCGAAAGCACACGTCGTCGGCGTCGGCGTCGACGTCACGGATGATCGTCCAGGGCATGGTCCCCGCGCCGCCGTCGCCGATCTGGTGCGCGTCGGGGTGCGCCTCGAGGAACACGGCGCGGCGCTCGAAGGCCCCCGGGTAGTACGCCTGACGCGGGGGGATCGACGCCAGGACCCGCTCGAGGGCCTCGAGGAACGCCCCGCGCTGGGGCCACTGACGCTGCGTGACGAGCACCCGCGGGGTGAGGCAGTTGAAGCCCGCGTTGTTCACCAGCATCGTCGCCACGTGGGCCGCCTGGTACTCGATCTGGCGTGGCGACCAGGTTCCCGGCACGATCACCACCGGCGACACGTTGCCCAGCTCGGCGCTCAACGAGGCGCTCAGTCGTGACTCGCCGCGTCGACGCCGCTCCTCGCCCGCGGCTCCCCCGCCGAAGACCACGGCGTTGAAGGTCGCCTCGGAGCCGGTGAGGTGAACGTGGTCGACCCCCGGGTGGTTCACGAGGTACTCCCCCGTCGCCCTCGCCCCCTTGACCAGGCGTACGAAGCCCGCCTCGATGAACCCCGCCAGAGCCCGCTGCCAGTACTCGACCAGGTAGTCGTTGACGGGATTGGCCTTCATGATCACGACCCGGCCCTCCACCACGAGCTGGTGCAGCACGTCCTTGGGGGCGAGCGCCGCCACGTTGCCCGCCCCGAGAACCAGGGCCACCCCCGCGTGCTCCTCGGGTCTCGCGTAGGCCGCGGCGTGCGTCGCGCGCAGCGTCTCCTCGTCGACGCCCGGCTCCATCCAGACCTCGGCCACGTCGCCGGTGTAGAGGACCCGGTCCAGCAGGGACGCGGGCAGCACCCGCACCGACAGCCGCCCGCCGGCTCGGTGGCGAACCGGGCCGTACAGCTCCGGGCGACCGGTGCGCGCGATGTCGAGCAGGGAGCGGTGGTACTCGCTCAGCAGGCGCACGAACATGCCCACCCCGGCCAACAGCTCCTCGCCGCCCTCGGCCCCCCGGGGGTCGAGACCCTTGGCGCGGCACGCCGCGTCGTTCCACGACGTGGCGACCGCCCGGGTGTCGCGAAGGGCCCGTTCGACGAGCGCGGCACGTTCACGCGCGCCCGTGCGCGCCCAGCGCGGTGCCGCCTCGCGAAGTTGGTCGAGCGCCTCGTCGAGGCAGGCGCGCGTCTGCGCCGAGAGGTCCGAAGGATTCACGTCTCGCCCCCGCTCGTCTCGCTCGCCCATGGCCCTCCCGTCGCTATGGGAGACTACCGGGGTGAGCGACACGAGCGGATCGATCCCCGCGGGTTGGTACCCGGACCCCTCAGGTGCGCGCCAGTGGCGCGTCTGGAACGGCACCGCGTGGTCCAACGTGACCCGCGCCTACGCGCCCCTCGCCACCGGTGCCAGTGCCAGTGCGCCCAGCGCGGCGACGCAACTCGGCGTCGCCGAGCTCGAGACCCTGTCCGCCCTGCGCCGTCTGAAGCACTTCGGCATCGTCGCCTACTACGTCGGTTTCGCCCTCGTGGTCGGCCTGGTCGACCACTGGCCCGGTCACGCTCGCGCGATCTCCCTGCGACTGGCCAGTCCGCTGCTCGGCGTGGCCGTCGGGCTGAGCGTGATCGGTTACGTCTCCTTCGCCGCCGCCGTGCGCGGCCTGCGCGGGCGCTGGAGCCTGGACGCCGTCGTCCCGGTGGTGAACACCTTCGCGGCGTCCCTCGTCATGTCGACGCGACTGGGCGTGGTGAACAACACCTTTCGACTGCTGGTCGACGCCCTCGTCACCGCGGGCTACGTCCTGGCGTCGCGCACGAACCCCTGGTTCGGTGTCTTCCTGGCGTCGGTCGCCGCCTACCAGTACTTGCGCTGCTCCTTGTTGATCGACGCGATGATCGCCGGGTCCGACCGACGCGACCTCGCGTCCTAAACTGTCCCCGCAACGAGGAGACGGCCCTATCAACATGTCCAACGCAGCCTGGGGACCACTGGCGGGTCTGATCGGAACCTGGGAATCGGGTTACGAAGGCATCGACGTGTCCTTCCACTCCGACCAGGGCAAGATCGGCGAGACGCGGTTCCGCGAGCGCACGACCTTCGCCCCCTTCGGCCCCGTCAGCGTCGGTCCCCACCCGCTCTACGGCCTGGACTACCGCACCGCGACCTGGCGAGAGGACGACGAGACCCCCTTCCACACCGAGGTGGGGTACTGGATGTGGGACGGCGCCAACCAGCAGGTGGTGCGCTGCTTCATCGTGCCCCACGCCACCGCGCTGATCGCCGGCGCGACCGTGGCGCCCGACGCCACGTCCTTCAAGCTCGAGTCCGCCGCCGGGTCGAGCACCTACGGCATCCTCTCGACGACCTACCTCAACGCGCTGGCCCAGACCACCCGCTACGACGTGTCGCTCACGATCGGCGAGGACCGCCTGCACTACGAGCAGACCACCGTGGTCGAGTACCAGCGCAACCCGACGGTGATCATGCACACCGACCGCAACACCCTGCGCCTGGTCAGCCGCGAGGTCTAGGAGAGCGCCTCGCGCAGACTGTGGGCCACGCCCACCCAACCCTTGTACTCCTGCATGTCCGTCGGTGCGCCCTCGATGCCCAACAAGAGGTGTTCGAGGAACTCCGGCGTGTCGCGCAGGTCGTTCACCGCCGCGACGTAGTTGTGGATGGTGAAGACGATGGCGTCGCTGAGCGCCAGACGTCGGATGGTCTGACGCTCCACCCGGAAGAACCACTGGTCGATGTCGTCGGGGGACAACTGGCGCGGCGCGTGGGGCTGGTGCAGCGACGGGTCGTCGATGACCGTCCAGTTGAGGCGCCAGAAGGGCCGCTCGGGCTTGAGACGGTCGAAGACCCCGGTGGTCGGGCCCGAAAGGCTCTCGGCGTAACCGGGGATGGGCTCGTGGATCTGGTCCATGGTCCGCCCGATCTTGGTGGCCAGCGTCCATCGCGAGGGGAAGCAGACGCAGGCCGCCTGCAGGCGCCAGGCGTCGCTGCGCACGAGCACGCACAGGTCCTCTTGGACCAGTCGCGCCGCCGCGACCACCGGGTGCTCCGACGTCTCCTTGGTGCCGGGAGCCAGGTCCGGGGCGTAGCGCGCGAACCAGTCGAGGACCTCGTCGTAGAGTTCGGCGCTGGCCGCGTCACCCTCGGGGCGCGTGGCCACGACCACCTCGGGCCGGGTCGCGAGGAGATCGGCCTTGAGCGCGAGCTCCTCGTCGCGGTGCGCGTCGACCTCGAGCCAGCGTTCGATCTCGAGGGGCCGCAGACCCATGGCGAGTCGCCAACCCCTCGCGTCGACGGGGATGTAGGGGAAGGAGCCGGAACTCACCTCGGCCTCCGGCGTACGACGAAGACGTAGAAGCTCAGGGCGAGCAGGGGTACGGCGAGGACGACCACGCGCGCGGCCGGGAGAACTGCTCCGCGGTGCGCGCTCGCGGGGGCCGCGAAGGCCCAGGTGAGGATCGAGAGCACTCCCACAAA
Source organism: uncultured Actinomycetes bacterium (assembly GCA_903860745.1). Classification (GTDB taxonomy): domain Bacteria; phylum Actinomycetota; class Acidimicrobiia; order Acidimicrobiales; family RAAP-2; genus RAAP-2. The sequence continues at coordinate 10,534 of CAIORQ010000007.1, read as the reverse complement.
CTACGTCCGATTCTGGGCCGGGTGCGTAAGGAGCCGGACGCGGTCTTCGCGGCCACCAACTTCGACACCGGGAGCGCCTACGCGCCGACGAGGACGACCCACGCGCCGACCGGCCCCGTGGTCCAGGTGAACCTCACGGTGCTCCCGCGCGAGGGCTCAACGCCCGCCATCACGTTGCGGCGGGACCGACGAGCTTCTCGAGGCGCGCCACGATCACCGAGATGGCCTCGTCCTGGGCCAGGAGGTGCTTTTGGATCTCCTCGGCCTCCTTCAAGACCGCTTCGGCGTCCTTGTAGGTGTCCTCGGAGCGCTTGTCCGCGGCGGCGGCCTGGATGTTCTGGCCCACGATGATGATGGGCAGCAGCACCAACTGCAAGAAGCTGCTCGAGAGCCACACCACCACGAAGTAGGTGCCCTGCTTGATGGCCGACGGCAGGGCGAAGAGCGCCAGGATGGTGAAGGCGTAGGCGCACCACATGGTGCCCACGACCAGGGTGATGCGAAGCCCGAAGCGCGCGTTGAAGCGCACGAAGGGGTTCTTGTGGTTGACCCTGCGCAGGTCCCTGGTCTTGACCGGTCGCCCCTCGCGCAGCTCGGCCGCGCGGGGGTGTCGCACGTATTCGTAGATGTTGGACATGTCCCGAGTCTCACACGCCCTCGCGGGCGCGACGAGGACCCGGCGGCCTACTTAACGTCGAGGTCCGGCGAGGTCTCCATGCCCTTGCGCCACACCGAGCGGGCGATGATCTTGGTGGTGTCGGCGCGGTCGCGGTACTTCACGGCGATGTCGCGGGACTCCTCGAGGAGCCCGTCGGAGAGCAGCGTCGGGTTGAGACCCAACTGCAGGAACTGGTCGCGACGCACGTTGAGGTCGTTCTCGGCGGCCTCGTTGCGCGGGTTGGGCAGGAAGGCCACCTCGACGCCGGTCTGCTGGGAGATCAGCTCGGCGAGCTCGCGCACGCGGTAGGTCTCGGTGACCTGGTTGAAGACCTTGACCGGGTCGCCGTTCGCCGGCGGGTTCTCCAACGCGATCTCGATGCAGCGCACCGTGTCGCGGATGTGGATGAAGGCGCGGGTCTGGCCGCCGGTGCCGTGCACGGTCAGGGGGTGTCCGATGGCGGCCTGCATCAAGAAGCGGTTGAGCACGGTGCCGTAGTCGCCGTCGTAGTCGAAGCGGTTGATGAGTCGCTCGTCGAGCACGGTCTGGGGGGTCTGGGTGCCCCAGACGATCCCCTGGTGCAGGTCGGTGATGCGCAGCTGGTCGTTCTTGGCGTAGAAGGCGAAGAGCAACTGGTCGAGGGTCTTGGTGAGGTGGTACACCGAGCCGGGGTTGGCCGGGTGCAGGATCTCGCGGTCGATGTCGCCGTCGGGGGTGGGGACCTTCACGGTCAGGTAGCCCTCGGGGATCGGCGCCGAGCCGCTCCAGCCGTAGCCGTAGACACCCATGGTGCCCAGGTGCACCAGCGCGATGTCGCGGCCCGAGGCCACGATGGCGGCCAGCACGTTGTGGGTGCCGCGCACGTTGTTGTCGACGGTGTAGCGCTTGGCGATGGTGTTACGCATCGAGTACGGCGCGGCCCGCTGCTCACCGAAGTGGACGATCGCGTCGGGCTCGGTCTCGCGCAACAGGGTCTCGAAGCGGTCGAACTCCTCGGCCAGGTCGAGGTTCACGAAGGCGATGTCCTTGCCCGTGAGCTCCTTCCACACCCGGATGCGCTCGCCCATCGGGCGGATCGGGGTCAGGGACTCGACCTCGAGCTCGAGGTCGATCTCGCGACGGCTCAGGTTGTCGACGACGGTGACGTCGTGTCCGATGTCCGAGAGGTGTAGCGCGGTGGGCCAACCACAGAATCCGTCGCCGCCCAAAACCAGAACCTTCATTTCAACTCCTAGAGATTTGATCGCCGCCACGCGACGAGACGCACCCCACTGGGTGGCACAGTCGAGCCAGTCTACCAGCGCCCCTGCGGGCTCCCCGTGGCCCGGGGCGACGTCGTCGACTTCTCAGAACATTCCCAAGAAGCGCGTCGCCGTCGGGGTCAGCCCAGCTTGAAGCCACCGATGTTGATGCCGGCGCCGCCCCCGCCGCCCTCGTTGGAGGGCAGGTAGGGCGCGATGGCGTGGGCCAGTCCCGGGATCGTCATCGTCTGGAGGTAGACGGTGCCCGGACCGGTCAGCTTCGCCAGGAAGATGGTGTCGGCGCCGAAGAGCATGTTCTTGATCCCCTTGACCATCTGGATGTCGAGCTGCACGGTGGCGTCGAAGAGACCGATGTGGCCCGGGTGCACCATCATGCTCTCGCCCGCGGCCAGGTCGTAGGTCACCAGCTCCCCGGAGAGCTCGATCCACGCGGTCCCCTCGCCGGCGATGCGCTGCAGGATGAAGCCGTTGCCCGAGAAGATCCCCACGCCCAGCTTCTGCTGGAAGCCGAGATTGAGGGTGACGCCGTCGGTGGCCGCCAGGAAGCCGTGGCGTGAGACCATGAACTCGCGGTTGGCGTTCACGTTGATCGGACGGATGTGTCCGGGCATCTTGGCCGCGAAGGCCACGACGCCCACTCCTCCCTGAGCGGTGTACTGGGACATGAAGATCGTCCCACCGGCGACCGCCCGCTTGAAGACCCCCGCGAGACCCGAACCCCCCGCACCGCTGGTCTGGGTGCTCATCGCCACCGTGGGCGACATCCACGACATCTCGCCACCCTGGGAGATCACCGACTGGCCGGGCTGGAGCTGCACCTCCAGTACGGGCAGCGTCGTTCCCAGCACGCGATGCGCGACCCCGGCGCTCTCGGCGTCCGAGAAGTCCGGCAGGCCCTCTTCGATGTGTTCGGCCATGGGGGCCCCTTTCGAATCGTCGTCGCGAGCATTTCTAACACCTCGCACGTCGCGGCGTCGCCATCGCCGAGCTCCGGGTGGCGTCGAAGAAATTTACGGCTCCGACACCCTCGCGTCACCGTGGGACAATCTCCCCTGCGTACCCTACGGCCATGCCCCTCGGTCTCGACGCCAGCCTCGTCGGACAGCGGATCGTGGTGGTGGGTGGCGGCGTGATGGGCACCCTGCACGCCTACATCGCGCTCGAACGCGGGGCCGAGGTGGTGCACCTGGAGCGCGACCAGGTCCCGGTGGGGGCCTCGGTGCGCAACTTCGGCCTGATCTGGGTCAGTGGTCGCGCGGAGGGTCGCGAGACGGAGTTGGCCCTGCGGGCGCGCGAGCTCTGGCAGGCCATCGCCGAGGACGTCCCCGGCATCAAGTTCCGCGCCAACGGCTCCTTCACCCTGTTGGCCAGCGACGAGGAGCTCGAGGTGGCCCAGCGCGCGCTCTCGCGCCCCGACGCCGTGGCGCGGGGCTTCAGCCTCATGAACCGCGACGAGGTGCTGGCCCGCAATCCGGCCGCCCAGGGGCGCTACCTGGCGGGCCTGCACTGCGAGCGCGACGCGGCCGTCGAATCGCGTCTGGCCCTCGCCGCCCTGCGTCACGCGATGATCGCCTCGGGACGCTACGGCTACCATCCCGGCCGCGAGCTGACGAACCTGCGAGACGGGGCCGCCGTCGACCATCGCGGTGAGGTCCACGCCGGCGACCGGGTCTACGTCTGCGTGGGCGCGTCGCTGAGCGGCTTCACCCGCGAACTCTTCGAGAGCGAGCCGCTGCGGTCGGTGCGCCTGCAGATGGCCGAGACCGAGCCCCTCGCCGACAGCCTGACGACCTCGGTGGCCAACGGCGACACCCTGCGCTACTACCCCCGCTTCCGTGCCGACGCCCTCGAGGTCCTGCCCGAGCAGGACACCACCGCCGCCCACTACGGCTTGCAGGTCCTGATGCAACAGCGCTGCCACGGCGGGGTCACGATCGGCGACACCCACGAGGGTGAGCGTCCCGGGATCTTCGACGCGCCCGACCGACCGATGGACATGATCCTGGCCGCCGCGAGGTCACTGATCGGTCCGGCCCTGCCGCGCATCGAGCGGCGCTGGACGGGCGTGTACCACCAGATGGACCCCGCCCGCAGTGACGACGTCTACCTGCGCCGCGAGGCGGCGCGCCACGTCACCCTGATCACCGGAGCCGGCGGACGGGGGATGACCTTGGCGCCGGCCATAGCAGAGGAGAGCTTCCAATGATCGAACTCGTGTGTTGCGACATGGCGGGGACCACCGTCACCGACGCCGGCCTGGTGCTCGAGGCCTTCCACCGCACCATCTCGTCGCTCAACCTCGACGAGGCGGCGGCGCGCAGCGCCGAGGCCTACGTCGTCGAGACCATGGGCCAGTCGAAGATCGACGTCTTTCGGGCCCTCTTCGACGAGCGCGCCGAGGACGCGAACCGCCTCTTCGAGGACCACTTCGTGGAGGCGGCGCGCGACATGGGGGTGAGCGAGATCCCGGGCGCCCGCCGGGCGATCGAGCAGCTTCTCGACAGCGGCGTCACGGTCGCCTTGACCACGGGCTTCTCCCCCGCCACACGCGAGTCCCTGATCGAGGAGTTGGGCTGGGGCGACCTGGTCCCGGTGCGGGTCTCGCCCGCCGACGCGGGTCGCGGGCGCCCGGCCCCCGACATGGTCCTGGTCTGCGCCCTGCGCACCCGCGTCAGCGCGATGTCGCGCGTGTGCGTGGTGGGCGACACGGCCTCGGACATGGTCGCGGGCGAACGCGCGGGGGTCGGGCTGCGCGTCGGGGTGCTCACCGGCAACGACGACGCCGAACGCCTGCTGGCGAACGGCGCCGACGTGATTCTTAACTCAATCGTGCAGTTGCCCGACGAAATCGTCAGACGACCGTCACTCTAAGTTGCCCAAAAGTTCCTCGCTTCGGTGACCAACCGTCACACATTGCCTGCGTCCGCGTCGCTTCGCGATAAGACAACTTCTCTACTGTTCGCCACGAGCCACCACACGGGTGCTCATTCTCAGGAGGATTACGAGTGTTGAACAAACTGAAGGTGGCCGTGGCCATCGGCACGTTGAGTTCGCTGGCCGTCGGCGTGTCTGTGGCCGGGACCTCGGCGGGTGCCTCGTCGATGACCAATTGGTCGAAGGTGACGTCGGTCAAGGGGACCATGGGCATGGCCGCCCTGGTCGCGGCCGCGAAGAAGGAAGGGCACCTCAACGTGATCACCCTTCCCTTGCAGGGCTGGGCCAACTATGGCGTGATCATGAAGGACTTCACCAAGAAGTACGGGATCAAGATCAACGACGAGAACCCCAACGGTTCGAGTCAGGACGAGATCACCGCGGTGGAGAACGACAAGGGCCGCGCCTCCGCCCCGGACGTCTTGGACGTGGGAACGAGCTACGCGGTGCAGAACACCAATCTGCTGGCCCCCTACAAGGTCCAGACCTGGAAGGACATCCCCGCGGGGACCAAGGCCAACAACGGCGCCTGGTTCGACGACTACGGCGGGTACGTCTCGATCGGTTGCGACACCGCCAAGATCAAGGTCTGCCCCACCTCCTTCGCCGACCTGACCAACCCGATCTACAAGAACGAGGTCGGCATCAACGGTGACCCGACCCAGGCCTCGGCGGCCTTCTCCGCGGTCTTCGCCGCGGCGCTGGCCCACGGTGGTTCGTTCAACAACATCGAGCCGGGAATCAAGTTCTTCGCGAACCTGAACAAGATCGGCAACTACGTGCCCGGTGGCTCCGCCGCCACGGCCGTCGCCGGCACCACGCCCATCCTCATCTGGTGGGACTACCTCCAGAACGGCATCCAGGCCAACCTGCCGTCGTGGAAGGTGATCATCCCGACCGACGCGAGCTACGCCGCCTACTACACCCAGGCCATCACCGCCGACGCCCCGCACCCCGCGGCCGCGCGTCTGTGGGAGGAGTACCTGTACTCGGTCACCGGACAGAACCTGTTCCTGCAGGGCTACGCCCGTCCGATCGAGTTGGCGGCCATGACCAAGGCCGGCACGGTCAACAAGACCTGGCTCAAGCAGCTGCCCGCCGCCCCCAAGGGCGTCACGAAGTACCCGACCCTGAATCAGCTCACCGCCGCCAAGGCCACCGTCGCCGCGAACTGGGCGTCGGAAGTCGGCGCCGCCGGCTGAGTCAGTAGCACACCATGGCGTTCACCCCGTCCCTCGACACCGCGCCCTCCCTTCGCGGTGTCGAGGGACGCGCCATGGCCGGCGCCTCGCCCCTGTTGCGGCGCCTGCGCAGCGCGGCGCCGGTACTGCCCTTCCTGGCCTACGTGGCGGTCGTGCTGGGCATACCCACCTACATCATCGCCACGCTGGCCTTCCAGACCCGCACCGGCCACTTCACCTGGCACAACCTCAAGGTCATCACCAGTGGCGGGCAGTACCTGCTGGGCTTCGAGACCAGCCTCAAGCTCGCGGTGGCCACCGCGGTGATCCCCGGGGTGCTCGGCACCGTTCTCGCCTACGCCATCGCCCAGTCCCGCCACGAATCCTTCAAGCGCGTCATCGCGTCGGCCTCGGGAGTCCTCGCCAACTTCGGCGGCGTCAACCTGGCCTTCATGTTCGTCGCCTCCCTCGGTCCGGCCGGCGTCGCGACCGCCTGGCTCTCGAGCCTGCACCTCAACCCCTACGACCACGGTTGGACTCTCTACAAGTTCACCGGCGTGGCGATCGTCTACATGTACTTCCAGGTGCCCCTCATGGTGCTGGTGATCACGCCGGCGCTCAACGGGCTGCGCGAGCAGTGGCGCGAGGCCGCCGCCAACCTGGGCGCCTCGCGCTGGCAGTACTGGCGCTACGTGGGCGTACCCGTCCTGCTCCCCCCCGTGCTGGGCTCGATGTTCCTCCTCTTCGGCAGCGGCTTCTCGGCCTACGCCACCGCCGAGGCCCTGACCGGGGGAACGATCGCGCTCACCCCCATCCAGATCGGCTCGATCCTCCAGGGCAACGTCATCTCCGGCGAGGAGAACGTCGGCTACGCGCTGGGTCTGGGGATGATCGTCATCCTCATGGTGTCGGTCGTGGCCTACGCCCTCTTGCAGCGACGCACCTCGCGGTGGTTGCGCTCGTGACCCTGCCCGAGATCGGCGACTACTTCCTCTCCGAGGAGATGATGGACGAGACGCCCGCCCCGGTCGTCGCCACGCGTCGGCGGCGCCGTCCGCGGCTGGGACGCGGCGTCATCTTGCTCATCGCAGCGCTGTACTTCCTCGTGCCCCTCTACGCCGCGCTGGACTTCTCGCTCAAGAACCTCCAGGGCCACTTCTCCCTCTCGCCCCTGACCCAGATCGCCGGACAGGACGGCTTCACCGGCGCCGTGCTGCTCTCTTTCAAGCTGTCGGTCACGACCCTGGTGATCGAGATGCTCCTGATGGTGCCGACGGTCATCTACGTGCACCTGCGCCTGCCGCGCTTCCGCCGGGTCATGGAGGTCATCACCACCCTGCCCATCGTCATCCCGCCCATCGTGCTCATCCTGGGCGTCCTGCAGGCGGCGCGTCCCTACATCTGGATCTCGTCATCGCCCTACCTGCTCGCCGTGGTCTACGTGGTCCTGGCCATGCCCTTCGTCTACCGGTCCCTCGACTCGGGCCTCGGAGCCCTGGACCTCAAGATCCTCGTCGAGGCGGCCCGCTCCCTGGGCTCGGGCTGGATCACCACCATGTGGCGCGTCCTCGTGCCCAACCTGCGCAGCGCCCTGCTCTCGGCGTCGGTGCTCACCCTGGCCCTGGTCTTCGGCGAGTTCACCATGGCCCAGCTGGACAACTGGATCACGGTGCCGGTCTGGATCTACAACACCTCCTCGAACAACCCCCACGTGGTCACGGCCATCGCGATGATGTTCCTCCTGGCGATGTGGCTCGTGCTCACCCTCATCATCTCCCTGGACCGCTCACACCGACGCAACAAAGGACGACTGCAATGACCGCCGACGAACTGCTCGCCTCCCCGACCACCGTCGCGTCGAGCGACCAGCCCGGCGCCCCGGTGGTCCTGGACGCGTTGACGCGCACCTACGGCGCCACCCGCGCCCTGGACCGCTTCTCCCTGGACGTCGCGCCCGGGGAGTTCGTGGCCCTGCTCGGTCCCTCGGGCTGTGGCAAGACCACCGCCCTGCGCATGGTGGCGGGCTTCGACAGCCCCGACGCGGGACAGATCCTGGTCGACGGCGTGGACGTCTCGCAGGTCCCGGCCCAGAAGCGCGACATGGGGATGGTCTTCCAGAGCTACTCCCTCTTCCCCAACATGACCGCGCGCGACAACGTGGCCTTCGGCCTGCGGCTGCGCCGCCAGCGCGGCAGCCAGCGCCGCCAGCGCGCCGACGAGCTGCTCGAACTCGTCGGCCTCGCCGAGCACACGGCCAAGTACCCCCACCAGCTCTCGGGTGGACAGCAGCAGCGCGTGGCGCTCGCGCGCGCCCTGGCCATCGAGCCACGGGTCCTGCTCCTGGACGAGCCCCTCTCGGCCCTGGACGCCAAGGTCCGCGCCGAACTGCGCGACCAGATCCGCGCCCTGCAACAGCGCCTGGCCATCACCACCCTCTTCGTCACCCACGACCAGGAGGAGGCCCTGTCCATGGCCGACCGCGTCTGCGTGATGTCGGCCGGACGCGTGGAGCAGGTGGCCTCCCCTGCCGAGCTCTACGCCCACCCCTCGACGGCCTTCGTCGCCGAGTTCGTCGGCGTCTCGAGCCGCATCCCGGTCGAGCGCCACGGCGACCACGTCACCCTCTTCGGTCAGGAGGTGGCGGTGCGCGGACGCGTGCCCAGTGCGGACGCCGGTCCCCTGGACGCGCTGTTGCGTCCCGAGGACGTGAGCGTGCACCTCGACCCCGAGGGTCCCGGCGTGGTCCAGCACCACAGCTTCCTCGGCGCCACCACCCGTCTGGAGATCGGCTTCGCCGACGTCGTCATCAAGACCGACGTGGCCTCAAGCCTGGCCCGCGACTTCGCCCTGGGCACCCGCGCCAGCCTGCGACTGGCCGCCCAGGACGTGCTGGTGTCGCCCCGTCGCGTGCCCGCCCCCGTCGTCGACTAGGGCTCGGCGCCCGGCGACCCCACGTCCTGGGCGAGCACGCGCGCGCGCACCAGGGCCTTTTGCACCTTGCCCATGGCGTTGCGCGGCAACTCGTTGACGACCAGGAACCGACGAGGGACCTTGAAGGGCGCCAGCGTCTCGCGCACGTGCGCGAGGACCGCGACCTCGTCGAAGTCCCCCTCGACGACCAACGCCGCGGCCACCACCTCGCCGAGGTCGTCGTCGGGCACGCCCACCACCGCGGACTCGACGACTCCCTCCACTTCGTCCAGGACGAGTTCGACCTCGCGGGGGTAGACGTTCAGCCCGCCGGAGATCACCACGTCCTTGGAGCGTCCGACGATCTCCAGGTAGCCGTCGGCGTCCACGACGCCCAGGTCGCCGGTGATGAAGAAGCCGTCGGGCGTGAACTCGCTGTCGCGCAGTTCGGGTCGGCCCCAGTAGCCGGCGAAGACGTTGGGACCGCGCACCTGCACCACCGCCGGCGACCCCGGCACGCGGACCTCGACGCCGGGCAGGGCGAAGCCCACCGTGGAGGGACGGCGCTCGCCGAGCAGCGGGTTGGAGGCGATCATGCCGGTCTCGGTCATGCCGTAGCGCTCGAGGATGGCCTGGCCCGTGCGGGCCAGGAAGCTCGCGTGCGTGGACGCGAGCAGCGGGGCCGAGCCCGAGACGAACAGGCGCATGGCCGCCACGCTCTCGCGGGTCAGTCGGGGGTCGGCGAGCAGCCTCGTGTAGTGCGTCGGCACGCCCATCAGCAGCGTCGACGTCGCCAGGGCCGCGAGCACCTCGGTGACGTCGAAGCGCTCCAGCCAGCGCATCGACGCGCCGCTGGACAAAGAGCAGTAGGCGGCGACGAAGAGACCGTGCACGTGGAAGAGGGGCAGCACGTGCACCACGACGTCGTCGGCGGTGATGGCCCAGAGCTCGTTGAGGGTGGTGCAGCCGAAGACGAGGTTGCCCTGGGTCAGGAGCGCGCCCTTGGGGCGTCCCGTCGTACCCGACGTGAACACCAGGGCCGCCGGGCTCGACTCCCCGGTCGCGACGTCCTCGAAGGAGCTGGGCTGGTCGGCCGCCTCGTGCAGCAGCTGGGCGAGGCCCACGCGGGCGACCGGCGCGTCCAGGGGCGTCTCGCGCGCCACCAGGGTCGCCCCGGCGTCGGCCACGAGCTCGACGACCTCGCGCTCGGTGTAGGCGGTGTTGAGCGGGACGTAGAGCGCCCCCAGTCGCGCACAGGCGATGTTGAGCGCCAGCAGCGCGGGAGCCTTCTCCAGCTGCACGACCACGCGGTCGCCGAGGTCCACCCCGTGGGCGCGCAGGACGTGCGCCAACCGGGCCGACAGGGCGTCGAGCTCGCCGTAGGTCATCGCCGCGGCGGCGGCGTCGACGCAGACCTTGTCCGGGGTGGCGCGCCCCGGCCCCAGCAGCGTCTCGACGAGGAGGTTGGCCGCCCGCGCGCCCGCGGCCACCGCGGCTACCCGACGGTCCGTAGTCCGGGTGCAGGTCGGTGGAGGAGGCGTCCATCGACGCGAGCCACTGCGCCGAGTGCGCGTCCACCGGCAACGACG
>CAIORQ010000006.1 GCA_903860745.1 uncultured Actinomycetes bacterium | reverse complement strand
CGCGACGAACCCCGAAGGGGTGCGCGCCGTGGTCCTCACCGGGGTTCCGTTGCTGCGCGTGACCCCGACGCGGTCCTCACCGGCGGCCTATCGCCTGGTGCGCGCGTTGCACCGGCGCGGCGTGGTCTCGGAGGCGCGCATGGAGGCGGCGCGACAGAAGTACGGCTCGCGCGACTACCGCAACTGCACCGGTCTGTTGCGCGAGGTCCTGGTCACGAGCGTCAACGAGACCTACGAGGGCGAACTCGCCCGCGTCACGGCTCCGGTGACGCTGCTGTGGGGACGCGAGGACCGTGAGGTCCCCGTGGCGGTGGCCGAAGCGGCGCGGGCGCTGCTGGTGAGGTCGCCACGGGTCGACCTCGAGGTGGTGGCGGGGGCCGGGCACCTGCTGCCGGTCGAGCGACCCGACGCCGTGGTGCGCGCCGTGCGCGATGCCCTGGAGCACTCGTGAGCCTCGCGTGGTCGCTCCTCGCGGCCCTGGGCCTGGCGCTCGCCTACGCGGCCCAGATGGCGCGCTGGGCGCGCGTCCTGCAGCGCGAGCACTACGAAGCGGCGTCGATGGCGCGGTTCTGGCGGCGCTGGACCTTCCCCTCATTGCGCTACACGCGCGTGGCCACGCTACGCCGATTCCGACCGATCACGCTCACCTACGTGCTGTGGTGCACCCTGCCCGTGGCGGTGATCATCGCGGTCTTCGCCCGGATGCCCGCCGTCGTGGTGGTCGACGCCGTCGTCTACGGCCTCACCTGTCCTCGAGGGCTCACCCCGCGCGGCCGGACGTCGCCGCTGCGGTGGACGCGTCGTCTGCGCACCGTGGCGTCGGTGGGTCTGGCGGTGGCGCTCGCGATCGTGGGGATCGGGGCGACGCTGGGCGCGACGCTCCTCGCGGGTGCCCTGGTGGTGTGGGTCGTGCCCTTCACGCTGGCCCTGGCCGCGAGGCTCCTCGACCCCTACGAGGCGCGCCTCGCCTCTCGTTTCGTCGAGACCGCTCGTCTGCGCCTGACCCGGGTGCACCCGATCGTGGTGGCGATCACCGGTTCCTACGGCAAGACCTCCACGAAGAACCACCTGGCCGACCTCCTGCGCGGCGACGGTGGGGTGGTGGCCACGCCCAAGAGCTTCAACAACCGGGCGGGACTGAGCCGGGCCATCAACGAGAACCTGGCCGACGGCACCCGCGTCTTCGTGGCCGAGATGGGTACCTACGGCCCCGGCGAGATCAGCGCCCTGTGCGAGTGGTGCGTGCCCGACATCGCGGTCGTGACCGCCATCGGTCCGGTGCACCTGGAACGCATGGGTAGCCTCGACGTGATCGAGGAGGCCAAGTTCGAGATCACCGAGCGCGCCCGCGTGGTCATCGTCAACGTCGACGACCCGCGACTCGCCCTGTGGCCGACGCGCTTGGGAGAACGACGGGTGCGCACCGCGGGATCGGCCAACGCGCGCGCCGACGTGCGCGTGACGCCCGTCGATTCGACCTGGCACGTCTGGGTCGATGGTGCGGAGGTGGCGCGCGTGGCGGCGACGGCCGGCCTGCAGCCCACCAACGTGGCCTGCGCCCTGGCCGCGGCGCTGGAGGTGGGGGTCACGACCGCCGAGTTCGCCAAGCGTCTCTCGGGCCTGCAGCCGGTGGCCAATCGCGCGACGATCGCCCTGGCCCCCTCGGGGGTGACGGTCATCGACGACACCTTCAACGCCAATCCGGCGAGCGCTCGCGCCTCGCTCGACCTGCTCGGCTCCCTGGAGGTTCTGGGGCGGCGGGTCGTGATCACGCCGGGTCTGATCGAGCTCGGCGTCGAGCAGGCGCCCTCCAACGAGGAGCTGGGACGCGACATTGCCCGACGAGGTTTCGAGCTGGGCGTGGTGGGTCGCTCCAACGCCGGGGCGCTGGCGGTGGGCTACGGTCCCGAGCTGCGCGATTTCCGTCGCCGCGACGACGCGGTGGCCTGGGTGCGCGAGTCCCTGGTGCTCGGCGACGCGGTGCTCTACCTCAACGACCTGCCCGACCACTACCCTTGATGCCGTGACGTTCGGAGGTAGTCGGTGACAGTAGGCGTGTTGTTCGGTGGCCCGAGCCCCGAGCACGACATTTCAATCTTGACGGGCCTGCTGGCGCTGCGCGAGCTCCACCGGGGTCGCGGCGACGCGGTGGGGATCTACTGGACCAAGACGGGTGACTTCTACCAGGTGGCGGCCACGACGGAGGCCGAGGCCTTCCTCGAGGGCGTGCCGCGGGGGGCGGGCGAGCTCTCCCTGCGCCTGGGGGCCGAGGGCGGCTTCTACCTCAGCGGGGGCCGACTCTCCAAGGAGAAGCGGCTCGAGCTCAGTGCGGTGGTGATGGCGACCCACGGCGGTCCCGGCGAGGACGGCACCATCCAGGCGGCCTTCGACCTGGCGGGTCTGGCCTACAGCGGACCGAGCGTGGCGGGGGCCGCCATCGGCATGGACAAGTGGGTCTTCTCCACCCTGGTGACCCAGGCGGGTCTGCCCGCGCTGCCTCGCGCGCTGCTCAGCGCCGAGACCACGTCGGTGGACTTCGCGGGTCCCTACATCCTCAAACCCCGTTTCGGGGGCTCCTCGATCGGCATCGACGTGGTCGAGGACCTGGCCACGGCCAAGGCGCGTCTGGTGACCAACGTGCACCTGGCGCGCGGCTGCGTGGTCGAGCCCTTCCGCAGCGACCTGACCGACGTGCAGATCGCGGTGCGGACCTACCCGCGCGTGGAGCTCTCGGCGATCGAGAAGCCGATCCGACGCAGTGCGGACGCCGAGATCCTGGACTACCGCGACAAGTACGTCGGGGGAGAGGGCATGGTGTCGGCGCCCCGGGAGCTGCCCGCGACCCTCGCGGCGGGCCAGGCCGAGGCGGTGCGCGAGGCCGCCCGGCGCATCACCGAGGTCGCCCTGGTTCGCGGGGTCGCCCGCATCGACTTCCTGGCGAGCGACACCGAGCTCTACGTCAACGAGGTCAACACCATCCCGGGCTCCTTGTCCAAGCACCTCTTCGTCGAGCCGCCCCTGCCCTTCGCGACGCTGCTGGCCGACCTAACGGCCGAAGCGCTCGAACGCCCAGCTCATCGCTACAGCGCGGCCGGGGCCGACGGACTGGTGCTGCGCAGCGCCGGCTCCATCGCGGCCAAACTGGCTTAGCCGCGGCACGCGCGCCAGCGCGTCGAGCAGGTCCTCGGAGTCGGGATCGATCAACAGGCCCTGACGCAGGGCCCAGAAGGCGGTCTCGACGTCGTCTCGTTCCAGCGCCGCGTCGTGCAGGGCGCGCGCGACCCACTCGCCGTCACGCTGGAGCTGCGCCCGGTGACCCTCGAAGGTGAACCACTCGAAGCCCTTGAGCACGCTGGCGAGCGGTTCGCCGTGCACCAGGGCGAGGGCCGCCAGGTAGAGGTCGTAGGCCTCGTCGGGGTCGGCGGCGCGGCTGCGCGCCACGTAGCGGTGGAAGTCGGCCACGTCCAGGCCCACCGCGCGCAGACGGTACAACCCCGACGACACCGGTTCGAGCAGCGGGCCCCGCTCGTCGGACCCGAGGGCGCGGCGCACCGAGGACGCGGTGTTGGTGAGGGTGGTCTTGGAGGCGTCGACGCTGGCGTGCACCAGGACGCGGCTGCGCAGTCGGTCGCCGGTGACCCATTCGCCCGGGTGCATGGCCAGGTAGGAGACCATCTCGAGGCATCGGCGGCGCAGGGTCGCGGTGAAGTCCTCGGCGAGACCCTGGACCTGGGGATAGGACCGCAGCAGCTCCACGCGGACCTCGCGACGGGTCCCCGGCGGGCGGGTCCCCGTCGCCGGGCGCATGGTCACGCACATCGCGCGCAGCTCCTCGTCGAGCTCGGCCGGGTCCGCCGTGTAGACGACGAGGGTGGACGAGTCGCGTCGACGCACCAGCGCGCGCATGAGCTCGTTGTCGCTGTGGGCGAAGGACACCGAGCCCTCGTGCAGCGCCACCACCCGTCGTGCGAGGTCGCCCTCGGGTGCCGCCAGGTCCACCGGCAGGCTCCCGCCCTCGCGGGCGTAGCCCAGGGCGAAGCCCCCGGGCCGGGGACCGATGAAGGACACCACCACCGGCTCGACGTCGTAGCGCGCCGCCACGTCGAAGGCGTCGTCGCCGACGACGACCTCGCCGTCGAGGTCCGAGCCGATCACGTCGCGCAGTCGCGCCACCAGGTCGTCGTCGCCCTCACCGAGACGTTCGGCGAGCGCGTCGAGGTCCTCGTCGGGCCCCGCGGCGACGAGACGGTCACGCCGTCCCTTGGCCGCCAGCGCCAGCGCGAAGAGGCCCACGCGTGCCTCGTCGAGGTGGGCCTGAGACGTCGGCTCGAGGTGCGCGGACCCGTCGTGATGGAGGGACGCGGCCACCACCTCGGGGACGGGCGAGGGCCGGGTGGTGGCGCCCGCGCTCGAGGACAGGAGGAAGGGGAGCGCCAGGAGGACCACCCCGGCCAGCCAGGCGCAGCCGTTGGCGGGCAGAGCGCGCCGGTGTCGCAGTTGCTGGACGTAGACCACGAGGAGGACGAGGAAGGTCAGCCAGAAGAGCGAGAGCCCCACCAGGAGGTCACGCAGCACGGCCCCGTCGGTCACGCCGTAGGAGAAGCGCCACTTCGTCTCGACCACGTAGGGGAGCAGCACGAAGTACAGCACCAACGCGATCCCCTGGAGGGGGCCCGTGGCGAATCGCCTCAGCGAACGGCGTTCAGTGTCCACGTTGTCGGCGCTCCGGTGTTGACGACGATGTTGAGCTGGCAGGACTGTCCGACGGCGAGGCGGAAGGTGGCCGCGACCCCGTGCACTCGACCGGCGCAGATCAGGGTGCTGGCCACCGCCTGGGAGCTCGCGAGGGTCCACTCCCCGGGCCCCCTCAGCGGCACGACGGCGTTGGGCTGGGACAGGCTGAGTTCGCCCCCGTCGACGCGTTCGCTCGCGACGACGCTCGTCGTCGTCGAGTCGCCGGAGGAGGCGTGCGTCGTCGTCGTGGCCAGGGTCGAGGTGGTCGCCGAGCGGTCGGCGCCAGTGGTCGTCGTGGCCGGGTCCGTGGTCGTCGTGGCCGGGTCCGTGGTCGTCGTGCTCGCCGTCGGTCTCGTCGTGGTCGTGGCGGTGGGGAGCGTGGTCGAGGTCGTGACCGGACGCAGCGGTCGCGAGGAGATGGTGAAGACGAGCACCAGGAGCAGGAGGGGGCTGGACCACATCAGCAGGTGCGAACTGCGCAGGGTGAATCGGCGGGCCATTGCTATCGAAGACTAGAGGCAGTCGATCGTCGGGGTCCACGAAGTCCCTCATCCGAGGAGGTGGGCCAGGGCGAAGACCTGCAGTTCGCGCCGCAGCGTGGGTACCGAGGAGTGGTCGTCGCGGGCCAGGTCGCGCAGCGCCACCCCGCCGAAGACGCAGCGATACGTCAGGTCGGCCAGGCGGGAGTGGGGCCCCTCGCGCAGACCCTCGAGACGGGTGAGCAGGGCGGTGGCGTCGCCGTCACCCGTCGCCACGTCCTCGAGGACGTCGTGGGCCGTGCGCATCTCCTTCTCCTTCATCAACCAGCGTCGCAGACGTCCTCGCAGGGCCGACAGCAGGTCCGGCGCGGCGTAGGGGCGCGACTGGCCCGCCCAGTCGACGAGGAGCTCCTCAAGCAGGGACACGGCCGTCGCCACGGTCTCGTGGGGCTCGTCGACGATCCCCTGACCGAATCGCAACTGCCGACAGACGCTGACCACGCCGGGCAGCAGCGTCTGCAGGAGGGCACGGCGGATCGTGGGGTCGCCGGCCTCGACCAGGAGGGCCTGGACCACCCGGGCGCGCTGGACGACGCTGCGCCCGCCACGCGCGTCGAGACTGCGCACCACGTCGGCGAGGTCGACCAGGCCGTCGAGACCCGAATCGGGGTGGCGCTCGCGCAGCCGTTCGCAGGCGGCCCTCGAATCGGGCGTGCGCCCGGTCCAGCGCCAGTCCTCGCGCAGTTGTCCTAGGTAGTCGTGTGAGAGTGTCATGGGGCCGAGTCCAGCCACCGGCACTCAGAGCAACCCACCGTCGTCGCGCACATTTCTTGCGCACAGCGCAACGCACAGTGGAGGTCATCGCCGCACGTGTCGTAGGCTGAGGCCATGGACCTCGAAACCTTCTACGAGAGCAACGAAGCCCGTCGCGAGAGCGCCGAGTTCGAATACGGCGACGACTGGACCGACGCCGACGGCAACCACTACGAGCTCTCCTGGGTCGAGGCGACCGGAGAGCTCTACTTGATGATCGAGCCCGACGCGGCGATCACCGAGGACGCCTTCGGCGACTACGTCTCCAGCGGCGAACCGGTGAGCGAGATGACGGTCGTGGTCATCGGGAAGGTGGCGAACCACGAACACCTGGAATCGCTCCTGGAGGGCTGGGACGAGGCCATCGACCAGCCCAACTCCCTGGCCTGGCTGCGCCAGCGCTTCCCCGCCAGCGACTGACCCCCGGCGCCTCCTAGAGGTAGGGGGTGGTCGAGTCAGCCACCTTGCACAGACGCCTGAGCGCGGGCGCGAGGTCGGTCAGGGGGACCCTCTCGGCCTCCTCGATGGTGGTCTGCAGCGCGTTCCAACTGCCGTCGCTGGAGGTGGCTCGCGCCGCCGCGGCGCTGCCCCTGAGGAGTTCGCTCATCGCCTGGCCCCGCAGGACGTCGCGCTGGGTAGCGCTGAGACCGGGAGCCTCGCTGCGGGTCTGCAGGGCCAGCGCGTGGGTGACGAAGCGACACGAGGTGCGCGCTTGGGAGGTGGCCGTCCCCGCGCCGCAGGCGCTGAGGACGACGCTCGCGCCCAGGAGTGCGGCGACGAGTCCCGCGCGCCCTAGGCGAGCCACGAGTCGGCGGCCTGCAGCAGGTAGTCGCTCACGCCGCGACCTCGCTCGAAGACCTCACACAGGGGGTCCTCGCCCTTGGACACCTGGGAGAGCGAGATGGCCCGGCGCGCCACGATCGAGATACGCCGCTCGCTGGTCTCGGTGGGCGACGCGAAGGAGTCGGTCGCGGTGACCTCGAGGGGCATCTCCATGCCGCCGACGGGCGCCAGGTCGATGGCCAGGCGCAACAGGTCGGGTCCGTGGGGCATGGGGGGCAGGCTCCAGGTGAGGACGAGGGGGAAGTGGAACTCGTCGGGCGGGTCGACGTCGTCGGGCAGCCCCATCACGGCGTCTTCGAAGGCGAGGAGCGTGCGCGGGTCGACGTCGAGCTCGATGTGCAGGTCCACGGGTCCACCGCAACCGTCTTCGGGATGCAGGTCGACCTCCCAGGCCTGGCGCAGGGAGTAGGTCTCGACGAAGTGTCGCTCGTCGTGCACGTGGAATCCGTGGGTGACCGCGTGGTCCTTGAGGTCTGCAACGAAACCAGCGACGTCGATGGCGGCCATTGACATTCAGGTTAGTCTCCCTCGCCGATAGCGTGGTCACGATGACCGACCTCCTCGACCCCCTTCGCCAGTGCGCCCTCGAGATCCGCGACGCGGTGCAGAGCCATCGCGGACGGGGCTTCTCGGGTCTGCGCGACACCCAGTACCACCTCGACGTGGCGGCCGACGAGGTGGCGCGACGGGTGCTCGGTGGTGCTGGCCTTCGGGTGGTGAGCGAGGAGTCGGGGGTGACGGGCTCGGGGGAGTACACGGTGGTGGTGGACCCCATCGACGGTTCGACCAACTGCGACCGTGGCGTTCCCTTCTTCGCCACCTCGTTGGCGGTTCTGCGCGGCGACGAGCTGGTGGCCGGGCTGGTGATGAACCAGGCGACGGGAACCCGGTTCGAGGCAGAGAAGGGGTCGGGGGCCTTCCGTGACGCTGCCGCGATCGCCACGAGCGGCCAGCGCGAGATCTCGGCGTCCATCATGTCCTTCTCCGGACTGCCCGAACGCAACCTCGGGTGGTCGCAGTGCCGCGCGATGGGGGCGGCGAGCCTCGAGGTGTGCCTCGTGGCCGACGGGTCCCTGGACGCCTACGCGGTGGCCCAGCACTCCACCCTCAACCCCTGGGACTACCTCGCGGGATTGCTGGTGCTGCGCGAAGCCGGTGGCGTGGCTGGCGACTACCGGGACGAGGAGCTGGAGGTCTCGGAGATGACTCCACGCCACCCGGTCTTCTGCGCCTCCGCCGAGTTGCTCGCCCTCCTGCTCGGGGCGGGAGAGGTCTAGCGGTTCGCCGGGACGCGTCTCGTAGACTGGTCACTTCGCGGGCGCTTAGCTCAGTTGGTTAGAGCAGCTGATTTACACTCAGCAGGTCGGGGGTTCGAGTCCCTCAGCGCCCACTCGTCGCTGTCAAAAGTACAACGTTGTCCCTGATGAATTACAGATTTACACTTCCGATCGCTCACAAACGCAATGCGCTTTGTTCGAACCTCGCAACCCTTGAACAAGTGGCGATCGCAAGGAGAGTCGAGAGATCTGGGGGCAGACCACGTAGGAACTTCTTGAGTATAGGTACATCCTTCCGGCACGGAAGCTCCGCGCAATAGGAATGTCAGCAAGAGTCTGAGCAGGCCCGATGATCAATTCCGATTTCCTGCACAACAGCCAAAAGCTCCTTGCGTTCATCGCCTCGTTCTATGTGTTCGTTGTCTGAATCACCGCGCTGAAGTATCACACGCGTCGTGGATCGTCCACCAGGTGAGCGAATCGGGTTGGGGCCGACAGTCCAATTCTCCCGCCGGATCGTGGGAGTCGGTCCCACGATACGAACCCGAATTCAGTGACCGAACCCCCTCAGGCACTGAGCTTGCCCATGGTGAGAACGCTTTTGAATACTAGGTAAGATACTGAGTATGGTTATCTTCAGGAGGCTTCCATGAGTGTTCGATACGCCCTGCTCGCGCTCTTGAGCGAGGGTCCGAAGTACGGCTTCCAACTTCGCCATGAGTTCGAAGCGAGCACCGGCGACGTGTGGCCTTTGAACATTGGCCAGGTGTACACCACCCTGCAGCGACTGGAGCGTGACGGTTGCGTGGCGTCGGATGAGTCCGGCGAAGACGAGCGGCAGCGGAACTTCCGGATCACGGATCAGGGCGAAGGGGAGCTTGCCGCGTGGCTCCGTATGTCGCCCGACTTGTCGTCGCCGCCTCGCGATGAGTTGGTGATCAAGGTCCTGGTGGCGTTCCGCCTTCCTGGCATTGACGTGCACGACATAATCCAGGTTCACCGCCGTTACCTCGTTGAACTCATGCAGCAGTGGACTCGTCTCAAAGAGGACGAGGATCACCTCGATCTCGGCTTCGCTCTGGCGGCCGACGCGGAACTGCTTCGCCTTGACTCGGTGGTGCGGTGGCTCGACGTTGCCGATGGTCGGTTGAAGCGCGCAGTTGACGAACAGTCAGCGGATACGGACTTGGCTATGCCGAGAGTTCGAAGAAAGATTGGGGCACGCCGATGAGCTTCCTGGAGATGCGAGCGGTTTCGAAGGTCTACGGCGAGGGTCCGACTGAAGTTCACGCCATCACTGACATCGACCTCTCGGTCGCACGTGGCGCCCTCGTGGCGGTCATGGGTCCGAGCGGGTCGGGCAAGTCCACTCTCCTCACCATCGCGGGCAGTCTCGAGGAGCCGACGAGTGGCGAGGTGACCATCGACGGAGCGGCGCTATCGGCGATGTCGCGCAACGACAAGGCTCGCTTGCGGCGGCGCACGGTGGGCTACGTGTTCCAGGACTTCAACCTGCTCGCCGGGCTCACCGCCGTCGAGAATGTCACGCTGCCGCTCGAACTCGACGGAGTTGCGACCAGGAAGGCACACACCGCGGGGATGGCGGCTCTCGAGGAGCTCGGGCTGGCTGAGCGTGCGACACGCTTTCCTGATGAGCTCTCGGGTGGTGAGCGTCAGCGAGTCGCCATTGCCCGCGCCGTCGTCGGCAATCGTCAACTGCTCCTCGCCGATGAGCCGTCGGGCGCACTCGACTCGGTGAACGGCGAGGCCGTCATGCGAATGATCCTGGCCGCCTGCCACCAAGGGGTGGCTGCCATCGTCATTACCCACGACGCGAAACTTGCCTCCTGGGCGGATCGAGTGGTGTTCCTACGGGACGGCCGGGTGGTGGATAAGACGATGCCTCCTCCAAGTCCCGAATCCCTGCTCGATCCCAGTTCGCCGTCTCAGTAGCGATGATGACGACCCTCGAACTCCCGGGAGATCGACCGGCAAACGGCGGACTGCCCGCCCGACGAGCGATGATGCGCTGGGCGTGGCGGCTTCTGCGCCGGGAGTGGCGCCAGCAGTTGCTGGTCCTGGCGCTCATCGCGGTGGCCGTGGCGGCAACAACCGTAGGAGTCGGCGTCTCGGCCAACACGCCGCTTTCGCCTTACGTCGGCTTCGGCACCGCGAAGGATCTCGCCACCTTCCCGGGCGTCAGCACTGCAGAGATGGCCGCAGTTTCGAAGTGGCACCACCTATACGGCCCCGTGGACCTCATCAAGAACGAGACCGTCACGATCCCCGGGTCGATCAACGCCTTTGATCTTCGCGCCCAGAACCCGCGAGGGCCCTACGGTCAGCCGCTGCTTGCCCTGGTGTCCGGCCACTATCCGGTCAGCACTCGCGAAGTGGCGGTCACGTCGGGAGTCGCGACATCTTTGAACCTCAAGGTAGGCAGTATCTGGCGCGAGGGTGGCGTCGCTCGCCGTGTCGTGGGTGTAGTTGAGAATCCCCAGAACCTCCTCGACCAGTTCGCGTTGGTCATCCCCGGTCAGGTCCGCAAACCCAATCAAGTCACGGTGCTGTTCGATGCGCCCGGTGTTGCTCCCGGCAAGCTCGGTGCCAACGTCGTGACACCTGGGTTGGTGGCTCAGAGCAACCCGCTGAATCCCGAGACGATCTCGATCGCGTTGGCGACTCTCGCCATGCTTCTCATCGCCCTGGTGGCGGTGGCCGGCTTCACCGTGTTGGCCCAACGTCGTCTGCGCTCGATCGGGATGCTGGGGGCCATCGGTGCCACCGACAAGAACATCAAGATGGTGGTGCGCGCCAATGGCGCCATGGCCGGTGTCGTCGGAGCGTTGTTGGGCCTCGTCGTGGGCTTCGCGGCCTGGATGGCCTATCGACCAAGTCTTGAGGCCAGCGCCCACCACGTCATCGGCGTGTTCCATTTGCCCTGGGTCGTCATCGCCGTGGCCATGGTGCTCGCCGTCATCGCCGCCTACTTCGCCGCGACGAGACCCGCCAAAGCCGTGACTCGGATCTCGGTAGTGGCCGCTTTGTCGGGGCGCCCAGCCCCGCCCAAGAAGATTCGCCGCACTGTCGTGCCGGGTGTGGTCTTCGTCGTTGTGGCGTTCTTCCTCCTCGGTGCCGCTGGCGCGAGCGGGGGAAAGGGGGGCGGAATACCGGAGTTGATGCTCGGCTTCGTCGCTCTCACGGTTGCCGTCGTTCTACTCGCCCCATTCCTCCTTACCATGCTCAGCCGGCTGACCCGCCGGGGCCCCCTCGCCGTGCGAATGGCCACGCGCGACCTCGCTCGGTACCGTGCACGTTCCGGCTCGGCACTCGGAGCGATCAGCATCGGCGTGTTCATCGCGGTGGTCGTCATGGTGGCGTCGGCGGCTCGGTTCGGAAACGTCCTCGACTACGCGGGCCCCAACGTTGCGCCGACGCAGTTGATCATCTACACGCCGATCGGACCCTACGGACCAGGTCCTGGTAACGCCGGCGTTGCGCCACCTACGTTCAACCTAAAGTTGATGGATAGCGGAGCACACTCAATCGCCAAGGCCCTCGGATCCCACGACATCATCCAGCTCGATACGACCAGCGCCACATTGCAGCATGCGGCACCCGGGCGCAGCTATGCGGGTCCCCTCTACGTCGCCACGCCACAACTTCTGAAGGCATTCGGCATCAAGGCGTCGTCGCTGAGTCCAACGGCCGACATCCTTTCGATGCGGCCCGGGTTCTCGTCGCTCACGAAGATGCAACTGGTGTACGGCAACTACTTCGCCAACGGAAATCACTCCCAGGGAAACCAGTTCGCCTGTCCCAAGAGTGACTGCCTTGCCAACCCGAAGATACAGGAGGTCACCGAACTTCCCTCAGGGACGTCGGCACCGAACACCGTCATCACCGAATATGCGGTACACCAGTTGGCACTGAAGACCTTGGTGTCCGGTTGGTTGGTGCAGACCAACCATCCACTCAGCGCCCTGCAACTCAACGACGCCAGGATTACCGCGGCCACATCCGATCTGAGCATCGAGACCAAATCGAGCATCCCAACCTCGGCGTCGATTATTGATTGGGCCACCCTGGTGGGCATCCTGCTTGCCCTGGGCATCCTCGCCATGTCGATCGGCCTCATTCGCAGCGAGGCTGCGGGTGACCTGCGGATCCTCACTGCTGCCGGGGCCAGCAGTTTCATGCGACGGAACTTGACCGCCGTGACAGCGGGTGCGCTGGCCCTAATCGGTGCAGTGGTTGGAACCGTGGCCGGCTACATCGCCATGATCGCCTTCAGCCGGACGAGCAGCCTTGATGGACTCTCCTCGCTGTCCAGCGTTCCCGTCGCCAACCTCTTGATCATCCTTGTCGCGATGCCGGTCGGCGCCACGGTCGGTGGGTGGCTGTTGGCAGGGCGAGAGCCCGCGGCATTCGCCCATCAGCCCATCGAGTGATAGATGTGATCGGGGTTAGGAGTCAAAGACTTCGGCACAACTCTCCGGAGTGGCTTCTGGAAACACGCAAAACTTCACAACCTTGAGTTCAACGTAGTCCGCTACCTAATTGGTCTGCCGGACATCGTGCAAGTCGGCTCCCTGACGGGAACCTTTCTCCGCGGTGGAGCGAGTTCTCCAAGGCAGGTGTTTCGTAGTTCAACCGATCTGCGGTACTTCCGCGCTCCAGTGCCTGCCGCCGTCTACCGAACTCCGCAAAGCCAACTTCGATTGTCATTGTCGTCACTGATCACTGCTCGGAATCCTGTTGACATTCCCATTAGCGCGGAGTACATAAAGAAGGGGCCTTCCCCTAGCTGCGCGGGGTTCGAGCAAACCGTGCTCGTGACGCCACTTAGGCTTCCGGGTGGCCCAATTGGGCCGTGAAGGCGAGGCGTCCTACCTGATGAACAGGGGCGCAAGGGGGTTCGAACATAGTCGCGTTACCTCCACCCAGGGGAGGTCCTGGGGCTCGCGACACCTTGGGTCCAAGGGTTGCTCGAGGCATCGAGGGCCTCTCGACCACCGCAACCGTACCTCGCCCGTCTTCGACGGGCTCGAGAAGGCCTTGCTCGTCACTCGAGCAGAAGGAATGACGCTCGCCGGAGCGTGAGTCGAGTCCGCCCAGCCGTCGTTGAACTGTCTGAAGGACCGCTCTTGCGATGTGACTTTTGTCACTCGATCGACAAGAGACCGGGTGAACCGCGTGATCCATATCGACTTGTGAGATGGAGCCCATCTTAAGAATCTCTTATGACGTTGTGCCCTATGGATATTTGGCGATAGGGGTCCATACTCGAAGCAAGGACCAAATAATCGAAGGGTGAAGTCATGAAAAAAGTCCGTAGTGCCAACCTGCTCATCGCAGCTGTGGCGCTGAGTGTCGTCGGAATCAGTGCTCCTCTGGCGGGCGCCAGCACCGCTCACAACGTCAGTGCCCACGCCAAGACCAAGACCTTGGCGTTCAGTTGCTCGTACAAGGGAAACGTCAAGATCCTCTTCGCCTCCTCCGGGGCGACCGGCGTGATGATTGGCGCCGGTAAGGGCACGACCCTGGGCCAGGGCACCCTCAACGCCACGGGAGCGACCATCACGTTCTCGACCTCGGGCCAGACCGACCCGGTCAAGGGCAGCGCCACGCTGAAGGGCCCCGGTGGCTCCATCACCATCGTGTCCACCACGGCGCTGGCGTCGACCTCGGCGAGCGTGGCCCCCACCTCGGCCGCGCCGGACCCCGTCACGGTGTTCGGTCACGCCAAGGTGACCAAGGGGACCGGCAAGTTCGCGGGAGCCACCGGCACGCTGACCATCTCGGCCTCGTTCCAGGTGACCTCTACCACTGGTTCGCAGACGCAGAAGTTCTCCGCCACACTGAGCGGTTCACTGAAGATCAAGGCCTAGTAACAAAGGACAGGAGAGTAGTAAAATGAGAAAGTTAGCAACCCAACTCGCAGTCGGAGCGATGGTGTTGAGCAGCGTGGCGATGTTCGGTGCCACCAGCTCGGCCAGTGCCGACACGACGACAACGACGGTAGCGCCGACGACGACCACGACGGCCCCGAGCCCGGTGTTCGTGAGCGGTAACAAGTGGCTGACGGTCAACGTGGACACCGTGGTGTCGCACGACGCCCAGGGCAGCTGCCTGCTGCAGAACGTCTTCACCCAGGGTGAGACGGTCGTGTTCCGCATGTGGGGCATCGACAACTCGACCGGCAAGCCGTTGGTCGCCGACTCCGTGAACGCGACGACCGGTGCCACGGTCTACATGAAGGGTGCGAACGTCACCAGTGCCATCATCAAGGACCTCCCCGGTATGCCTGGTCCGGTGCGCATGTCGTACAACACGCACGACGGCTACTTCACCTACGGCTGGGTCACCTCGACCTCGACCCCGACCGGTGTCGTCCCCTACAAGGTGATCGTGACCCTGGCGCCGGTTGCGGCCACCTACAAGACCATCAAGGTCAAGGTCAACGGCAAGTGGACGACCAAGAAGGTCGTCAAGACCCCGGCCATCGCGTCGCACTCCTACGCCTACTTCGAGAACGGTGCGGCCATCGGTAATGGCTCGCTCGCCGCTCCGTCGCAGGTCGTGCTGAACGCCGCCGCGTAGTTCACGCAGTACCCGCAGTACCGCAGTTCCTTCACAAGCCCGAACGGGGTCATCTCGGCAACGTTCGGGCTTGTGAACTTAGTGTCGCGAAAGAAAAGTCTTCTAGCGCGAGGAGATGCACGCCCTAGGGCGTGAAAGGAGTCCTCATGTTTCGTTCCCTCATCCGCGGTCGGGGCCGCCGACTGCTCTGGGTCGCCAGTGCCGCCGCGCTGCCCCTGGCCCTGCTCGTCAGCCCCTCGGGCAGTAGTGCTGACACGGTCGTACCGATCAACCTGGTAGCACCGACCAACATCCCCAACGTTCCTGCGCTGCCCGGTCCGGTCTCGCCGGCCTTCACCCTGGGCAACACCGTGGGTGCACTGGTCACCAACCCGATCGAGGGAGTCCAGGGCACGCCCATGACGATCAGCGGCAGTGGCCTCGCGGCCAACACCCAGCTGACCCTCGAGTGGTCCACGTCCAACGCGACCTGGATCGCCGACGTCGAGCCCGCCACGGTGAACTACCTGGGGCGCACCTCGACCAACTTCAACGTGACCATCGGCACGGTGACCACGGACGCGACCGGCGCCTTCAGCTTCCCCTACGTGGCGCCGGCGGACTTCGGCGGACTGCACACCATCTACGCGGTGACGACCGGCTCGTCGCCCGTCGAGGTGGCCCAGGGTGGCTTCACCCTGTTGCGCATCGTCAAGGTGACGCCCACCAGCGGACCCATCGGCACGCCCATCACGATCACCTACACGGGTATGGGCGCGAGCTTCTACACCGGTGGTGCCTCCCTGTTGTGGGACAACCACTACGTCGGTGAGATGATGGCCAACTGGACGCGCGGCACCGCTTCCATCCAGATCCGCGCCGCGGGACCCGTCGGTGTCCACTACATACAGATCGGCAACGCGATCAGCTACCTGTACCTGAACGTGATCCAGTCGCCCATCCCCTACACCAACGGCGCGACGATCCCCTTCACGGTCACCAAGGACAACGGTCCGGGACCGGCGACCATCGCCTGGCCGGCCAACGTCACGCCGACCGTCTCACAGGTCACGACGTTGTCGAACGCCAACCTCGACCCGAACTCCAAGGCCGTGGCGACCCTCTCGACCAACTCGGGTCCGGTCGACTCGACCGTCACCTTGAACGTGACGGGACTGCCGGTGAGCGGTTCGCAGTCACTGGTCTGGGCCACCGTGGTCGGCAACCGCATCAACTGCAACTCCACCTGCTGGCAGTTCGCAACGAACACGCTGGGAACGGCCACGGCGACGGGCGGTAGCCTCACGGCCACCGTCAACGTCCCCGACGGACTCGGTGGTTGGCACGAGCTGCAGGTCGTCAATGGATCCACCATCGAAGCGCAGGTCCCCTTCTACGTGAAGGAGAGCATCGTGCCCTTCTTCAACCGCAACGGCTCCAAGGTGATCTCCATGGGTCTGGCCACGGCCAACGACACCCAGGCGGCGATCCCCAACGGCCAGTCCGGCGTGGGCACCAAGACCTTCCACGAGGGCGATGAGTTCACCATCTCCATCAAGGGCGTGGGCTGGACCCAGCTCGACAACGTGTTGGGCGTCGACTACGACAACAGCTACATGGGCTACGGCTGCGGCTTCAACTCCAACGGCTACATGGTGATCCACCTGCACGCCACCGGCGGTCTCGGGACGCACATCATCGACATGTACCCGATGCTGTACTCGCTGTCACCGTCCTTCGCCAACACCCCCTACGGCATGGTGCCGTTCCTCTCCTACGCCCGTGACTACCCGGGCCTGGCGTTGGGCTACCACGTGCCGGCGATCCGCTTCGCGATCAAGATCGTCAAGTAACGCTTCAACCCACGACGCCCCGTCACCGCTTGGTCGGTGGCGGGGCGTCGTCGCGTCCACGCGCGAAGCACGCCGGGGTCGACCATCTCGCAGAGATGCCGCGGTTGGCCTCGTCAGGTTCCCGCAGTCACGGTGCAGCGCGGGTGCGCCCGCCGCAACAGTCGGGTGAATGCGCCCGACGTCGACGCGCCGACCCTCGCCGCTCCCTATCTCCAGGTGCGCTCGCCCAGCAGTGAGAGGCAGGCGGGGAGCAGCAGGCCGCGCACGACGGTGGCGTCCAGCAAGACGCCCGCCGAGAGCCCGACGCCGAGCTCCTGGAGCCCGGCGACGTGGCCCAGGGCCATGCCGCTGAGGGCGCCGACCATGATGAGGGCGGCCGCGCTGACCACGCCACCGGTGTTGGTCAAGCCCTCGATAACGGCGTCGTCGGTGCCGAGGCCCCTGTCGTGGGCTTCGCGCATCCTCGCGACGATGAAGACCTCGTAGTCCATCGAGAGGCCGAAGAGCATCGCGAACACGAAGACGGGGACCCAGCCCTCGATCTGGGAGACGTGGTACGCCCCCCACCACTCGCCCAGGGCGCCGAAGCGAAAGACCGCCACCATCACGCCGTAGGCGGCGACCACGCTCACCAGGTCCAAGACGACGGCCAGCAGGGCGAGGGTCGCCGAGCGGAAGGCCCGCCACAAGATGAGCAGCGCGGAGGCCATCGCGAGGGCCACGACCCAGGGGAAGGCGCCGTAGGCGCGGTCGAGGTAATCGACGCCCTGGGCGGGCGCGCCACCCACGTACACCTGCACCCCGTGGGGCAGGTGGGCCGCGGGGACGTCGTGATCGCGGATGCGCGCCACCAGGGCCTGGGACGCCTCCGCCCCGAACTGGTGGGCACCGATCACCAGCATCTGCGTGTAGCGACCGCTGGGGTCGGTGTAGGGGGCCTTGACGCCGATGACGACGTCGTTCACCTCGTTCTCCTCTAGCACCAGGGTCCCCAGGCGAAGCTCGACGGCCTGCCAGGACTTGGCGCGCCAACTCTGGCCGACGGGGGCGACCAGGACGACCTGGTCGGGCGTCATCACCCCGGGACCGACGTGGCGGTCCATGAAGGCGTCGGCGCGGGTGGAGGAGAGCGAGCCCGGCAGCGCGGTCAATGAACCCGGTGTCAACTGGAGCCACCAGGCACTGCCCGCCAGGCACGCCAGGACCACGAGGGTGGCGACCACGACGGCACGGGCGTGGCCGAGAACGCCGCGGGTGAGGCGCGACCACCACTGGGCCAGTCGGTCGTCGTCGCCCATGAGGCCGCCGACGCCCGCCGCGCGCAGTCCGGCGCGACCGAGCACCGAGAGCAGGACCGGCTGGAGGGTGAGCGCCGCGGCGATGGAGACCAGGGGAACGACGACGCCGGCCGCGCCCAGCGAGCGCAGGAAGGGCACGGGGATCAGCAGCAGGGTCGCCAGTCCCACGGTGACCGCGACGCCCGACACCGCGATGGTCCGTCCGGCGTGTTCCATGGTGGCGACGACCGCCTCGGTGGGGGAGACTCCCTGGGCGCACTCGGCCCTGAAGCGGTGCACGATCAACAAGGAGTAGTCGATGGCGAGGCCGAGCCCCACCAGGCCGATGACGTTGGGCACGTAGAGGACCATCAAGACGAGGTGGCTGAGGAGGAAGACGAACAGGAGCGAGGTGGTGATGGTGGCGGCGGCGACGACGAAGGGGACCACCACCGCCGCGCAGAGCCCGAGGACCGCGATGAGGATGAGCAGGGCCAGGAGCAGGGCGATCACCTCGCCGCGGTGCAGGTCGTTCACGAGGACCGGGGTGATATCGCTCTGCAGTGCGGCGGGGCCGGTGACCAGGGCTCGACCGAGGCCCTCGCGGGCCAGGGCGGCGCGAAAGGCCTCTGTGACGCGCGCCGCGCGCACCAGGTCGAGATTGGTGTCCACCTCGACGTAGACGACAGAACCCAGCGCTTTGGCCTCCAGGACCTGACCCGTGGGAATGGTGCGCACCGCCGCGTCGACCGCCGCCTCGACCACGGCCGCGCGCCGTCCGTCGAGGGGCGCGACCACGGTGAATGACCCCTCGATGTTCTCGTGAAAATGCTTGGCGAGGATGACGTTGGCCTGGGAGGACGGCGTGCCCGGCACGTTCAGGCTGGTGGAGAGGCGGCCGTCGAGAGCAGAACTGCCGAGCAGGCCCAGAACGGCCAGCGCCACCCAGACACCGACCACCAGGGGGCGATGGCGCAAGACCCATCGCGTCCAGCGGCTCAGCATGGACTCAGTGTAGGACGGGGGTCGTGTGGCGTCGGGTGCGCTCGTCGTCCCGCCGCACTACGGGCGGCGTCGTTGCCTCACGCCCCACGCGACGAGGATGACGTTGCCGACCAGCCACAGCAGGGCGATGGTGATGTAGCCGAGCACCTGGCCCTCGCCGCCGCTCCACGTGACCCCCGGGTGCTTGATGGCGACCCAGAGCACGACGAGGAGGTTCCAGACGGCCAGACGGCCAGACGGCCCGCGAAGGTGAGGTGAAAGGTGGGACGAGTGCTCATGGGGTCTCCGTAGTCGCTAGAAGCGGTGAGCAGTGGGTCGCATCGTCACCGTGGTGCCACGTCCCCCAGTGTGACAGGTTTCGAACCGTCGGTCTCGGCGTAGTCGAGTGTCAAGATGCAAACCATGGGTTGGTACACGCGCCAGGTCCTGCCGCGGGTGGTGGGTTCCGTCTGCTCCACTCCACTTCTCGACCCGTGGCGGATGCGGGCCTGTCGGGGGCTCGAGGGTGAGGTGGTCGAACTCGGGACGGGTTCGGGGCCGAACCTGCGTCATCTTCCAGCCACCGTGACCCGCCTCGTCGCGGTGGAACCGAACCTGACCGCGCGACGGCTCTGCGCCGCCCGGAACCCCGGCGCGATGGGTCGCGTCGAATTCATGGACATGCCCGACGTGACGGCGCTGGTGGAGGGGTCCTTTGATCACGCGCTGTGCACCTTCACGCTGTGCAGCGTCGACGATCCGGTCGACACGTTGACGCAGCTGTGGCGGGCGGTGCGTCCGGGTGGATCGTTGCGCCTGGTGGAGCACGGTCTGGCTCCCGATGACTCGACCGCTCGTTGGCAACGCCGGCTGGATCCCTGGGAGCGGCGCCTGGCTGGCGGATGCTCCCTGTCGAACGACCCGGTCACCGTGGTGCGCTCGACGCCCTGGAGGGTCGAGGAAGTCGAGCAGGGCTTCGTACGGGCCCCTCGGCCGTGGGGCTACCTGACCTTTCTCGTGGCCAGCCGGTCCGTCGCGTAGTGGGCCGAGGGCCGCGGCGAGCATCGCCGCTATCATCAGCCCTTTCGAGATTTCGTCGTTTCTTCTATGCTCGCCAGTGGGGTGAGCAGTGCGATGCCCACGAATTGGAGGAGTCCCGTCATCGTGTCGTCATTTCGCCGGGGGACGCTTCGTCGTCGAATCAGTCTCGCCTTGGGCGGTGCGGTGCTGTGCTCGGTGTCGACCTTGGCGGTGGCGGGGGTCGCCAGCGCGGACGTCAACACCCCGCCCGACCCGCCGACGGTGGTGGGGGTGACGGTGTCCGCCAGCGGAGTGGAGCTCCAGTGGACGCCACCCGCCAACCCCGGTACTGACGCACTCGGCGACCCGGCCACGGTCGACCACTACAACGTCTACCTCGGGACCCAGAGTGGCGGCGAGGATCCCAGCCCCGCCTGTACGAGCTCGACGACCACGTGTGATCTCACCGGCCTGACGCCCGGCACCACGTACTTCTACGAGGTGACCACGGTGAACTCCGCGGGCCTTGAGACGACGTTGCCCACCACGGAGAGCTCCGTGGCCTACGTGCTCACCCCGGGCCTGTCGCTCTCGTCCACCCCCTCGAGCGCCACCTTCGGCCAGCCCGTCACCCTGATCGCCACCCTGGACAGCCCCGTCGCGGGCAGCGTCGCCTTCACGGTGAACGGCAACGGCGTGGCCGGCTGCGGCGCCCAGGACCTCGAGACCGCCACGGCCCCCTACGTCGCCACCTGTTCCTACACCCCGGTCTCGGCGGCCTCGTTCAGCGTCGGCGCCACCTTCACCCCGAGCGACCCCTCGAGCTACAACGGCGCCACGGCCACCCCGGTCTCGGTGACGGTGAACCCGGCCAGTCCGGGCCTGTCGCTCTCGTCCACCCCCTCGAGCGCCACCTTCGGCCAGCCCGTCACCCTGATCGCCACCCTGGACAGCCCCGTCGTGGGCAGCGTCGCCTTCACGGTGAACGGCAACGGCGTGGCCGGCTGCGGCGCCCAGGACCTCGAGACCGCCACGGCCCCCTACGTCGCCACCTGTTCCTACACCCCGGTCTCGGCGGCCTCGTTCAGCGTCGG
>CAIORQ010000005.1 GCA_903860745.1 uncultured Actinomycetes bacterium | reverse complement strand
CTGCGTGAACTCGGCGCGCGCATCCGCATCGAGGGTGCCCCCGAGGGTGTCGCCTTCGACTTCTCGGCCGAATTCCTGGCCCCCCTCAGCGTGCTCAACCTCACGACCGTGCACGGAGACCTCGACTTGGTGATGACTCCCGCGGGCCTGGGAGGCTACGAGGACATGACCGCGGGAGCGCGCCGAGTCGAGATC
The DNA here is from genome assembly GCA_903860745.1 of uncultured Actinomycetes bacterium. Classification (GTDB taxonomy): domain Bacteria; phylum Actinomycetota; class Acidimicrobiia; order Acidimicrobiales; family RAAP-2; genus RAAP-2. The sequence goes on along the minus strand of CAIORQ010000005.1, from coordinate 2,512 downwards.
GACGGTGTCACGATCCACGTCGCGAGTCTGGCCGACGTCATTGCGTCCAAGGAAGCGTCGAACCGCGTCAAGGACCGATTGACCCTGCCGGGGCTGCGGGTACTGCAGCGCAAGATCACCGAGGGTGAATAATGGGTGTCGTGCGCGTAGCGGCTATCCAGATGACCTCAGGCAGTGACGTGGCGGCCAATGAGTCGGCGATCTTTCGACTCGTGGAAGCGGCGAGCGACCTCGGAGCGACCTATATCCAAGTGCCCGAGTACTGCACCTACTGGGGACCGCGCAGTGGCTACGACGCGGCCGCCCAGACGCTCGACGACGGCTTCGTACGCCAGGTGGGTTTGATGGCCAAGGGGCGCGGTATCACCGTGCACCTGGGCAGCATGCTCGAGCCCGCGCCCCAAGGTCGCGTCTTCAACACCAGCGTCGTCGTGGGCCCCCACGGCGAGGTGACGGCGGTGTATCGCAAGGTGCACCTCTTCGACGCCCGTCCGCCTGGGGGAGTGACGTACTTCGAATCCGAGTTCATCTCGGCGGGTTCAGAGATGCAGGTGGTGAGAGTCGGTGAGATGAACCTGGGACTGAGCATCTGTTTCGACGTGCGTTTCGCCGAGCTCTACCGCGCTCTCGTGCTCGCCGGAGCGAACGCCCTAGCCGTTCCCGCGGCGTTCTCCGCCCAGACGGGACCCGCCCATTGGGAAGTGATGGTGCGCGCACGAGCCATCGAGAACCACGCCTTCGTCATCGCGGCGACGCAGGTGGGCACCACCGCAGAAGGCTTGGCCACTCACGGACATTCGATGATCGTGGGTCCCTGGGGCGAGGTCATCATCGAGTCGGCGGTAGATGGTGAGGATGTCCTCGTCGCGGACCTCGATCTCAGTGAGGTCACCGAGCGTCGCGCACAGATCGAGGTGCTGAACCTACGACGGCCCGACGTCTACCGCGGCGACGTCGGGATCTCGGATGGCCAGTAGGCGTCGGTGAAAGTCCTCGTCTTAGGCGGGTCGGTGTTTCTCTCGGCGGCCGTTGCGCGCGACTTCCTAGAGCGTGGTCACGACGTGACGTGTTTGTCAAGGTCACTCGCCGGGCGTTGTCCCGCGGGGGCGATCGAGGTACGTGCTGACCGAACACTGGGCGAAATCGCCTACGAGGACGTGCGAGCCGATTGGGACGCCGTGGTGGACGTGGCAACGGACCCTCGTTTCGTGCGTGACGCCTTGTCGGTGATGGGCGCTAGAGCGCGGCACTGGACCTTCGTCTCGAGTTGCTCGGTCTACGCCGACCAGGATCTACCGGACCTCGACGAGTCCGCAGGTATCACCGAGCCCCTGGTGCCAGGTGGTGATGCGTCGCTCGAGAACTATGGGGCAGCGAAGGCCGCTGGCGAGACGAGCTGTCGCGAAGTCGTGGGCGACAAACTCTTTCTCGTGCGTCCAGGACTGATCGTCGGATCGGGCGACCTGAGTGATCGTGGTGGCTACTGGCCCGCGCGGTTCCTTCGCGACGAGGAACCCGTACTCATACCCGAAGCGGCGCGCAGGTTTTGCCAAACAATCGATGTACGAGATCTTTCCCGATGGTTCGTGGCGGCCGCAGAGAGTGCACTTGTGGGAACCTTCAACGCCGTGGGCAATCCGCGTCTGCTACGTGACGTGCTCGAGGAGATACGCAACGTCACGCACCATCGTGGTCCGGTGGTCGTCGCGTCCGATGAGTGGTTGGTAGCTCGTGGTGTGTCTGCGTGGGCGGGTCAGGAGTCACTGCCATTATGGATTCCCGCGGGCCTCGGATTCGACGGATTCTCGCAACGATCGAACGTTGCCGCACGCCGCGAGGGACTAGTGCTGCGGTCTTTCGAGGAGACCGTGGACGACATCGCGAAGTATGAGTCTCGACTGGGATTGGTGCGTCCCAGGAAAGCCGGACTGTCGCCGAGTCATGAAGGCGAACTCATTAACCAATTGGCGCTCGACTGATTCTGCCCTCACATCCATTTCTAAGGGGATGTTGTCCTCAGCGTGCGATGGGCCAGCGAAGTAGTTGATTTTCTTGTGCATTCCAGACAACAAATGACTTACGTCACTGAGCAATTGTCGACGAGCGGGTTTAGTTTCTCGCTGATGTCCGATGCCGAGGGGCGAGGCGGAAGATCGCAACGAATTCAATCAATCAAAGGAGATCATGATGCGAAGCGTTCTTCAAGCTAGGCGAGTCTTCGTCGCCGTAGTGGTGACTTTGGTCATGGGAGTGGGGCTGCTTTCCCCCGTCGTGGCCAGCGCGGCGGCCCCGGCCGCGCCGAGCATCGCCTCGGCCAGCATCACCGACGACGCCTCGGGCGGCGGATCACTGAGCGCCCCGGTGGTCGGTGACGTGTTGAGCGCTCACGCCAGCGGCGTGAGCGGCAACCCCGACCCCAGTGCCACCTACCAGTGGTTCGGCTGCGAGACCCTGCTCGGCACCGCGTCGAGCTACACCCTCCAAGCCGGCGACGTGGAGTGCCAGATCACCT
>CAIORQ010000004.1 GCA_903860745.1 uncultured Actinomycetes bacterium | reverse complement strand
GCGGGCCATCGTGGCTTGGGTCGCGCTCGTCATGGGGCTCGGGATTGTCCAAGCCGTGTGCGGTGCGCTGCGTCACCAACTTGCCGTGACGAACTGGATGCACGCGGCCTTTCGCACCAGCCACATCATTGGTCGCCACATCACCGCCACCGGCGACGCCCTCACCGACGAGATTCCGGCCGGTGACATCGTCAATACCGTGATGGCCGACGCGATGCGCGTGGGCGGCACGTTCGACTCGTTGGCGCGCTTTGCTGGTTCGATCGCGTCGTGGCTTGTCGTCACGATCATCGTCCTTGGCACCTCCGTGAAACTCGGACTCATCGTGCTCGTCGGAGTGCCACTGTTGACGTGTCTCACACTGCCGATGATGCGTCCACTGCACCGCGCGCAAGCGGCTCAACGTGAGGCCGCAGGAAGGTTGGCATCCCAGGCGTCCGATACGGTCACCGGCCTGCGAATTCTGCGCGGAGTCGGCGGCGAGAACGTCTTCTTCGACAACTACCAACGCCAGAATGAACTCGTTCGTCAGACGGGTGTGAGAATCGCCACACCCCAGGCCGGCCTCGAGTCGGGGCAGGTCCTCCTGCCCGCCATCCTTACCGCCATCGTCACCTTCATCGGGGCCCACGACGTGATGAATGGCCAGTTGCAGCCCGGCCAACTCGTGTCATTCTTCGGCTACACCACTTTCTTGACCACTCCACTGCGCACGGCCATCGAGTACGTCATCTCGGCGACCCGCGCCTACGTAGGGGCCGGCAAGGTGTTACGAATCTTACGGGTCGGGCCCACGATTTTTGAAGTACCGCACCCCCGCGAGTGGCCCGAACTCTTCACCGATCTGCGCGACGAACGCAGCGGCGTCACGTTGCGTCGTGGTTATGTGGTGGGACTCGTCAGTGCCGACAACGCGGACGTCGTAGCGCTCGTGAACCGCCTAGGCCGCTTCAGCCACGACACTGATGGGGTGATGCTCGACGGTACGCCGCTCGTTGACTACGCACTCGCCGACACCCGACGCCACATCGTAGTGAGCGAGGTCGAGCCCCGTCTCTTTTCTGGTCGACTCCGTGACGAGTTATCCACGCGCGCCGAGCTCGATGACGCCACCTTCGAAGCAGCGCTGCACGCCGCCAGCGCCGAGGACGTGCTGGAGCAGCTCAGTGGAGGACTCGGTGCTCGCGTGGAGGAGCGCGGACGCAGCTTCTCAGGAGGACAGCGACAACGCATCGTACTGGCCCGCGCACTATTGACCGACGCCGACATCTTGATGCTGGTCGAGCCGACCTCGGCCGTCGACGCGCACACCGAAGAGCGCATCGCGCAACGCCTGCGTCGCGCGCGCGCCGGGCGTTGCACCGCACTCGTCACGAGTAGTCCCTTGCTCCTAGAGAGCACTGACGAGGTCTACGTGCTGCGCCATGGCCGTGTCGTCGCCCACGACACCAACGAAAACCTCTTAGCGAATTCGGCGCACTATCGACGAATCGTGTTGCGGACGGATGAGACATGAGCACTCTGCCAATCGCGAGTCTTGGCGAGGTACGAAACTACGCACGAACGCTCATCACGCGTCATCGCCTCGCTCTGACGCAGATGTTGAGCCTGTACGCCCTCGCAGCCGTCACCGCGCTGGTCCCCGCCTACGTCATTGGTCTGCTGGTCAACGACGCAACGTCGCACGCGCTCACGAGCGCGCGGATCGCTCAGTTGCTCGAAGTAG
>CAIORQ010000003.1 GCA_903860745.1 uncultured Actinomycetes bacterium | reverse complement strand
CTGGTGACCGCCACCAAGACCGGTGACACCAACTTCCAGGCGACCAGTTCACCCCAGACCACCGTCACCTTCCTTGCGGCCCCGCAGGCGACGCTCACCTTGACGGGAAGTTCCGGCGCCTTCACCGCCTCGCTGAACTTATCGGTCAGCGGCGGATCGGGGACGGGTGCGCTCAGGTACGTCGTCTCCAACGGCACCGCCAGCTCGTGTCGGGTCAGCGGCTCGTCGCTCAGTGCCACGAGCGCGGGCACCTGCCTGGTCTACGCGTCGAAGGCGGCCGACACGAACTACCTGGAGGCATCCTCGGCCACCGCCACGTTCACCTTCACTCGGGCCAGCCAGCCCGCACTGACGGTCACCTCGCTCGCGGGGACCTTCGGCACGCCGCTGTCGCTGACCTCGAGCGGCGGGGCGGGGACGGGGACCCTGGGCTTCAGCGTGGCGAACGGCACGGCGGAGGGTTGTTCGATCACGGCTGGAGCGCTGTCGTCGCAATCCGCGGGCACCTGCCTGGTGCGGGTGACCAAGACGGGCGATGGCAACTATCTGACGTCGTCGTCACCGCCGACCACCGTCACGATCGCCAAGGCCACACAGGGCGCGCTGCGGGTGACGACGACGTCGGGGACCTACGGCACGAAAGTGGTGCTGGCGGCTCGAGGGGGCCGCGGCTCGGGAACGACCAGCTTCGTGGCCCGCGACGGTTCCGCGCGCGGGTGTCGGGTGCTCGCGACCGCCGCCCACGCCGTCCTCGTTTCGACCACGGCGGGAACCTGCGCCGTCCGGGCCCTCAAGTCGGCCGATCAAGACTACCTGGCGGCAGTGAGCGCGTACTCGACGGTGGACGTCGCGCGAGCTGCCCAGCGTGCGCCGACGCTGGCGCCTCTCACGGGGACGCTCGGTGCGTCGTTGACGCTGCACTGGCGAGGCGGCTCGGGGACTGGCATCGTGCACGTGGAGGTCGTCGACGGCACCGCCACGGGCTGTGCCGTGGTCCACGGCGCCGTGACGGCGGTGACCGCCGGCACCTGCGAGGTGATCCTCGTCAAGGCCGCGAACCTCGACTACCGTTCGGCCTCGTCACCCAAGGTCGCCTTCACCTTCCTCCGCCTCGCCCAGGCGCCCCTGGTGGTGCTCGGCGCTCGCACCACGGTGGGGACCCTGCTCAGCGTGACGGTGACCGGCGGGAGCGGCACGGGAGCAGTGGCGCTGAGCCTGGTGGGGGGGACCTCGCACTCCTGCGCCCTGGGCGCGGGGGCCGTGAGGGCGACGACGACGGGGACCTGCCTGGTGGTGGCGACGAAGACCGGCAACGCCCGGTATCGAGCGGCGACCTCGGCGGTGGCGACCTTCACCTTCGCGCGAAAGAAGCCACCCCTCTCCATCAGCGTCTCACCCGCCAACGAACTGCACGCCGGCAACCACGTCCGGGTGACCGGCAGTGGCTTCAGCGCCCACGAGCACGTGGTCATCCTGGAGTGCGCCGCGGGTGCGACCAGTATCGCCATGTGCGACCGGGCCAACGAGCAGACCCAGGTGATCGGAGCGACCAGAGTGTTGGCACCCGTCTCCTTCGTGGTGGCGACGGGACAGATCGGCCATCGAAGCTGCGGCACGTCGGCGAGCAGCCTCTCGTCGTGCGAGTTGCGGGTCTCCAACGCGGACTTCGCCCAGGCCAAGGCCGTGCTGATCCACTTCGCCGCCGCGCCGAAGGGTCGCTTCTTCTCGGTCACCCCCTCGGTCGGCTTGAAGAAGGGGGACGTCATCACGTTGTCGGGGTACGGATTCAAGCCGGGCGACCAGGTCTTCTATGCTGAGTGCCTGGCCGGATCGATCAACGAGGCCCGTTGCGACCTGGCGACCTTCAAGTCGGTCAAGATCACCGCGTCCGGCGCCTTCCCACCGACGAAGCTCGTCGTCTACGCGGGACGGGTCGGTCCGGGTAGCTGCGGGACGAACGCCGGGGACCTTTCGTCCTGCGACATCAGCGTGGCGAATTCGTTGCTGGGCGACTCGGCGGTGGCGAACATCACCTTCAGCGCCCCCTGAGCGGGCGGAGGGGACGTCGACGTCTGGGGTGCGCGTTGACGGTCCGGAGTGGACGTCTCTGACGGAGATGAGGATTTTCTCATCGTGGACCCATCTGTGCTCAACCTGCGGTCCCGATACTGGAGACCATGACGACGCCGGAAACTGTCTCGCATCTCCCTAGGACCACGCAGGGGGCATCATGATGCGCCGCCGATTCCGCTGGGTCGGCGCCGTGGTCGTCGTCAGCGCCCTGGCGGGAGCGGCCGTGGCCATCACCGACGCCCCGGCCGCCACGTCGACGACACCCGAGCACCACGTCGCCGGCGCGATCGCGGGTGACGCGCTGAGCGCGGGGCGGTCCGCGGGTGTCCGACGAGGCCGACGACGCTCCTAGGCTGACTCGCGTGTCCGCCCCCCACGTCGAACCGATTCGCCGGCCCGGCCTCGACTTCGAGGGTGCCCGCGGGAAGCTGAATCGTCGCATCCGCGACGCCGTCGGACTCACCCAGGACCCGCCGCCGATGTGCATGGACCCCGCCGCGGCCTACACCCCCGTCGACGGCGTGGCCCGCCTCGTGCACGGGGACCTGGCCACGATGATCGTCGGGGGGCTCGGATCGCTGTTCCTGCAGATGCTGCACCCCCACGCCATGGCGGGGGTCGCCCAGCACTCGCGCTACCAGAACGACCCCTTGGGCCGACTGCTGCAGACGGCCAACTTCATCGGGCACACCACCTACGGCACCTCGACCCAGGCCTACCTGGACATCGAACGGGTGCTGTCGGTGCACGAGGGCGTGCGCGGGGTGGCCGACGACGGGGTCGCCTACTACGCCAACGACCCCCACCTGCTGGCGTGGGTGCACGCCTGCGAGATCTCGATGTTCCTCGACGCCTACCGCCGCTACGGGCGCGTTCGACTGAGTCCCCGCGAACTCGACCAGTACGTGGCGGAGATGGCCAAGTTGGCCCGCGACATGGGCGCGGAGAACCCGCCGGGCACCCTGGCCGAACTGCGCGGGCAGATCGACGCGTTCCGCCCCGAGCTGCGCCTGAGCGCCGACGGGGAGGAGGCCCGACGCTTCGTCGCCGACGGCTTCGTGCAGGGTCGCCTCCAGCGATGGGCGCACCGGCTCTTCGTGCGCTGCGCGGTGGGCCTGATGCCCGACTGGGCGCGACGTCAACTGGGTTTTCGCCACTCCGCGCTGGTGCATCGTCTGGTCGTGGTCCCGGCGGGGCACGTCGCGTGCGCCCTGGTGCGCGCCTTCGTCCCGCCCACCTCGCGGGCGACCCCAGCGACCTAGTCTCGTCGTATGGACTACGCGACGCACTGCGCGGAGCTCGACCTCGAGGGCCAGCGCTTCGTCGCACGCCTGCGCCAGGCCGATCCGGGCGCGACGGTGCCGACCTGTCCGGGGTGGACCGTGGACGACCTGGCGTCCCACGTCGCCTACGTCCATCGCTGGGCCGAGGGCCTGGTGTCGCGCCGGGCGCCCGTCCGCCTCTCGGGCCGCGACCTGGGCATCACCGGGGTCACGGGTGACCCCGAGGCGTTGGCCGAGGGCCTCGAAGGACTGCGCGTCCGCTTCGCTTCGAGCGACCCCGACGCGCCCATGTGGGCCTGGGGAGCGGACCAGCACCTGCGGTTCTGGGCCCGGCGGATGCTGCACGAGACCCTGGTGCACCGCATCGACCTCGAATGCGCCCTGGGTGTCGACCACTCCTTCGATCCGGTGATCGCGGTGGACGCGATCGACGAGTTCCTGGTGAACCTTCCCGCGGCCCGGTCCTTCTCGCCGGACCTGTCCCAGCTGGTGGGCCGCGGTGAGTGGCTGACCTTTCGAAGCGACGAGGGTCCGTCCTGGGGGGTGTGCCTCGAGCCCGAGGGCTTCGTGGTGACCTCGCCCACGTCGTCTCCTGACGCCCTGCTCGAGGGGCCCGCCACCGAGATGCTGCTCGTGCTCTCTCGCCGGCGGGCCCTCGGTGACTCGACGTGTCGGGTGAGCGGCCGGGGTGAGCTGGTGACGACGTGGTTGCGCCACAGCTCCCTGGCGTGAACGTCTAGCGCGACAGTCCGAGGGCGCGCATCAACTGGCGCGTCAGCGAGGAGGACGTCGCGTAGGCGCGCCGACGCACCCGGCGTCGGGCGTAGGCCGTGGGCCCCCGACTCAGGGCCTCGGCGTCGCCGAGGATGCGCGCGTCGCGGTAGAGCTGGGAGCGAAGACTGCGGTGTCGGGCCATGGCGACCTCCTGGGGCGACAGTAGCGGAACCGCGCGACGTCGGTGCCGCGTGGCGGACCTAACCTTGCCTCATCGCCGACGCCACCACTGGACCGCCGTCCGACGAGCGGGTCAGCCCACGGCTGCTCGATCGGGCCACCATCTCCCTGGCCCTGCTCGCCCTCTTCGCGGGCTTCGCGCAGTTCGGCGCGGTCGCCTCACTGGCCGACATCGCCAAGCACTTCGGTCACGTCGCCTCCTCGAGTTCACTGACCGCTCAGGTCGGCCTGTCGGGCACGGTCCTGGGCCTCGGTCTGGCCATCTTGCGACTGGCGTCGCTCGGGGCGCTGCCCATGGCGTCGCTCGCCGACCGCTGGGGGCGTCGACGGCTCGTGCGCGAGACCCTGCTCGCCGGACTGGTCGTCACCGCCGCCGCCGCCGTGAGTCCGAACTACTGGATCTTCGTGATGTGCTTCGCCCTGGGGCGACCCCTGTTGACGACGGCCTCGGCACTGTTGCAGGTGATGACCGTGGAACTGGCTCCCGCTCGACGTCGCGTGAGTCGCCTCGCGGTGGTGGCCGGCGGATCGGGCGTGGGGTCGGGACTCTCCGCCATCGTCCACGGCCTCATCCGTTCCCCCTCGTCCTTCCGCTGGCTCTTCGCCCTGGCGGTCGTGCCCGCGGTGGTCGTGGGGGCGCTCTTGCGCGACGTCCCCGAACCCCCGACGCGCGACACGACCGCCCTGGCCCGGCTGGGCGCCGTTCCCCCCGTCGAGCGCGCCAAGCTCTGGAGGGTGGCTGCGGTGGTGGCCGTGCTCGGGGTGATCGGGGGACCGGCCAACGGCTTCGTCTTCGTCTACGGCGAGAGCATCCTGCACCTCGCGCCGGCCAAGGTCGCGGTGATGGTCACCTCGGCCTCACTGACGGGCCTGGGCGGCTTGCTGGCGAGCCGCTGGCTGGCCAGCCGCTGGGGGCGGCGCCGGACGGTCGCTCTGGGCATGGCGGTCTCGGGCGTCGCCGCCACCGTGGCCTACGGCGGCAACACCGATCTGTTCGTCGTGGGATACCTGATGGGGGTGGGCGCGGGAGGACTGGTCACGCCGGTGCTGAGCGCCCTGGGCACCGAGATCTTCCCGCACCACGTCCGCGCCACGGCCGCCGGCTGGATCTCCGTCGCGGGCATCCTCGGGGCCACCGCGGGACTGGGCCTCTTCGGCTGGGTCGGCGACGTGGTGCACCAGTCGGGCCCGTCGGCGCTGCGCTGGCCGGCGGTCGTGACCTTCCTACCCCTGCTGTGGACCGTGGTGCTGCTGCGACCCCTGCCCGAGAACGCCGCCGTCGAGCTGCTGTAGCGTCACGTCGGCGCGCAGGGCCAGGTGGTCGCTGCCCCCGTCGCTGGCCCCCGCGTCGAGCCGCCGCCAGGGGCCGCGACCCAGGATGTGGTCGATCTGGGAGTGGGGCCGCGGCGCGGGCCAGGTGCGCGCCCGCGCCAGGCTGGTCCAGCCCGGCAGGAACAGGCGCAACAGGGGTCGCCAGCAGTTGAAGTCGCCCGCCAGGATGACCGGCAGGGCCGGGTCGAGACCGGCGACGATCCGGGCCACCCGTCGATACAGCAGGGGCGAGCCGTGGCTCAGGTGGGCGCCGTGCATGGCCAGCATGTGAAAGGGCCGACCACCGTCCTCGAGGACCGCCACGACGAGGGCGCGGCGGACCTTCTCGCGCGGCAGGCGGCCCAGGCTGATCGACTCGATCGACCGGATGGGCAGGGAGGTGAAGAGCCCGAGGCCCCATTCGCCGGTCTCGTGGTGGGGGCGCCGGCGCCGGTGGGTGCGTTGCTGGGGGGTGAGGTCGCGGTGCTCGCGGAAGTACAGGCCCCGCTCGCCGGTGAGGTGGGCGAGGAGCGGTTGCCAGCGGCGGGGACCGTGTCCGGTGGTGACGCGCTCGGCCCGGGCCAGCGCCACGAACTGCCCCCGCAGGCCCAGTCGCGAGGTGAGCGTGGCCACGAAGTCGGTCCCGTCGTCGCCGCGCCAGAGTTCGGGGCAGACGCAGACGTCGGGGCGCAGCGAGATGAGGTGTTCGAGCGCCCCGGTCGGCCGCCCCCAGCCGTCGACGCCGGCGTGAAGGTTGAAGGTCACGACACGCACCCCAGCGACTTTACGCCGTTCGTCCCTCGCGATGTGGCAAGGTCTTAAGGTGGAATCTGTCAATGTGGCCTTCGGCCATCGACTGTGGTGGGTCGACGCCTTCATCGGCGACGGCGAGCGCGGCAACCCCGCGGTGGTGGTCCTCTTGGAGCGTCCGATGCTCGACGCCGACCTCCAACAGATCGCCTTCGAACTCGGTGTCTCCGAGACCGCCTTCGTGCGTCGCGCGGGCGACGGCTGGTCGCTGCGCTGGTTCACGCCGACCATGGAGGTCGACCTCTGCGGCCACGCGACCCTGGCCACCCTGCACGTCCTGCTCAACGAGCTCGGTGTCCCGGGGGGCGAGTTCTTCTTCCAGACGCGCTCGGGCGTCCTGTCGGGGCGGCGCCTCAATGACGGACTGCTGGGCGTGGACCTGCCACGCGCCTACGTCGAGCCGGTCGACGTCGCGGTGCTGGGCGGGGTGCTGGGACCCGTGTCGGAGGCCTACCAGGCGGGCGCCTCGAGCGTGCTGGCCATCGTCGAGGACTACGACACCCTGTGCGGGCTCAGCGTCGACTCGCTGGAGCTCTTCCTCGTGCCCAGTTCGCTGGTCATCGCGGCCTGCGTCGGGGGTCCCGGAGTGGACGTCTCCATCAGGGTCTTCGCGCCGCGTCTGGGCCTCGTCGAGGACCCGGTGACCGGCAGCGCGATGTGCGCGGTGGCGCCCTGGTGGGCCGACCGCACGGGGGCGCCGACCATGTCGGTGCGCCAGGCCTCGGCCCGTCGCGGCATCATGCACACGCGGCTCTTCGAGCGCAACGTCGAGGTGGCGGGCCTCACGCGGACCTTCTTCGGCGGGGACCTGCGCGCGTGAGCGAGGCCCTGGGACCCGGCGACCATACGCGCCTGCGGCGGGCGCCCGAGAAGGCCCTCTACGACGCCGACACGGTGCACGCCATCTTGGACGAGGCGATCTTCTGCCACGTCGCCGCGGTGGTGGACGGCCTGGCCATGACCTTGCCCACCCTGCACTCGCGCGAGGGGTCCACGATCTACGTGCACGCCTCGAAGTCCAACGCCCTGTTGCGCGCGGCCCTCGCCGAGGGCCGCGTCTCGCTGACGGCCACGATCTACGACGGCCTGCGTCTGGCGCGCAGCGGTTTCGAGTCCTCCATCGCCTACCGCTCGGTGGTGGTCGTCGGGCCCATCCGTGAGGTCAGCGACCCGGTCCACAAACGGCGCGTCCTCGAGGGTTTCGTCGACGCCGTCCTCGCGGGCCGCGGCTCGGAGGTGCGCGCGATGAGCGAGCGCGAGGCCAACCTGACGCTGGTGGCGGCCATCGACATCGCCGAAGCCTCCGCGAAGGTCTCCGAGGGTCCCACCCACGACGAGCCCGAGGACGCGGCGCTGGCGATCTGGGCGGGAACGGTCCCGGCGCGCCTCGTCTACGGCGAACCCGTGGCGTCGGGCGACGGCGCCATGGCGGACGGCACGATCCCCCTGCCCGCGTCGGTGCGGCGCCTCGTGGGGGAGCGATGATCGAGCTCGCCGCGCTGGTCGCCCAGATCGAGTCCCTCAAGGCGGTGGACGCCCGAGAGGCGCAGTCCCTGGCCGAGACCCTGGACCGCCTGACCTGGCCGGGGGACCCCTTCAGCGAGGCCGCCGATCCCCGCCACGTCACCGCGTCGGCCTTCGTCCTGTCGAGCGCGGGCGTAATCTTGCACCGGCACCGGCGACTGCACATCTGGGTCCAGCCCGGCGGACACGTGGACCCGGGCGAGACGCCCGAGGCGGCCGCCCTGCGCGAGACCCGCGAGGAGACGGGTCTCGAGGTCGTCCACACCTCGCCGCCGACGCTCTTTCACGTCGACGTGCATCCCGGACCGCGTGGACACACCCACTACGACCTGCGCTACGTGCTCCTGGCCTCGCCCGCGGAGCCGCGCCCCCCGGCGGGCGAGAGCCCCGACGTGCACTGGTTCTCCTTCGACGAGGCGCGCGAGCGCTGCGAGGTCTCGATGCGCCCGGCGCTCGAGGCCCTCGAGCTGGCCGCGGCGCGCTGGCGGATGCCAGACTGAAGCATGGAAGAACTCGAACGACTGCGCGCCCTGACCGAGGCCGATCGATGGATCGAGCGCGTGATCGCCCAGCGCGAGCACCTGCCCGAGCTCGAGGAGCTGTCCACGCTCGAAGCCGAGCTGCGCTCCTTGCTGGGGGCCCTCAACGAGGTCCAGGCGAGCGCCGAACCCCTGCGTGAGCGCTACGTCGCCGCCCAGGCCACCTCGGCGAAGCTCGCGGCGCGCGTCGGCGAGCTCGAGCGGGCCCTCGCGACCTCCACGGGTTCGCCGCGCGACCTCGCCGCGATGCAACGAGAGCTCGAACAGGTCCGCGAACGCGCGGCCGCGGCCGAGGACGAGGAGCTCAACGTGATGCTCGAGCTCGAGCCGCTCGACGAGACCATCGCCGCCATCAAGGAGCGCGCCCAACCCGGCGTGGCCCGCCGCGGCGAGCTCCAGGCCGCACTGGGGGACCTGCGCGCCACCCTGGACGAGGAGATCGCCGCCCTGCGCGAGACCCGCGCCGATCTGGCCCACGCCCTCGACCCCTCATGGCGCCAGCGCTACGACGCCGCCCTCAAGCGGTCGGGCGTCTCGGGAGCGGCCTTCGTCGACGCCGGGCGCTGCGACGGATGTCGCATCGCGCTCTCGCCGCTGGACTACGACCGCTTCACCCACCTCGCCGAGGGTGTGGTGATGGACTGCCCCGAGTGCGGGCGTATGTTGTTGCGGTGATCTTCCTCATCCGTCACGGCCAGTCCACCACCAACCAGCTCGGCCTCCTGGTGGGCCGCTCCAACCCACCTCTCACGGAGTATGGCCGTGATCAGGCACGACGTCTGGTCCCTCACCTGCTCGACGTGCGCGAGGTGTGGTGCTCGCCGCTCGACCGCGCCTACGAGACGGCCCGCCTGGCCGTCCCGGGGATCGAACCGGTCGTCAAGGACTCCTTCATCGAGGTCGACTACGGCTCGCTGGATGGGACGAGCCTGGCGTCGATCACCGACGAGCAGTGGCACGACTTCGAGGGCCACCACGAACGACCCCTGCTCGACGGCGAGTCACTGGTGGAGGTGGACGCGCGCGTCTACGCCGAACTCGACGCCCTCATGGAGGACCCCACGAGCCTCCTGCACGCCGAGGACGAGCACCTGGCCATCGTGAGCCACGTCTCGCCCATCAAGTCGGCGACGACCTGGGCCCTGGGCGTGCACGGCTCGGCGGCCTGGCGTCTGCGCATCGACAACGGCTCGATGACCGTCCTCGCGGTGCGCCACGCGACGCCCACCGCGATCCGGGTGAACGTCCTGCCCTGCTAGCGCAGGGCCAGGTAGATCGCCGCGAAGTGGCATCCCGCGCCCACCAGGGTGAGCGCGTGGAAGACCTCGTGGTAGCCGAAGACGCGCGGGTTCAGCCTCGGCCGCTTGGCGCCGTAGGCGGCGGCGCCCAGTGAGTAGACCAGTCCACCGGCGATCACCAGCGAGATGACCGCCGTTCCGCCGCCGCGGGCGATCTGGGGCAGCACGCCGACCGCCGACCAGCCGACGACGAGGTAGGGCAGGGTGTTGACCCACTTGGGGGTGTCCAGGGCCAACTGGCGGATCGTGATGCCCACCACCGCGCCCGCCCCGATCACCACGAGCAGGACGAGTCGGACGGTGCCGTGCATGGTCAGGCCGGCGATGGCCAGGTAGCTGCCCGAGATCGCCAGGAAGATCGCCGAATGGTCGGCGCGCCTCCAGGCCCGCCGAGCGCCGGCCTCCCAGTGCACGCGGTGGAAGAGCGCGCTGGTGCCCATCATGGCGCCCACTCCCACCACGTAGCACAGCACCCACGCGACCTGGGCCCAGGTGGCGCATCGTGCGAAGAGCAGGGGAGAGCACGCCACCAAGATGACGACACCGGCCACGTGCAACCAGCCTCGAAGGAGGGGCCGCACGAGCGATGGCGCAGTCGACACGGTCACACCACCACCCTAGG
>CAIORQ010000002.1 GCA_903860745.1 uncultured Actinomycetes bacterium | reverse complement strand
GCGAACGGGACCGGGTGCCTGGATCCCCTGCGGTCGTCCCGACTACCTGCGTCAGCAGTGTGAGTTGTCGCTGCGTCGGCTCCGACAGGAGTCCTTGGACCTCTTCCAACTCCATCGAGTCGACCCGACCGTTCCGCGCGAGGAGCAGTTCGCTCTCCTCAGGGCGCTGCTCGACGAGGGCAAGGTGCAGGCGATCGGCCTCTCCGAGGTCACCGTCGAGGAGATCGAGGCCGCCCGACGCATCGTCACGGTCTCGACCGTGCAGAATCTCTACAACGTCGCCAACCGCCAGTGTGAGGACGTCCTCGAGCACTGCGAGGAGCAGGGACTGGGCTTCATCCCCTGGCGTCCCGTCGCGGGCGGCGAACTGGCCCGCAGTGGGGGCCCCCTCGACGTCGCGGCCAGTGCTCTGGGCATCACGGTGGCTCAGTTGTCGTTGGCGTGGCTGTTGCGACGTTCGCCGGTCATGATGCCCATTCCGGGCACGTCGAAGGTGGCGCACCTGGAGGAGAATCTGGCGGCCGCGCGGGTCGTCCTGGACGACGCGACCTTCGAGGCGGTCAGCGCGATCACCGCGTAAGCATCAGTGGCCGTGGCTCCATGGCCATCTCGGTGACCTTCGCAACCGGCGGGTGTCGGCCGCCTGGTCGTATCGTCGCCGCTACGGCATCACGATTCGGGCACCTCGTGGCGCTCACGAAGCTCGCGCAGCCACGTGGGCGCGTGCGTCGTGGCCCACTCCTCGCTCACGGTTCCCTTGAAGATCGACCGGAGAGACTCACGATGGGTGATGGCCATGAAGAGATGACCGATGATGACGACGACGAGGACGGCCGCGAGGGAGTCGTGGACGAAGGTGGCGCCTTCGCGCTGGGAGACCGAGAAGAAGCGGAACCATTTCAGCATCGAGCCGGTCACCAGCATGATCAGGATGGACGCGGCGACGAAGATCGCGTTGAGCTTCTGACCAGGATTGAACTTCTCGGCGGCGAGCGGGCTGCGGCCCAGTGAGCGCATCCAGGCGACCTCTTCGCGCGTCCAGTAGTTGAATCGCCGCACGTCGCGGCGCATCTGGCGACCCCAGGGTCCCACCAGGGAGACGATGATCGGAACAGGCAACGCGATGCCGGTCCAGAGGTGCACCTCTTCGACCGGATGGCGAGCGAGGATCAGCCCGAAGAAGGAGCCGAAGTAGAGCGGGATCGCGGTGGCGATCAGCACGGTGAAGAGCAGCGCGTTCACCCAGTGCGCGGC
Organism: uncultured Actinomycetes bacterium; assembly: GCA_903860745.1. GTDB lineage: Bacteria > Actinomycetota > Acidimicrobiia > Acidimicrobiales > RAAP-2 > RAAP-2. The sequence goes on along the minus strand of CAIORQ010000002.1, from coordinate 12,491 downwards.
CCGTTGGACGCGGTCGAACCGCAGGACTCCCACGACGCGCCGCGAGGTGGACGAAGGGGTCGTCACGGTCATCAGGTCAGACCCGGGTCGGGGTTGTTCGCACCGGTCGACCCATCGAGCCAGGCGTTGACCGGGTAGCCGTTCTGCTCCCAGAATCCCGGGGCGAGCTCCGTCACGACACGGATCGCCGACAGCCACTTCAGGGACTTGTAGCCGAACATGGGCGCCACGTAGAGGCGCACCGGTCCACCGTGCTCTCGGGTCACCGGGGCGCCGAGCATCTGGTAGGCCACGATGACGTCGGGCAGGTGGGCCTGGTCGATGGTGAGGGTCTCGGTGTCGGAGCCGTCGTAGGACTCGAAGGTGAGGAACGCGCCTTCGGGCTTCACGCCCACCGTCTCGAGGATGTGCGACAGCTGCACGCCGTGCCACTCGACGTCGGGCACCTTCCAGCCGGTGACGCACTGGAAGGTCTTCTTGAACGTGGTGGCCGGCATCGCCTCCAGGTCGTCGAGGGTGAAGGTCATGGGGCGTTCGACCAGGCCGGACACCTCGAGTCGGTACGCCGAGCGGCTGATCTTGGGGTAGGTGTTGGTGATGGAGTAGATCCGGAAACGGTCCCCGAAGGGGAGGACCCCGCCGAGTCCCGAACCCGCCGCGTTGCTCAAGAAGTTCTGGACCTGGCCACCGACGGCCACGCCGAGGGCGCCGAGGGCGGTGAGTCCGATGAAGACACGCCGTCCCACGGGTGTGGTCCGCGGCGACGAGGGGTTGGGCTGCGACGCGGGCATGCTCAGGTGACCGGACGCTCGGCGTTGCCCGGAGTCGCTGCTGCGAAGAATGCTCTCGTGGTCCTCACGTTCCTCCTCGGCTCCTGGTGTGCGACTTCATTGGCGGGCTTGACTGCGGATCGAACATCTCGCGAACGCGACGACGCGGTGACGGCGTTCGCGGCACCGACGTCGTCGTGGCGATGAGCATACTGGCCACCGCGATTCGTGCGTCCTGGCTGCTCGCTGATGCGAGGCTGCTCCACGTCACTCCCTCCCGAGGTTCCCTCGAACCCATCTGTACCGTCTCGCCACATCGACCGGCGTTACAAGATTCCTCGCGGAAGGTTGCTGTGGACGTCGTTCCTGGTGAACGGCACTGTCACGGGGTCGCGACGTCGCGACCCCACTCGCCCGACTTCCCGCCGCTCTTGTGCACCAGCACGAGGTCCTCGACGTGGACCCCCGAGGCTTCCTCGATGAGGGAGTTCACCAGGGTGAGGGCGGCGAAGCCGCACGCGGTGAGCGCCTCCATCTCGACCCCGGTCTGTCCTTGGGTGGTCACCTCCGAGCGCACCTCGTATCCCCGGGGGTGCTCGGCGATGTCGAGTAGCACCTGCGACAACGACAGGGGGTGGCACAGGGGGATGAGTTCGGCGGTGCGTTTGGCGGCTTGAATACCGGCCAGGCGGGCCGACTGGACCACGTGGTTCTCCAGGGTCCGAGTGACGGTGCCCGCTGGTGCCCCGGAGACGACCACGACGCAGGCCGCCCGCGCGACGCGACGGGTTGACGCCTTGGACGAGATGTCGACCATGTGCAGTCCGCCCTCGGCGTCGAGGTGCGTGAACGTCTTCTCCGTCATGAGCGATGCCCCGGGCTTCCCTTCGTCGACGCGACCTTCTCGTAGCGAGACTCTACCGCCTGGTCGTGGCGAGACCGCGGCTCGGGGCGCCGATTGCGTCACGCGCCGGTGTGGCTGGTCGGCCGACTCGTCATCAGGCCCGCGGCGCGTTCGACCGAACCCTTATTAGGCTCCACTGCGTGTTCAGTCGCCCCGGAGTGTTGACGTGCCTTCGCGTGAAGGCCGCGCGAGGATGACGGGCGCCGGTAGGGGACGGTGATGGCAGGGGACCGTGACGTCACGAGAAGTCCGTCGCCGGTACCGGTGTCGGTGAGGCCGCACCGCTTCGCTCCGATGCCGCAGGGGTCTGAGGGCGCCTCGCGATCGGCGACGATGCCCACGAGCGGCCCGTTGGTCGACCGCTACGGCCGCGTGCACGACGACCTGCGGATCTCGGTCACCGACCGCTGCAACCTGCGCTGCGTCTACTGCATGCCCGACGAGGGGATGTCCTTCCTCCCGCGCACGGATCTGCTCTCCTTCGACGAGATCGAGCGGGTCGCGCGGGTCGCGCGGGGCCTGGGTGTCGACGCAATCCGCCTGACGGGTGGCGAACCACTCGTTCGACGGGGCCTCGTCGGACTCGTCGCGCGTCTGAGCGCGCTGGGGTTCGCCGACATCGCCCTCACGACCAACGGCACGCAACTCGCCGCCCTGGCGCCTCGGCTCGCCGCGGCGGGACTCAAGCGCGTGAACGTCAGTTGTGACTCCCTGCGGGTCGATCGCTTCGCGACCATTCGGCGACGCGGCGATCTCCCGACCGTTCTCGAGGCCATGGACGCGGCCGAGACGTGGGGCCTGACCCCGGTGAAGGTGAACGTGGTGCTGGTGCGCGGGCACAACGACGACGAGATCCTGGACTTCGCCGCCTTCGCCCGCGAGACGGGTCGGGTGGTGCGCTTCATCGAATTCATGCCGCTCGACGCCCAGGGCGAGTGGGGCCCCGAGCAGCTGGTGACCGGCCGTGAGGTGTTCGAGCGGATCAACGAGGTCCATCCTCTCGAGGCCGTGACCGGCCCCGACCGGGTGGCGCCCGCGGAACGCTTCCGCTTTGTCGACGGCCGCGGCGAGATCGGGCTGATCTCCACCGTGAGCCAGCCATTCTGCGGGACCTGCAACCGTCTTCGACTCACGGCCGACGGTTCGATTCGAAACTGTCTCTTCTCCGACGACGAACACACCCTGCGTGACACCCTGCGCTCCGCAGGCACCGACCAGGAGATCGAGGCGATCCTTCGTCGCGCGGTCTGGGCGAAATACCCCGGTCACGCCATCAATGAACCTGACTTCCTGCGACCGCACCACTCGATGTCGATGATCGGCGGCTGAGGGCGAGCCGATATTTCCTCGCATTCCTGCGGGCGCCACCGCTACTGTGAGGACCGTCGACGGCGAGCGGTGGGGGGTGCTGATGAGCGGTGTGCGGGTACTCGTGGGCACTCGAAAGGGTGCCTTCATCCTCAGCTCGGACGGGGCACGGAAGTCCTGGGACGTGCGCGGACCGTTCTTCGAGGGCTGGGAGATCTACCACCTCAAGGCTTCGCCGGTGGACTCCGATCGGATCTACGCCTCGCAGTCCAGCGGATGGTTCGGCCAGATCGTCCAGCGTTCCGATGACGGGGGGGAGACCTGGGCGCCGGTCGGCAACGGCTTCGCCTACGACGGCGTGGCCGGAACCCACCAGTGGTACGACGGCACGCCCCATCCCTGGGAGTTCGCGCGCGTGTGGCACCTCGAGCCGTCCTTGAACGACCCCGACACCGTGTTCGCCGGCGTCGAGGACGCGGCGTTGTTCAAGTCCGTGGACGGTGGCCTGAACTGGTCGGAGTTGTCGGGTCTGCGCGGTCACGGCACGGGCCCCCAGTGGCAACCCGGGGCCGGCGGCATGTGCCTTCACACCATCATCGAGAGCCCGCGGGACCACCGCCGTCTCTTCGTGGCGATCTCGGCCGCCGGAGCGTTTCGCAGCGACGACGCCGGAGAGTCGTGGCGACCGATCAATTCGGGCTTGCGCTCCCAGGGCATCCCCGACGAGGACGCCGAGGTCGGACACTGTGTGCACCGCATCGCCCTGCACCCGTCGAACCCGGACGTGCTCTTCATGCAAAAGCACTGGGACGTGATGCGCAGCAACGACGCCGGCGACTCCTGGTTCGAAGTGAGCGGCAACCTGCCCAGTGACTTCGGATTCGTCATCGACGTCCACGCGCACGAGCCCGAGACCGTCTACGTGATCCCCATCACGAGCGACTCGGTGCACTTCCCCCCCGAGGGCAAGCTTCGCGTCTACCGGAGTCGGACCGGGGGCAACGAGTGGGAGCCGCTCACCGCGGGCCTGCCCCAGAGCAACTGCTACGTGGACGTGTTGCGCGACGCGATGTCGATCGACTCGCTGGACGAGTGCGGGGTCTACTTCGGGACGACCGGGGGCCAGGTGTACGTCTCTGGCGACGCGGGAGACTCGTGGGACGCCATCGTGCGCGACCTGCCCGCCGTCTTGTCGGTGGAAGTGCAAACCTTGGCATGATCCGAGTCGTGCTGCCGGCGCATCTCAAGACACTCATCCGCCAACAGGGTGACGTCGTCCTGGACATCGAGGGACCGGTCACCCTGGGCAGCGTGGTCGGCGCGCTGGAGGCTCGCTTCCCGGTCTTGCGCGGGACGATCCGGGACCCCGCGTCCCTGCGGCGGCGTCCCTTCGTGCGCTTCTTCGCCTGCGAGCAGGACCTCTCCCACGACGCGATGGACGCGCCCTTGCCTGACGAGGTGGCCCAGGGCAGAGAGCCCCTCTTCGTCATCGGGGCGATGGCGGGTGGTTGACGAACCCGAGTCCTCGGGTCAGTCGATGCCGTCGAGTCGGTCGATGCTGACGCGGTTCTTCTTGGCCCAGTAGTCGCGTATCCCTTGGACGCCCTTGCGAACCGACCACTGGTCCAGGGTCGGGCGGTGCGAGTCGAAGGTCATCAAGGGAACCCCGTAGCCGCAGGAATCCGAGACGCGTTCGAGGTCGACCACGATCACCGACCGCACTCCCACGCCCTCGGGCGTGGCGAAGTGCGCGGCGAGGCCGGCGAACTCCGGTGCGTCGCGCACGACGGCGCGCCCCCGCCCGTGGAGGCGAACGATACGGGGCGGCCCCTCGAAGGCGCAGAACATCACCACGATGCGACCGTTCTCGCGCAGGTGCGCGATCGTCTCGACACCGCTACCGGTCTGGTCCAAATAGGCCACGGTGTGGTCATCGATGACGGCGAACTCCTGGCGGTTCCCCTTGGGCGAGCAGTTCACCGATCCAGCGGGGTCGAGCGGCGCGGTGGCGATGAAGAAGACGGGCTGGGCGATCATCCACGCGCTGAGCCTCTCGTCGATCGCGTCGTGCCCTTTGCCCACCTCTCCATTTAACGCGACCCGTGGTGTCTCCCGTCGCACCATCGTGTGGGGGCACCCGTCGCACGTGGCCCGGGCACATTATCCTGTCCCCCATGGCCAAGTACCGCGTCGGACAAGCCGCTCAACTGATGGGGGTGAGCGTCGACACCCTGCGACGCTGGGCGGACTCCGGGCGTGTCGCGGTCAGTGTCGGGGCCGATGGTCGTCGGTACTACGACGGCGCCGACCTGGCCAAGCTGGCCACGGAGATTGCCGGCGATCGCAAGCCCGATCAGCCCCGTGCGCAGTCCGCCCGCAACCGCTTCGTGGGGATCGTGACGCGCGTCGTCAAGGACAAGGTCGCGGCCCAGGTGGAGATCCAGGCGGGCCCCCATCGATTCGTCTCCCTCATCACTCGTGAGGCGGCCGATGAGTTGAAGCTGGCTCCTGGCGTGGTGGTCGATGCGGTGGTGAAGGCGACGAGCGTGGGCGTCGAGATCCCTTCGCAGTTCTGATCGACCGCGCCGGTGGACGCCGCGTCGGATTGCTCCAGACCCTTCGTGACCTGAACGCCGACTACGAGCTCGCCGAGGTCTCGGCGTCGGTCGGCTCGTCGACCGGCTCGGCGGTGATCCACGTCTCGATGTCGCCTCGACTCACGAGTACGGTGCACGGGTCACCCACCTCGAGGTCGACCGGATCGGTGACGCGCGCGTGCAGCTCGAGGTCCTCCTCCACCTGAACGAACAGGTCGACGGAGCTCCCGACGTCGGCGAGGTCGACCACCCTGCCCGCGAACTCGAGGACTGAGGCGTCATGAGGCGTCGTCCCCGGCGCCGACTCAACCCGTAGTCTCTCGGGTCGGACCTTCCACAGCACCGCCGTCCCCGGCGCTAGGTCGGGGATGTCCAACGGCAGGGACGTCCCCGCCGGGGTCGCGATACCCGAGTCGGTCGTTCGCGCCGCGTGGACGTTGGAGAGGCCCAGCAGTCGGGCCACCCGGGGCGAGCAGGGTCGCGAGAAGAGGTCTCGGGTGGCGCCCGCCTGGAGCGCCCGCCCGTGGTCGAGGACGATGACCTCGTGGGCCAAGACGGCAGCCTCCTCGGGATCATGGGTCACGATGACCGTGGCCAGACCGGTCTCGCGCTGGAGGCGCCGCAGTTCACGTTGAAGCTCACGTCGGATCGGCTTGTCGAGCGAGGAGAAGGGCTCGTCCAACAAGAGGACCTCGGGGGAATGGCACAGGGCTTGGGCCAGGGCCACCCGCTGTGTCTGCCCACCCGAGAGTTGAGAGGGGAGGCGGTTCTCCAGGCCGTCAAGGTGGAGGTGCTCCAACCAGTAGCGGGCGTTGCCGGGGTTGGCGTTCGTGGCGAACATCACGTTGCCCCAGACCGTGAGATGGGCGAACAGGGTGAAGTTCTGGGCCACGTACCCGACCCGACGTCGCTGGGGGCCGGCGGCACCGACCTCGTCGTCCCCGAAGGCCACCGCGCCGACCCCGCGGCCGTAGATGCCCGCCAGCGATCGCAGCAAGACCGACTTGCCCGAACCCGAGGGACCCAGCACCGCCAGGTTGTCGCTCCGGGCGCTGTGGACCACGCGCAGTTCGAAGGCACCGCGCCGCGTCGCCAGGTCGAAGCGGAGGCGGGCCGATGGCGCCAGGGCCGGCGGCACCGGCGAGATCCTCGTGAGGTCGACGTGGGTGCGACCGGGGAACCTCACCCGACTGACCACGACGACGACGGCCGCGACCACGAGCGCGAGGACGGTCGGTGCCATGGTGGGCGCCAGGCCCCGCGCCATGAACTCGTTGACCGTGTAGATCGGGAGCGAGGCGGGATTGAAGGCGAGAATCGTGACCGCTCCGTACTCGCCGAAGGCGCGCAGCCAGGTCATCGTCATGCCCGCGCGGATCTCGGGTCCCGCCGCCGGCACCGCGACGCGCAGGAAGCGGGAGACTTCCGAATGACCCAGGGTGGCCGCCACGTCGAGCAGGCCCTGGTCGAGCGAGGCGAAGGCGGCCCTGGCCGCCAAGATCAAGAAGGGGGCGGAGCAGAAGGTCATCGCGATCACGATGCCGTAGACGGAGTTCGTGAGGTGGCGGCCGAAGAGCCGCCCCACGACGCTGTAGGGGCCGACGAGGTAGACGACGATGATGCCGCTCATCACCGGAGGCAGGGCCAGGGGGAGCGACACCGCCACTTCGACCAGTCTCGCGGTGGTCGAGGTCGAACGGCCGATGACGTAGGCGAGGGGAACGCCCAACAGGGACACCAGGACGAGTGACACCGTCGCACAACTGATCGAGATCAGGAGCGACGGGAACAAGCCCGCCACGTGGAAGCCCCTCTGGGGACCGTGGACGAAACGGATGAGGAAGAGCAACACTGGGGCGGCGAGGTAGACGACGAGCAGTCCCCCCAGCCACCGCAGCGGAGCCGTGCTCACCGGACGCCGCTAGGGCGCCCGGACGACGCGAGCGGGGCTGAGCGCCACGAGTCCCTGCTGCTTCATGATCGTCACGCCCCGGGGACCGAGCAGCCAGGTCACGAAGGCCTTGGCCGGCGCCGGGTCCGAAGCACCGTGGAGGGTGGCGACCGTGTACTGGGCGTTGAGATTCCTGGTTCCCGTGAGGGGGACGTAGGGGAGTTTCGCGGCGTCGGCGGATACGGCGTACATGAAGGCCGCGTCGAGCTGGCCCGCCTGCAACAGTCCGGGGATCGCGTCCTCGCTGTACACGTTTCCCGATGAGGAGGCGACGCGCAGGAGTGACGGGATGTTATACGCGTAGCCGATGCCCTCGAGAGCGTCGACGTCCAGCACGCCGCCCGGGTCGACCGCGGGGTCGGTGCGACCCAGCTCGAAGCCACCCTCGCGGATGACGTCGTACCACGGTCGCGTCTTCAAGGCGGAGGCGAAGCGTGATTGGGGGTAGTAGGCCAAGACGTCGGGCGAGGTGCCAAAGAGGGTGTAGGCGTCGATCCAATTCCCGTTCGCCGAGCCCTCGAGCGACTTGTCCGCCTTCACCGACGCACTGATGAAGACGTCGCCCTGCAGGGTCTTGGCGACGATGCCGCTCGCTATCGCCGAGGAACCCTCCGACATGTTCTGGACGCTGTAGCCGGTGTCGTGCTTGAAGGCGGCACTCAGCAAGGTCATGACGTTGGAGAGGGAACCCGCGGACAGCACTTTGACGGTCCCGGTGTGCCTCGTCGCGGCCTGGGAGGCCGACGGGATGGCGACGCCCACCGTCGAGGCGATGGCCAACATCGACACCGTGGCGGTGAGTGCGCGAAGCGTGGCGGCACGGCTGGTTGACATGGTCACCCTCTCATTTGCGGTCGTGGAATGGGCCTTAACCTAGCATTTGCTGGCAGAAATTGAAACGCTTCGCCGCCGCTTCCTGGTTTGTCCCGGCGACCTTCGCGGCGGGCGAGCGCGGTGGGGCGTGCCGATAGGGTGAAGGCCGTGAACCCACCTGATGGCGACGACTGGATCTCGGTCACCGAGGCATCCCTGTCAGCGCAGCGACTCACCTCGTGGGCGTCGCGGCCGGACTGCGGGGCGGTCGTGACCTTCTGTGGCACCGCGCGCAACAGCTCGACGAATGGCCGACTCATCGAGGCGCTCGAGTACGACACCAGTGTCGAACTGGCTGAATTGCGCCTCGGACAGGTGGTGGCCGTGGCGCGGGCGAAGTGGCCGGAACTGGTCGCAGTGGCGATCCATCATCGAGTGGGTCTCGTGAACCTCGGGGAGCCGGCGGTCGTGATCGTCGTCTCGTCGCCCCATCGTCAGGCGGCCTACGATGCCTCCCGGTTCTGCATCGACACGGTGAAGTCCTTCGTGCCGATGTGGAAGCGCGAGGTCTGGGAGGGTGGTTCCGCGTGGAGCGAGGAAGCCCAGGACCTGTTGCGCCTGGAGGACCTGTGACGCCTCCGTGGGTCTCCATCGACGTTGCCGATCGGGGTGACTCGTGATTGAACTGGGCGAGGCCAAGGCGTTCGTCCTCGGGAGTGTTGGCGCGTTGGAGCCGCGAGACGTGGCAATCTCCGAGGCCTGCGGTTGCGTCGTGGCGGAGTCCGTCGTCGCTGTCGAGGCGGTCCCCGGATTCACGAACTCCTCGATGGACGGTTTCGCCCTGCGATCGGGTGACACCGCGCGCGGAGCGACTCGGCTCTCCGTCGTCGGGTCGATCCACGCCGGAGACGCTCCGACGCGGCATCTCGAGTCGGGTCAGGCGATGCGCATCATGACGGGGGCGCCTCTACCCAGCGGTGCGGACTGCGTGTGCATGATCGAAGAGACCGTCGTCGACGAAGCCGGCGTCGTCATACCGAGGACCATCGCGGCCGGTGAGTTCGTACGACGGGCGGGCGATGACATCGCCGTTGGTCGGGTGCTCTTCTCGCCGGGGGACGTGCTGAACCCCTCCAGCGTGGGGGTCTTGGCGGGTCAGGGCCTGCCCACGGTACGGGTCCGCCCCCGCCCTCGCGTGGGCGTCCTGTCCACGGGCAACGAACTCGTGTCGACCGGCGAGGCGTTGGCGCCGGGGCAGATTCGCGACCTCAACCGACCGCTGCTCCTGGCGCTTCTCGACGAGTCCGGCTTCACTCCGGTGGACCTGGGCAACGCCAGGGACACCCCGGACGCGATCGCCGAGTCCTTGCGCCACGGCGTCGCGTCCTGCGACGCCGTGGTGACCACGGGAGGTGTCAGCGTCGGCGACGTCGACTTCGTGAAGCTCGTGATCGCCGAGTTGGGTGGCGACGACGCGAGGTGGATGCAGGTGGCGATCAAGCCGGGCAAGCCCTTCGCCTTCTCGGTGGTCGGTCCTCGCAGGGTTCCCCTCTTCGGACTGCCGGGCAACCCGGTCTCGACTCGGGTGAGTTTCGAACTGTTCGTGCGGCCCGCGCTGCGCAAGATGGCCGGCCACCGCGTGATCGAGCGGCTCGCCATGGACGCGGTGCTCGACGAGGCGCTGGAGAAACCGTCGGACGGCAAGGTGCACCTGGTCCACGTCAACATCGGATGGGGTGACGACGGGCGCGTCCACGTCGTCGACGCAAGGCGGCGTGGCTCCCATCTGCTCAACGCCGTCGCGGGCGCGAACGCCATCGCCGTCGTGATCGAGGGCACGTCCTTTGACGTGGGCGACGTCATTCGCGTGATCGTCCTCGATCCGAACTCCCTCGGCGCGCCGTGATGGCGAGGATCCTTCTGCTCGGACCCGCGCGCGATGCGGCGGGACGACGTCACGACGAGCTCCCGGGCCGCACCGTGGGAGAAGTGCTCGACGCGGCGGTCGCGCGCTACGGTACGGACTTCGGGGCCATCGTCAGGGTGAGCCAGATCTGGTTGAACGCCGAGGTCGTCGGCGTCGACGAGGCGCTGGGCCCTCACGACGAGGTCGTCGTCCTGCCTCCGGTGTCGGGCGGGTGAGGCGACGTTCCGCTGTCGAGCAATTCCAGGGCGTGGGGCACGAGCGCGATGATGGCTTCGAGGCTCTCGAGCGCACCCGAGGGTGAGCCGGGCGTGTTGACGATCAGACAGCGTCCCGTCGTTCCGCAGCGTGAGCGCGAGAGCGCTCCGTAGGGGCTTGTGGCGCGCATGGCCTCCGCGAAGCCCGGCGCCTCGCGATCTATCAGCCGCAGGGTGGCCTCTGGCGTCACGTCGCGTGGCGAGAATCCGGTGCCACCGGTCGTGAGGAGCAGACCCGCGAAGTCGTCGGACATCTCTTGGAGCGCGTTGAACACCGGATCGACACCGTCGCTGATGACACGCCGGTCCGTGACGTCGAAGCCCGCCAACTCCAGTCTCGCGGCGAGCGCCGGAGATGCCCCATCCACTCGGGTACCCGCGAACACGGAGTCGGAGACGGTGAGGATCTTTGCGATGAGCGCCACCCCTTGAGACTATGTGGCCCGCAGCCACTCGTCACGAGGGTCGTGGGGGCCTCTGGTAGAAAGGGGGCGTGGGCGAGCGGCGAGTTGAAGGATCCTCGGTGCCTCAGATGTCGCAAGGGACATCTGGCCCGAGGGCGGTGGCGCGGAGTCGAATCACGATGAACGCGGACACCGCGTCAAGCGTCGCCGCCAACACGCTGAAGAAGGGCGATGTTCTGGGCGCGGCTCGGTTTGCGGCGATCCAGGCTGCCAAGAGTGCCGCGTCGTTTCTTCCCCTTGCGAACTCCGGTCCGCCTCGCAGAACGACGGTCGAGTTCCTCCTGAGCGACACCGCGGTGGACGTGGAGGTGATTGTCGTAGGTCGGGACGCCGAGGGTGATGACGTGACGATGCCCGCTCTCAGCGCGGCCACCGTGGCGACGCTGACCATCTACGACATGTGCAAGTCCGTGGACCGCACCATGTCCATCGGTCCGGTGCGTCTGGCGGAGCAGGGGTGAGACGATTCGAGTGGATAGCGAATCGGTGGCCACTCGCTTGACTGAAGAAACCGGGAAGCTCCCTCTGGGGACCGGCCCGCAAGGCGCTGCGAAGTTCGCTAGTGGCCGCGAACGGCGAGGGCAAACGATCACCCCCGACGAATATCTCATGCGCCTGTTGTCGGTGGAAGGTTGTGACCTCCACAGGGATGCTCAGGGCCTCGCCCGTGGTCTCCCTCGCTAGTCAAATGCGTCATCCCCAATCTGACGCCCCCAAGGTGGAATGTCCTCGTGAGTATTGAGAAAGTGGTGACAAGAGTTGGTCTCGCGGACGAATCAACCGACGTCGCCTATTGGTTTTCCAGGTCACCCGCTGAGTGAGTCGCCGCCGTTGAGGTGTTGCGACTCCAAATGAGGGGGGACGATGATGCAACTGGATCGAGACTTCAGAGAGTTTGTCTCGTTACTCAACTCTCGTAGCGTTCGATATCTGATTGTCGGCGGGTATGCGGTTGCCGCCCACGGCTTGCCCCGCCATACCGGAGATTTTGACGCCTGGATTTGGTTGAGCGAAGAGAACGCCAAAAGGTCCTTGGTGCCTTGAACGAATTTGGCTTTGGCGGTCTTGACATCACCGAGGAGGATTTCACTCGGGAGGATTCAGTGGTTCAACTCGGCTACCCGCCCCATCGGATCGATCTCCTGACGTCCATCACTGCGGTCACTCTTGAGGATGCGTGGTCGCGCCGCCTTGAGATAGAGATAGAGAGTGAAGTTGTGGACTTCATCGGTCGCGAAGACCTAATCACCAACAAGCGTGCGGTTGGTCGCCCGCAGGATCTGGCTGACGTTGCACGCCTGTTGGCTGGCTCGGATGACGAATCGCCCGACTGATCCCTACGAATGGGGTCAAGGTCACGTTGACCTGAACCCCATCGAGTGGACCACTCTCTCGCACTCCCAACGGGATTCGAACCCGTGCTGCCGCCTTGAAAGGGCGGTGTCCTAGGCCGCTAGACGATGGGAGCCAGAACAACTTTGCACAACAGGAAATGCTGGGTCG
>CAIORQ010000001.1 GCA_903860745.1 uncultured Actinomycetes bacterium | reverse complement strand
GATGAAGCGACCCTGTTCACCGCGCTCGATGAGCAACTTGGGGTGCACGCCGGCCAAGGCGTCGGTGACCATGAATTCGGCGCGCAACAGGCCCACGCCGTCGACGTCGAGTTGGGCGACCTCCTCGGCGTGTTCGGCGAAGGCCAGGTTGACGTAGAGCTTGGTGGCGAGGGGCATCGGCGCTCCGGCGCGTACCGGGGCGCCCGCTGCGGCGGGTGTTGCGCTGGGGCTCGCGACGGCGCTCGTCTTCACGTCACCCTCGTAGACGCAGCCCTCGGCGCCGTCGACCGTGACGATCTCGCCGTTGCGCAGCACGGTGGTCGCGTTGCGCGCTCCGACGACGCAGGGAACGCCAAGTTCACGCGAGACGATGGCCGCGTGACAGGTGATGCCGCCGCCGTCGGTGATCAGGGCGCTCGCGCGTCGCATGGTGGGTACCCAATCGGGACTGGTCATCTTGGCCACCAGCACCTCGCCGGCCAACAGCTCGTCGCCCTGGTCCGCCGACTCCAGGATTCGCACCGCGCCGACCGCGCGTCCGGCCGAGGCGGCCAGGCCCTGGACCAGGGGTCGCCTGACGGCTTCCGGGGTTGCGACGGCCTCTCCTTGACCCAGGGTGGTGATGGGTCGCGACTGGACCAGGTAGAGGCGTCCGTGAGCGAAGGCCCACTCCGTGTCCTGGGGCGAACCGTAGTGGGCCTCGGTGGCGAGACCCAGTCTCGCCAGTTCCAGCACGTTCTCGTCACTGAGCACGCGGCGACAGGCTTCGTCGGGCGTGAGGTCGACGTGCAGGTCCTTGCCGTCGGGGCCGCGCACCAGCTTGAAGTCCTTGGTCCCCACGCGCACGTGTTCGAGCGTCGGACCGGCCTTGGCGACGATGTAGGTGTCGGGCTCCACCTCTCCGCTGACGACGACCTCGCCTTGACCGAAGGCGGCGTCGATGACGATCTTGCTCGTGTCGCCCGTCGAGGGGTCGGCGGTGAACATCACCCCCGAGAGCTCCGAGGGGATCATCTCCATCACGACGACGCCCATGGCGGGAACGTCGGGAAGTCCGCGGGTGAGGCGATAGGAGATGACGCGCGCACCGTAGAGCGACGCCCAGCATCCCACGATCGCGGTCAGCAGGTCGTCGCCGCCGCAGACGTTGGTGAAGGTGACGTTCATCCCGGCGAAGGACGTGTCCCCGGCATCCTCACCGGTGCCCGAGGACCGCACGGCCGTGATGACGTGGTTGCCCAGCGAGTGGTAGGCGTCGAGGATCGCCGTGCGCAGGTCGTCGGGCAGCGAGACCGAACGGAGCAGGCCCTGTGCCTCCTTGGCCGCTCGATCGAGGTCCGCGGTGGTGTTGGGGTTGGCCCCCGCCAGGATCGAGGCCAACTGGTCGGCGATGCCCGCGTGGTCGATGGCGTAGCGGTAGGCCTCCGAGGTCACCACGAAGCCCGGGGGGACCGGTAACCCGCCGGCGGTGAGCTCGCCCAGGTTGGCGCCCTTGCCGCCGACGAGCGGCGCGTCGGCGAGGCGGATCTTGTCGAACCAGCGTACGTATTCCATAACTACCTCGGTTCGGGTCACAGACATCCCCACCCTCAGCATGACTCCCTGGTCGTCGCTCAAGTAGGGGACAAGGTCACCGTCTGGGGCGTCTCGGGCGAGGGGGTGGTCGCTACCGTGACCTATAGGGATGGTGTTGCGTCGACTGACCGGTCCGCTCCGAAATCGTCCCTGTCGCGAAGGGGGTCGAGATGACCAGAGAGAAGTCCGCGAACCGCCGTCGGTTCTTCGTCGTGACGGTGCTGTTCTACGTCGTGACGGTGCTGTTCTACGTCGTGGCGACGTTGGTCGCGCGCCGGCGGGGATACTCCGGCCTGGGGGGGCGGACGCTCGTGCGCTGTCGCGACGGACACCTCTTTCGCACGATCTGGGTGCCCGGAGTGTCGGTGAAGTCGCTACGCCTGGGCTGGTGGCGATGGCAGTTCTGTCCGGTGGGCGGACACTGGAGCCTCGTGTCGCCGGTGAAGGACGGCCAGGTGAGCGAGGAGGACCTCGCGGTGCACCTGGTCCCCGACGACATCCCCGTCCCCTGATCGTCACGCGAATCGGTGCGGGGGACGAAGAACTAGTTTCCTAGTATGACGACCTTCGCCCTGGACATCGACGACCTCGTCAAGGACTACGGATCCACGCGGGCGGTCGACCACGTGACCTTGAACCTGGCGGCCGGAGAGATCCTCGGCTTCCTCGGACCCAACGGGGCGGGCAAGTCCACGACCCTGCGCCTCGCCCTGGGTCTCCTGCGGCCCACGTCGGGGTCGGTCGCCGTGCTGGGCCACCCGGCGGGTTCCGACGAGGCCCGCGCGAACGTGGCCTACGTCGCCGGCGACGTGTCACTGTGGCCCCAGTTGACGGGCGAGGACACCTTGACGCTATTGGCGGCGCTGCACGGCAGTAGCGACGTGGCCTACACCCGTGAGCTGATCGAGCGCTTCGAGCTCGATCCGCGCAAGCGGATCCGGGCCTACTCCAAGGGCAATCGTCAGAAGGTGGCTTTGATCGGGGCCTTCGCGACGCGGGCTCCGGTGCTGCTCCTGGACGAGCCCACGTCGGGCCTCGACCCGTTGATGGAACGGGTCTTTCGTGAGTGCATGGTCGAGGCCCGCGAACGCGGCCAGGCCGTCTTGTTGAGCTCGCACATGCTCAGCGAGGTCGAGCACCTGTGCACCCGGGTCGCCATGATCCGCTCGGGCCAGATCGTGACGGTGGCCGAGATCGCCGACCTGCAGTCGCGCATCGGTGTCGAGTTCGACGTCATCGGTCGGGTCGGCGACCTCTCCGGTGTACCGGGTGTCAGCGTGGTCGACACCCTGCCCGACGGCGTGCGCGTGCGCGTCACCGGCGCCCCGTCGGCCTTCTTCGCGGCGCTGGCGTCGCGCGACGTGACGGCCGTCCACGGCCGTGAGGCCTCGCTGGAGGAGATCTTCCTCAGCTTCTACGATGGCGCCCCGGCCACGTGAGCCGCGCGGTCACCTCGGTCCACTCCCTGGTCTGGCGCGAGATGCGCCGCAACACGGTCGTGGTCGCGGTGCTGGTCGTCTTGATCATCGAGACCGGTCTCAAGTCCTTCAACGCGAGCGGCGGTGCCGCGGGCATGGTGGGACTGGCGCCGCTGCTGGCGAACCCGGCGGTGGCCGCCCTCTACGGACGCGTGGACAACCTCAACACCGGTGGTGCCTTCGTCGTGTGGAAGATGGGGGCGGTCCTGGTGATGACGGTGGCCATTTGGGCGGCGCTGAGCGCCACGAGACTGACGCGGGCGCACGAGGACGACGGGAATTGGGACGTCCTGGTCATCGGGAGGCGCAACCGCGACGCCGTCTTGCGCACGACGACGCTGGTGCTGGCCGAGATGGGACTGGTCGTCGCCGCGGCGTCGGGTCTGATGATGCGTGCGGGCGGTCAGAGCACGTCGGGCTCGCTCTACTACGCCCTGGGGATGCTGTCCATCGCCTGGTCGGGGGCCATCATCGGGCTGTTGTCCGCGCAGATCGCCGCGCCCCGGCGCGCCGCGAGCCAGTTGGCCCTGGCCCTCGTGGTGCTGGCCTTCCTGCTCCGAGTGGTCGCTGACGCCGGCTCCTCGCTCGAGTGGATGCGCGACCTCACCTTCTTCGGGTGGGTGGAGAAGATCGGCGCCTTCCAGACGGTCGACGCGGGCGCCGCGGTGCCGGCGCTGGTCGGGCCACTCGTCGCGGTGGCGGCGGTGTGGTGGCTGCAGGACCGTCGTGACGTCGGCGGGGCGCTGTACACCCACGCGGACAGCGCCACGGCGAAGCCGGCCTTCCTCTCCTCACCGTGGCTCTTCGCGTGGCGCGAGCGCTCGAGCGTGTGGCGCTGGTGGACCCTGGGTCTCGCGGTGTTCGGCGTCATCATGGGCTACCTGACCCACGCCCTGGTGTCGCTGGCCCACAGCGACCCCAGCTACACCGCACTGTTGAACCATTGGGGCATGGGGGCCATGGTGACCGGCGTGGGTTTCGTGGCGATCGCCGCCACGGTGATGTCGGTGGTCTTCACCCTGCTGGTGGTGTCGTGGATCTCCTCGACGGGCGCCGACGAGGTGAAGGGTCGCCTCGACCTGGTGCTGGCCACGGGCGTGAGCCGCAGCACCTGGATGTTCGCGGTGACGGCGGGCTCCCTGGCCTGCGTGGTGGTGGCCGGCGCCGCCACGACCCTGGCCCTGTGGGGCGGCGTGCGTCTCAGCGGGACCGCGATGGCTCTGTCGACGGTGGCCGAGGCCGTCGCGGGGTCCCTCGCACTGGTCCCCTTCATGGTCGGTCTCAGCGTCTGGCTGGTGGCTCGCTTCCCCCGTCTCGCCTTCGCGCTCGGCGCGATGCTGGTGATCGTGGCCTACGTGGCGCAGATCCTCGGTCCCGTCCTGAGGTGGCCCGCGCTGGTGCTCGAGGTCAACCCCTTCCACTACCTGCGCTCGGTGCCCGTGAGCCCCTTCGACCTCGGCGGCTTCCTCGGGGTCACCCTGGTGGGCGCGGCCATCGGTGCGGCCGGACTGTGGCGCTACACCCGCCGCGACGTGGCCAACTAGACCGGCCGGGTCACTTGGGCTGGAAGCGGATCCCTGCGTCGAGCCGGATGGTCGCGGCGTTCACGTAGCTGTTGGCCAGCAGCTCGAGCGCCAGGCTGGCGAACTCCTGGGCCCGTCCCAGGCGCTTGGGGAAGAGCACGTCCTGGCCGAGGTGGGCCTTGAACTCCTCGGGGTCGGGCGCGAAGTTGTAGATGGGCGTGTCGAGGAGACCCGGCAGGATGCAGTTGGCGCGCACGCCCACCACCGCGAGGTCGCGCGCCAGGGGGAGGGTCAGGCCCACGATGCCGCCCTTGGACGACGAGTAGGCCACCTGGCCGATCTGACCGTCCTCGGCGGCGATGGAGGCCGTGTTGACGATCGCCCCGCGGCACCCGTCCTCGTCGGGGGTGTTGTGGCTCATGGCGGTGGCGCCCAGGCGACAGACGTTGAAGGTCCCCACCAGGTTCACCTCGATGACCTTGCGGTAGACGTCGAGGTCGTGGGCCGAGGCGTACTCGCCGTCGCGCCCGATGGTGCGCTGGATCCAGCCGATGCCCGCGCAGTTCACGACGCTGAAGAGTGGCGCCATCTCGGTCGCGGCCTCGAGGGCCGCGATGACCTGGTCGGCGTTGGTCACGTCGCAGTGCGCGAAGGCTCCGCCCACCGACTCGGCGACCGCGGACCCGCGCTCCTGGTCGAGGTCGGCCACCACCACGCGCACGCCGCGGTCGGCCAGGGCGCGGACGGTGGCCTCGCCGAGGCCCGAGGCGCCGCCGGTGACCAGAGCGGAGGTGTTGTTGAGTTCCATGGCACTCCTTTGGATAGACCCTGCACTCCGAGTCAAGCAGACGGCGCGGGCCCCGGGCGAATGGCCGACGTCGCGGTGGCCTAGCGTGGAGTGGTGCCCTCGGTCTACGACTTGGACGCCACCCAGTTGGCGACGTACCTCGCGGACGAGCCGCGCTACCGGCTCGACCAGGTCTGGCGTGGCGTGTGGGAGGGGGCCCTGGACCTCGGGTCCATCACCACGGTGCCCAAGGCGCTGCGCGAACGCCTGGCCCGCGAACTGCCGCCCGCGCTCGAGGTGGCCAACGACGTCACCAGCGACCGGGGGTCGACGCGCAAGTGGGTCTTTCGCCTCCACGATGGCGCCACCATCGAGACGGTCCTGATGAACTACACCGACCGGGTGACGGTCTGCGTCTCGTCCCAGGCGGGCTGCGCCATGGGCTGCACCTTCTGCGCCACGGGTCAGGCGGGCTTCACCCGTCAGCTCAGCGTCGGCGAGGTGGTCGAGCAGGTCATGTTCGCCGCGCGCGAGGCGGCGCCGCGGCGCCTGTCCAACGTGGTCTTCATGGGTATGGGCGAGCCCCTGGCCAACTACCGGGTCACCGCCGACGTCGTGCGGCGCCTGCACGAGTACCGGGGACTCTCCGCTCGGCACCTCACCGTCTCGACCGTGGGGGTGGCGCCGGCCATCGAACGCCTGGCGGACGAGGGCCTGCCCCTCACGCTGGCCGTGAGCCTGCACGCCGCCAATGACGCCACCCGCGACGAGCTCGTGCCGCTGAACCGGCGCTACCCCCTGAGCCGTCTCTACGAGGCCTGCGAGAAGTGGCTGGCCTCCACGTCACGGCGTCTGAGCTTCGAATGGGCGTTGATCGACGGCGTGAACGACACCGACCAGGCCATGTTCGAGCTCGCCCACTACGCGCGCGACCTGCGCGCGCACGTCAACCTCATCCCGCTGAACCCGACTCCCGGTTACCTGGTGCGTGGTTCGCGGCCCGAGCGGGTGCGGGAGTTCCGCGACGGGCTCGAGGAGTTGGGAATCAACGTCACGGTGCGCAACACCCGCGGACGCTCCATCGACGCGGCCTGCGGGCAACTGGCGGCGGTGACCAATGCTCACCGATCGTCGGTCACCCTGCGGGCGCGCTAGACCGTCTCGTCCCAGAAGGCCCGCCGGCGCCACGCCAGCAGCGCCACCCCCACGACGCAGGCGATGCCCCCCGACACGATGGAGAACTCCGTGCTCGACACGGCGGCCACCGCTCCCGCCTCGGCGTCGCCCAGACGCGGGCCTCCGGTCACTACCGCCATCTGGATCGACTGGATGCGCCCACGGAACTCGTCGGTGATCGCCAGTTGCAAGATGGTGCCGCGCAGGACCGTCGAGACCACGTCCATCGATCCCGCCAGGGCGAGCGCCGCGACGCCGAACCACAGGACGTGCACCAGACCGAAGGCCGCCATGGCCAGGCCCCAGAGGGCGACGACCAGGATGACGGTGCGCCCGCGGCGCTGCACGTGGTTGATCCATCCGGCGAAGACCGCCATGACCAGAGCCCCGACGCCCGGCGCGGCGTAGAGGAGTCCGAGGGTGCGCGCGCCACCGTGGTACACGGTGAGGGCGACGGCGGGGAAGAGCGCCCGGGGCAGTCCGAAGACGTTGGCGTTGAGGTCGGCGAGGTACACGGCCTGGGCCACGGCGTGGCGGCGCACGTAGCGAAAGCCCTCGGCGATGGCGTTCAGGAGGGCGACGTCGTCGCGGCCCGCCGGCGGCGTGAGGTGGGTCATGAACAAGGTGGCCACCGCCAGGAGCACGAAGGTGGCGGCGTCGATGGCGTAGCACGACGAGAGGCTCACCGCGGCCAGGAGCACGCCGGCGAGGGAGGGTCCCGCGACGGCCGAGATGTTCACGATGATCTGGTTCAGCGAATAGGCGCTGATCAGCTGCTCCTCGCGCAACATGCCCGGGATCGCCGCCGCGCGCACGGGACTGGTGAAGCCGCCCGCCCCGGCGCCCAGGGCCGCGAGGCCGAGCAGTGTCGACAGGCTGTCGTGGGGGAGGAGGGCGTTGACGGCCAAGCCGGCGCTGGTGAGCGCGCAGACCAGAGTTCCCACGACCAGCAGCGTGCGCCGGTCGTAGCGGTCGCCGAAGGCCCCGCCCCACAGGGCGCCGACGATGAGGAAGGGGAGCTGGAAGAGGCTGGCCAGACCCACCCAGAGGCTCGAGTGGGTCTCGCGGTAGACCTGGTAGGGCACCGCGACCAGCGTGAGGTTGCTGCCCAGCAGGGAGACCAGCTGACCGACGATCAGCAGGCGGAAATTGCGGCTCTGGCGCAGCGGGCTCCAGTCCACGAACAGGCGAGGCACCCCCACAGGCTAGGAGACTAGGGTGAAATCCGAGCGGGACTCGAAGGAGCGTTGATGATCGACGAAGAACTAGTCCAGTTACTGACCCCCGAGGGCGAGCGGGTCGACCATCCGGACTACGCCAGCACCCTGTCGGGTGAACAGATCCTCTCGATGTACCGCGACATGGTGATCGTGCGGCGCCTGTGCACCGAGTCGACCTCCCTGCAGCGTCAGGGTCAGTTGGCGCTGTGGGCCCCCATCGAGGGGCAAGAGGGCGCCCAGATCGGCGCCGGTCGGGCCCTCGCCCCGATGGACTTCACCTTCCCCTCCTACCGTGAGCACGGCATCGCGTGGTGCCGCGGCATCCCGCCCGCCGAACTCCTGAAGCTGTTCCGCGCCGTCAGCAACGGTGGCTGGGACCCCCTCAAGTACCGCCACCACCTGCCGACGATCGTGCTGGGCAACCAGGTCCTCAACGCGGTGGGCTACGCCATGGGCATCCAGCGCGACGGCGCCGACGAGGCGGTGCTCACCTTCTTCGGGGACGGTGCTTCGAGCCAGGGCGACGTCCTCGAGTCCTTCGTCTGGGCCTCCTCCTTCAACGCGCCGGTGGTCTTCTTCTGCCAGAACAACCAGTTCGGCATCTCGACGCCGTCGTCGACCCAGTCCAAGGTGCCACTCTTTCGGCGCGCACGGGGCTTCGGCTTCCCGGGAGTGCGCGTGGACGGCAACGACCTCCTGGCCTGCTACGAGGTGACCCGGGCCGCCCTGGACAACGCCCGCGCCGGCGGCGGTCCCACGATGATCGAGGCCTTCACCTACCGGATGGGCGCGCACACCACCTCCGACGACCCCACGCGCTATCGCGTGGACGCCGAGGTCGAGGTGTGGAAGCACCGCGACCCCATCGAACGCATCAAGGCCCTGTTGGTGCGCGAGTACCGGGTGAAGCCGTCGGCCTTCGAGGACATCGCGGCCGAGGCCGACCGCCAGGCCCTGCAGCTGCGCGAGGACGTCCTGGCGATGGGTCGACCCGACCCCCTGTCGATGTTCGACCACGTCTACGCTGACGATCATCCGCTGATCGACGAAGGTCGCCGCGAGATGGCGGCGCTGGGACTGGGGGGCTCGCACTGATGGCCACGACCACGATGACCATGGCCAAGGCGCTCAACGAGGGCCTGCGACGCGCCATGGAGAAGGACCCCAAGGTGCTGCTCATGGGCGAGGACATCGGCAAGCTGGGCGGCGTCTTTCGCATCACCGACGGACTGCAGAAGGACTTCGGCCAGGACCGCGTGGTCGACACGCCGCTGGCCGAATCGGCCATCGTGGGGACCGCGGTGGGTCTGGCGATCCGCGGATACCGACCGGTGTGCGAGATGCAGTTTGACGGCTTCGTGTTCCCCGCCTTCGACCAGATTGTCTCGCAGGTGGCCAAGCTGCACAAGCGCTCCGAGGGCATCTACAACATGGCCATGGTCATCCGTCTACCCTTCCAGGGCGGCATCGGAGCGATCGAGCACCACTCGGAGAGCCCCGAGGCCTACTTCGCCCACACCCCGGGCCTGCGGGTGGTGTCGTGCGCCACGCCCAACGACGCCTTCTGGATGATCCAGCAGGCCATCGACAGCGACGACCCCATCATCTTCTGCGAGCCCAAGAGCCGCTACTGGGAGAAGGGCGAGGTCGACCTCGACGGTCCGCCGCGGGGACTCTGCGAGGCCGAGCTGCGCCGCGAGGGCTCCGACGTCACGGTGGTGGGATACGGCTCGAGCGTCAAGACCATCCTGCGCGCCGCCGAGGCCGCCGAGGCCGAGGGCGTCTCCCTCGAGGTCATCGACCTGCGGGGAATCTCCCCGGTCGACTACCCGGTGGTCGTGGCCTCGGTGCTCAAGACCGGTCGTCTGATCGCGGTGCAGGAGGCGCCGCGCAGCGCCTCGGTGAGCTCCGAGATCGTGGCCGAGGTCACGCAGCGCTGCTTCTACTCGATGCGCGCCCCCGGTGTCCGCGTCGCGGGCTATCACGTCCCGTATCCGCCGGCGCGCATCGAGGAGGACTACCGCCCGAGCGTCGACCGCATCCTCGACGCGGTCGACCAGGTGATGGGGTACGGACAATGAGCCGCGAGGTCTTCTTGTTGCCCGACGTCGGCGAAGGCCTCATCGAGGCCGACATCGTGGCCTGGAAGGTCGCCGTGGGCGACGTGGTGTCGCTCAACCAGCCGCTGGTGGACGTCGAGACGGCCAAGGCCGTCGTCGAGCTGCCGAGTCCCTTCGCGGGCACCGTGGTGGAACTGCACGGCCAGGTGGGCGACACGATGGCGGTGGACACGCCCCTGATCACCTTCGAGGTGGGTGAGCCCGCCCCGCACGCCCAGGTGAAGCAGGTCGTGCACGACGTGCCCGACGAACAGCGCCGTGAACCGGTCCTCATCGGCTACGGCGTGGCGGACGAGGCCGCTCACTCGGGTCGACGCGCCCGTCGGGGCGCGAGGGTCGAGACGCCGGCCCCAGCGGCCCCGGCCGAGGCCGGGGCGTCGCAGGGTCCGGTGCGCACCACGCCGCCGGTGCGCCTGCTGGCCAAGAGCTACGGGGTGGACCTGCGACAGGTCGTGGCCACGGGTCGCGACGGGCTGGTCACCCGTGAGGACGTCGAACGCGCTCGCGCGGTGCCCGCGACCGGCTCGGTGTCGAGGGTCGTGGCCACGGGGCCGACGACGTCGTCGCGTTTCGCGGGGCGAGAGATCGACGCCTGGTCGACGGGTGCGCGAGAGGAGCGCTTCGCCGTCAAGGGCGTCCTCAAGTCGATGGCCGAGGCGATGGTCCAGAGCGTCACCCAACAGCCCCAGGCGGTGGTCTGGTTGCGCGTGGACGCCACCAGGACGACGGAACTCCTGGCCGGACTCAAGAAGCAGCCGCGTCTGTCCGACGTGCGCCTGTCGCCACTGACCATCGTGGCCCTGGCGCTGTGCGACGCGGCGCGCCACTACCCCGGCATCAACTCGAGCTTCGACGCCGAGTCCGGTGAAGTGGTGCTGCGCCGCTACGTCAACCTCGGGATCGCCGCCGACACGCCGCGGGGGCTGATCGTTCCCAACATCAAGGACGCTGACCGCCTGGACGTGGTGGGGATGGCCGAGGCCCTGACGTCGCTGGTGGAGAAGGCGCGTGACGCCACGACCGCACCGGCCGACATGGCGGGGACGACCCTGACCATCACCAACGTCGGGCCCTTCGGGGTCGACGCCGCGGTCGCCATCCTGCCGCCGGGGACCGGGGCGATCCTGTGCGTGGGCCAGATCGCTCCGGCGCCGTGGGTCGTCGACGGCCAGCTGGCCGTGCGCGAGGTGGTCGAACTGGCCATGACCTTCGACCACCGCCAGATCGACGGCGCCCTGGCGTCGAAGGCCATCGCACATATCGGGCGCTTCCTCGCGGACCCCGCCGCGGCGCTCCTGGCCCAGTAGGGGGAGCTAGGACGCGCTCGCGAGTGCGCTGAGCGCCCGGTCGGCGTGCACGTCCATCGACAGTTCGCTCGAGATCACCTCAAGGATCCGCCGGTCGGTGCCGATGACGAAGGTGGTTCGCTTGACCCGCAGGAAGTCCACGCCACGCTTGACGCCGTAGAGGGCGGCCACCGTGCCGCCGACGTCGGCGAGCAGGGGGTAGTCGAGCTGGTTGGCCGTCGCGAAACTCGCCTGGCGGTCCTCGGTGTCCATCGAGATGCCGACGCGCTGGGCGCCCACGGCCGCGAACTCGCTCGCCAGGTCGCGGAAGTGACAGGACTCCTTGGTGCAGCCTCGGGTGTGGGCGGCGGGGTAGAAGAAGAGGACGACGGGCCCCGAGGCGAGGGCGGTGCTCAGGGTGAAGTCGTTGCCCTGGTGGTCGCGAAGGGTGAAATCAGGTGCTTGGTCTCCGGTCTTCATGACCTCAACCTAGACGCCGGAGTCAGGCGTCGAGACGGAAACCCACCCCACGGATGGTGACCAGGTGGCGTGGACGGGTGGGGTCGAGTTCGATCTTCTGGCGCAGTCTCTTCACGTGGGTGTCGAGGGTGCGGGTGTCGGAGAGCTGCATGCCCCACCAGAGGGTGTCGAGGCAGACCTCGCGGGTGACGACCTGGCCCAGGTGGGCCGCGAAGAGGGCGAGGAGGTCGAACTCCTTGCGGCTGAGCTCGATGTCGGTGCCGTGACGAGTGACCGAGCGGCGCACGAAGTCCATCTTGAGGTCACCGAAGACGATGAAGTCGTCGTTGGTGGAGACCGCGGGGCGCCTCAGGATGGCGCGCATCCTCGCGACCAGTTCACGCAGGCGATAGGGCTTGGTGACGTAGTCCGCGGCGCCGATCTCGAGGCCCAGGACCACGTCCACCTCGCTGGAGCGGGCGGTGACCATGATCACGGGGATCCGCGAGGAGTGGAACACCTCGCGACAGAAGTCGACGCCGGACCCGTCGGGCAACATGAGGTCCAGGAGGATGATGTCGGGCGACGACCGCCCGAGGATGTCGCGGGCGGCGGCCAGGGTGGTGGCCCCGGTGACGACGAAGCCCTCGGCGCTCAGCCCGACGGCCAGGGCGTCCTGGTAGCTCTCCTCGTCTTCGACGACGAGGACGGTCTGGCGCCCCTCGTTGTCCACCATCACGCTCACCGCAGGTCCTTCGTCGAGATGGCGACGCCCGTCATCGCACTCAGGGGGGGAGTCGGTGTGGGGCGCGCCATGAGGTCACCTTAAGAAGCCAGGGTTACCCCTAAGTGAAGTTGGAGCGACCAGAGAGTGCCCACGAGATGAAACCTCGTGAGAATCTAGGCCGAGGTGAGCAGGGTGAAGCCCTCGTAGCGCGTCGCGGTCGCCAAGTAGCTTCCGGTGAGCTGACAGGCCGAGGTGGAGAAGCACTGGGCCGAGTAGACGCCGCCGCCCACGCCGACGCTCACCGCGCCACTGGGCAGTGCGATCACCTGACCGGGGGACCAGACGCCATTGGTCTCGCTGACCACGAGGCCCTCGTAGTTCTTGGCGGCGTTGATGAAGGCCGCGCCAGCGACGCACTGACCGACCGCCGGACAACTGAGCGAGACCACGCCACCGTTGTGGCCCGCCTGCAGCGCGCCGCTTGGCAGGGCCAAGACCTGGGCGGGTTGGACGAAGCCGTTCACCACGTTGTCCAGGAATCCCTGGTAGCGGCCATTCGCGTCGAGGAACTGCCCGCCGAAGGCGCAGTTGCCCGGGCTCGCGCAGGCCACACCGTCGAAGCCGAAGGTCAGGGCTTCGGGATTGCGCGCCGCGTGGGGGAGGCGGACCTGGAGCCCGCTCCACCGGCCGCTCGTCGACAGCGCGACCAGGGGCTGGACGGCTCCGCTGACCGTGTTGAAGGAGCCCAGGGCCAGGCACGAGCCATTCGTGGTGCAGGTCACCTCGTTCAACGAGGCCCCCGCGAAGGCGCTCGCGTTGGCCGGCAGGCTCAAGGAGAGGCCGCGCCGCCAGGACCCCGACAGCTCGGGGACGATCAGGGCGTGCGCCACGTTGTTGGTGTCGAGGTACGAGCCCACCGCCGTGCAGTTGCCGCCGGACCAGCAGGCCACCTGCGAGAGGGAGACGAAGGGGTTGGCGTTGGCGCCGCGCGGCAGCGCCAGCTCCACGGCCTGGTGCCAGACACCCTTGACCTCGCTGGCCAAGAAGCCGTCGGTGGCGAAGACCGTCGAATCGGTGGTGTAGGTCCCCACGACGGTGCAGTTGCCCGCGCTGGCGCAGGTGATCGCGTGCGGGATCGCCACCTCGCTCGAGGTCATGGCGTTGGACGGCAGTGCGAGGGCGACCCCTCGTTGCCACACCCCGCCCAGTTGGCTCGCGACGAAGACCTGTTCGTTGACGATGGTCACGGTCTTGTTCTTGACCGCGGTGACGTACTGACCGACGGCCACGCAGGAATTGTTGGCGGGGCACGAGACACCGTTCATCGTCACGCTCTTGGAGGTATCGCCGCCCAGGGGGATCGCGGCGGTCACCGGGGTCTGCCAAACGCCCTTCACCTCGTCCTCGAAGACGCCGGCGTCGACGGACTGGGCGTTCAGGTACATTCCCGTGACCGCGCAGTTGCCGACCGACGAACAGGACTGGAAGGGGAGATAACCCTGGTCAAGACCATTGTTCGGCGTCGGAAGGGCCAGAGCGGTGGCCTGGGGGAGGCTCAAGGCGTCCGCGGACGCCGGCACGACGAGCGCCGCCCCCAGGGCGAGGAACGCAATGGCCAGACGTGGGACTCTCATGGTTCTCCCGTGAACGTGGGTTCTCGATATCGACTCGCCCGTCATCCTCCGGTAGTGCGGAGCCGATCACGGGAACTGACTTTCAGTATAGGAATCACCCCGTGAGGGCGGACGTCGCGCCCGGTGTACCGCGCCCCGCGCCCCTGCGCTCCTAGAATGCTGACGTGGGTTACCTGACCGACGGCACGACGCCCCGTGTCGCGCCTCGAGGAGAACGATGACGTCGATCCTGCTGGTCGAAGACGACGCGGAGATGATCAGTCTGCTGAGCCGCTTCCTTCCCGAAGAGGGCTACGAGTTGCGCGTCGTCTCGGACATGGCCGCGACGCTGCGGGCGGTCTCGGAGAGGGAGCCCGACCTGATCCTGCTCGACATCGTTCTGGGCAAGGAGGACGGCCGCGACGTGTTTCGCGAGGTGCGCGAACTCAGCGACGTGCCGACGATCTTCTTGACCGGACGCGGCCTGGAGTCCGACCGCATCGCCGGGTTGAAGATGGGCGCGGACGACTACATCGTCAAGCCCTTCTCACCGGGTGAGCTCTCCGCACGCATCGAGACGGTCCTGCGTCGCGCGGGGGCCAACTCGACCCAACACTCCATCGACGCACCGAATCTGAAGTTCGGGCCCCTGGAGATCAACGAGAACACCCACGAGGTTCACCTCGACGGTGCGCTGCTCGAACTCACGGCCAAGGAGTTCTCGCTGCTCGCCTTCCTCGCCGCGTCGCCGCGCCAGGTCTTCTCGCGCGAACAACTGCTCGAGCACGTGTGGGCCTCTTCGCCGGAGTGGCAGAACGAGGCCACGGTCACCGAGCACATTCGTCGCCTTCGCCTCAAGATTGAGTCCGATCCCGATCATCCGCGGTGGATCACCACGGTCCGGGGCTTCGGCTACCGTTTCGAGCCCGCGGCCTCCTGAGGCTCCACGACAGTTCGTCGGCTCAGTAGTCCGATCACCTCGTCGACGAGTGCGCTGGGCTTGAAGGGCTTGGCCAGGAACGAGGCGCTGTTCTGGCGCAGTCCGGCGACGGCGTCGGGCGACGCCGTGCCCGACATGACCACCACGACCAGGTCCGGCTGCTCGCCCTGGAGGCGTCGGGCGAGCTCCGGGCCGTCCATCTCGGGCAGCACCACGTCGGTGACCAGCATGTCGATACGCGCGCCGAATCTCTCTCGGGTCTCGAGCGCATCCTCCGCCGACACGCATTCGAGGACCTCGAAGCCGTGGCGTGCGAGGACCTGACGCGCCAGTCGTCGCAGGGCCGCGTCGTCCTCGCACAGGAGGATCGTCGCCGGGATGCGCGGACGTTCGCTGACCACCGGGACGTCGGTCGCTGGGGCGGACCTGTCGCTCTCGACCTGGGCCGGCAGCCAGATGGTGAAGGCCGTGCCCTCGCCGAGGGTGGATGAGCAGGTGATGACCCCTCCGCTGTCGAGCACGAGCCGTCTCGCCGAGGCCAGGCCGAGGCCCGTGCCCTTGAAGGGCCCCTTGGTGGTGAAGAGGGGCTCGAAGCAGCGTTGGCGGGTGGCCTCGTCCATGCCGGTCCCGGTGTCGGCGATGCGCAGGGTGACGAAGGGCCCCGCTCTGAGGCCCAACTCGCCGGCCTGCTCCTCGTCGAGTTCGCGCAGGCCCGACGTGAAGGTCAAGGTACCGCCCTCGGGCATGGCGTCGCGGGCGTTGATGGAGAGGTTGAGGATCATCTGTTCGAAGAGGTCGGCGTCGACCTTCACCGGAGGCGTGGACTCGGCGAGCTCCCAGACGACGGTGTTCACCGAGCCCATGATGCGTTCGAGGACTTCGGCGTTGGCCCCGAGGGCCGCGCCGACGTCGAGACTCACCGGTGCCGGCGCCGAGGTTCGTCCGATGCTCTGGAGCTGGGCGGTCAGGGTGGAGGCCCGTGAGGAGGTCGCCTGGATATCGCGGACGAGTTCCTCGGACTTCTCGTCGCCCGCGACGTTGCGTGACAGGAGCTCGGCGTAGCCGAGGATGAGGGTGATGAGGTTGTTGAAGTCGTGGGCGACGCTCGACGCGACTTGGCCGCGCAGCTCCATCCGATGGGCGTGGCGCACCTCCTCGCGCAGCTCACGTTGGTCGGTGACGTCGTCGAGGAGCGTCAGGATGTTCGGCCGCTGCGTCCCGGTGGGCACCACCGCCGCGGAGAGGGCCAGGAGACGCTCACGGCCGCCGACCTCGGCGCGTAGCTCCTCGTTGTCGCGAAGTCCTCCGGCTAGCAGGTCGTTCCAGAGCCCGACCAGCGCCGCCTCGACGTCCGCCGGCCACCTGACGGCGTCGACGACGTCGACGGCGTAGTCGGGCCAGCGCAGCAGCCGACTGGCCGACTGGTTCCACCAGCGCACGCGCCCGTTGTCGTCGGATTCCACGATGCTCACCGGCGCGGCGTCCACCAAGATGCGCAGTCGGGTCTCGTTGTCGCTGATCGTGCGGTTGAGGTCGAGGGCGTCGAGGGAGGTGGCGGCGAGGCGCGCCAGCAGCATCGCGAGTTCGTAGTCCTCCGCGGTGAAGGACGCTTCGCCGTCGCGATGGGTGGCGACGAGCCCCCGCGCTCGGTCGTGGCCGTCGAGCACGGGCGCGCAGAGCCAGCCGTCGTGGACCCAGGGGTCGCTCGCCTCGGGTCGCGCGGACGGGACCCTCGTGGCATCGGCCAGCGTCGCGTCGATCAGGCGTGGTATCCGTCCACGTTGCACCGTGGCCACGACGCTCTCGGAGGCGTGGTGGACGACGACGGCCGCGCGGTCGCCGTCGAAGAGGCTGCGCGCGCTGCGCACCAGGTTCAGGGCGATGTCGGACTCGTCGGTGAGCGTCCCCACCACCAACGAGGCGCTGATCAACTGGTGGAGCTGACTCGCCACGCGCTGACTGGCGCGCAGGGCCTGGCGCGACTCGAAGCGCAGTCGCAGGCGTTCGAGGTCGACGCCCAGGGCGGTGACGACGTCGTGGATCGTGCCATGGTCCTGCGCGCTCCAGTCGGGCTCCTCGGTCCTTCGAGCGAAGACGACGGCTCCCGCAGCCTGCTCTTCCACGACGAGCGGCGCGACGAGCACCCGACTCGCCGCACCCTGAGCGACTCGGGTGCTCGTCAAGTCCTTCATCAGGGATTCCTTGACCTCGTGGGCGAGATCGAGGTCCGCTGCCACCGTGGCCAGACAGGACTCGGCACCGTGCTCGTGGGCGAGGACGCAACGGGCGAAGACGACGCGTCCGTCGGCGTCGGCCACGACGAGGCAGTGGGCGACGTCGGGAAGGGCCGCGGCGGCGAGTTGCTCGTAGAGCCTCGTCGGATCGGCGTCGTGGGGGATCGCCGTGAGGACCTCGCGGCGGCGGTCGTAGTAACGCAGGACGAAGGAGCGGCCCGGGGCGCGAGGCGAGTCGCTCATCGAGGGCGTCCTCGCGTCGTGGCTCGCCTCACAGGGGCCGACCCGAGAAGAGGGCGTAGTCCTGGAGGAAGCGGTCGATCTCCTGCGCCTCGAAGGGCCGCGCGAAGTGGAAACCCTGTCCGACGTCGACCTGCTCGTCTCGCAAGTGGTCCCGCTGGGTGGCGTCCTCGACGCCGGAGGCGATCACGCGCAGCGCGAGGGCCCGAGCGTCGTGCACCAGTTGGTGGATGACCGACGCACCCGCTGGCGACTCGGTGTTCGCGGTCACGAAATCCCGGTCGAGCTTGACGATGTCCACCGGGACCGCCGCGAGCTCCGAGAAGTCGGGGTGACCGGGAGAGAAGTTGTCGATGGCCAGACGGACGCCACGCCCGTGCAGGGTGGTCAGCGTCGTCAGGGTCTCGGGGTCGCCGAGCGCACGGTGGGAGAACTCCAAGGTCAAGTGGGAGGCCTCCAAGCGGCTCGCTCGAAGCGCGCGTTCGACCTCGCCGACGAAGGCGGAGCGATGGAGTTGCTGTAAGGAGGTGTTCACCGAGACCGGGAAGCGGTAACCCTTGGCGTGCCATTCCGCCCCCTGGTAGCAGGCCGTCTCGAGGGCCCAGCGACCCACTTCGACGATGTCCCCACTGGCCTCCAGGAGGGGGACGAACTCGGCGGGGCTGACGACGCCGCGCGTGGGGTGGCGCCAGCGGATCAGCGCCTCGACACCCGCGAAGCCACCGCTGTGCAGGTCGATCTCGGGTTGGTAGACCAGGTAGAACTCCTCACCGGCCAGGGCGTCGGCGAGGTCGACGGCCAGGTCGGTGGATGAATCGTTAGTCACCGCGGCACCACCTTCCCGTGGCCTGTGGAGAGTCGAGGCGTCGCGACACTTCTCTCACGAAGGCGACGATACCAGTTCGCCTTCGGCGGGCGTTGCTAGCGTCGGGGTGCGGATCGAGTGGCGGGCGAGAGGAGTGCAGTGAGGGTTCTGGTCACCGGCGCGGCCGGCTTCATCGGTTCCACCACCGCGGAACTGCTGCTCGATCTCGGTGACGAGGTCGTGGCGCTCGACAACCTGGTGCGCGGTCGTCGCGACAACGTGCCCGCCCGCGCAGTCTTCGTCGAGGGTGACGTCGGCGACGTGGACTTGGTCTCCTCCCTAGGCGCCTTCGACGCCTGCGTGCACTTCGCCGCCCGCATCGAGCCGGCGGACTCGATGCGCGAGCCCGAGACCTTCTTCGCGAACAACGTCGCTCAGAGCTTCTCCCTGCTCGAGGCTCTGGTGAGGAGCGGGACGCCCAAGTTCGTGTTCTCCTCGTCCTGCGCGGTCTACGGCAATCAGGTGGAGATGCCGATCGACGAGTCGCGCGCGACGAGTCCCCACAGCCCCTACGGAGAGACCAAGCTGATGGTCGAGCAGGGCCTTCGGTGGATGGCGCAGCGGGGACGGATCCGCTCGGCGTCGTTGCGGTACTTCAACGCCGCCGGCTCGACGCTCGCGCACCCCGAGCGTCACGACCCCGAGATCCATCTGATACCACTGGCCCTGGACGCGGTGAGGGGACGACGCGAGTTCCTTTCGGTGTACGGAACCGACTACCCGACCCGCGACGGCACCTGCGTGCGCGACTACGTCCACGTGAGCGACCTCGCCGACGCCCACGTGCGAGCCATCCACGCCCTGGACCATCACGACTCGCTGACCCTGAACCTGGGTACCGGTACGGGTTCGTCCATCTTCGAAGTGCTCGACAGTGTGCGTCGAGTGACCGGGCGCGAGGTACCGATCCGCCTGGAGGATCGCCGACCCGGCGACCCCGCCGAGGCGGTGGCCTCGCAACTCCTCTCGCGCGAACGACTGGGCTGGACTCCCCGCTCGTCGGGTCTGGACGAGATCGTCGCCGACGCCTGGTCGGCCCGCCAGACCCTCTGAGGCGCCCGGGGGCCGCGTTGGAACAATTTTCGCTCACTTCTTCCGC
Source organism: uncultured Actinomycetes bacterium (assembly GCA_903860745.1). Classification (GTDB taxonomy): domain Bacteria; phylum Actinomycetota; class Acidimicrobiia; order Acidimicrobiales; family RAAP-2; genus RAAP-2. The sequence continues at coordinate 95,769 of CAIORQ010000001.1, read as the reverse complement.
CGCCCGGCGTCGTCAGCGAGATCGATTTTTCTTGCAATCAAAGGACTTTCGTCCCCCTTTTCGAATTGGGGAGTTGTTGAGAAAGCGTGGGGGAAGGTGTGATGTGACACTGCGACTTTGGTGTCATGACAAAGAGCACCGAGTCCATCAAGAACCAGTTCAAGACGGTCGGACGATTCCCCAAGTTGCTCGCCCTGATCGGTGCCAGCTCGCTCCTCCTCCCGTTCTTCTCCAACGGCGCGAACGCCGCCACGGTCGAGCCCTCCGCGCACCTGACGCACCACGCCGAACTCCTGAGCGTCACCCGCGAGGCCCGGTCCATTGATCGGCTGAACCTGTCCTTCGCCTCCTTGGAGGCCAAGCTCGGTGCACACAACGCACTGCGGACCTCCAAGCACTACTCCGCCGCCATGAGCCTCGTGCGTCGTCACCGCACGAGCACCCTCGCCTTCTCCCCCACCACCACGGTCGTCGCCCCCACCACCACGACGACCGTGGCTCCCACGACATCCACCACGATCGCCTCGGGTTCGTCCGTCTCGAGCACCACGACGACCGTCGCCCCCACCACCTCCACGACGGTGGCTCCTACCACCACCACGGTCGTCGCGCCCACCACCACGACGACCGTGGCTCCCACGACATCCACGACCGTCGCGCCCACGACGACGACGACCGTGACCTCGGGAACGCCCCAGCCGGTGGGCGACATCCCGGGAACCTGGAACCTCACCTTCGACTCCGAGTTCAACGGCAGTTCCCTGGACACCTCGCAGTGGTCCACCGGGTGGTTTGGCTCCGGCGTCACCGTGGGTCCGAATTCGCTCGAGCAAGAGTGCATGGACCCCTCCCAGGTCAGCGTGGCCGATGGCGCCTTGAACCTCAGTGCGATTGCGAAGAGTGAGACCTGTGGCGGCACCACCCAGCAGTACACCTCGGGCATGGTGACGACGAACGGTCACTACGACTTCACCTACGGCTACATGGAGGCTCGGATCTGGCTCGCCGGATCGACGAGTGTCGCTGACTGGCCGGCCTTCTGGACGATCGGTCCGACTTGGCCCGCTAGTGGCGAGATTGACGTGATGGAGGGTCTCAGCGGTCTCGTCGAGGCTCACCTGCACGCCTCGACGAACTCGGTCGGTCCGCTCGTTGGCAAGGGGTCGTACGTTGGCGGGTGGCACACCTTCGCCGCCGACTGGGAGCCGGGTTCCATCACCCTCTACTACGACGGCACCTCTATCGGAACCTTCACCTCGCTGGTCCCCTCCGCCCCGATGTACCTGATCTTGAACATGTCGCTCTCCACCGCAATGACCTCTCCGAACATCGCGCCGGCCGACATGAAGGTCGACTACGTGAGGGTCTGGCAACACTGAACCCGAGGGTTCGCCTCAACCACTGCGTGACCCAGTCGGACTCTCGCGAGAGCGCGAGTCCGACTGGTTGCGTCGTTGGGCGGGTCGTCGTGTTCCGCGGATCGGCGAGCCTACAGAGCTCGCCAGTGCCGCCCCTCTCTAGAGAGAGGGCGTTCTGGCGCCGGTGCGACGACCTCGGCCCGCGCAGTCTTCACAGTGGGGTTCACCTGCGGGGATGCTCCGACGGCGTCGACCGCCCGCTCATCTTCCTGACCCGTGGAGGACCGCCGAAGGGGAGCCCGAAGTCGATGTCGAGCGAGTCCGGGGGAGTCGGATCGTGGGTCGACGGGACGGAGCGACGTGACTCGGACCGCCACGGCGTGTGGGTGCGTCAGGGTGAGGGTGCGCACCACGAGCAGCGCCTGATCGTCGGCGTCGAGGGCGGCGCGCGGACGGCCATTCGTGACGCTCCGGTGTGCGTCGGCTCTAAACGTGGAGGGAGCCAAAAAGATCAATGGTTCATCATGCGAAGAGTAGAGTGTTGCGAGTGTCATCCCTCCTCTGTGCTCACGTACGGTGATCACCTACTAAGCAAGTGATCGTGACAGTGGATCCCAGCCCAACAGAGGTCGTTCACGAGCCCACCTGGTTCGGCGAGGGCGACTCCGCGCTCTTCGGCTGGCTCAGTTCTCCCAAGGACGACGTGGTGAGGGGTGGCGTCATCTTGGCGCTCCCGGTCGGGTTCGAGGCCCGAGGAGCTCGAAAGGCGATGCGCGCCCTCGCGACGTCGTTGGCCCAGAGCGGCTTCCTGGCACTTCGCTTCGACTACCGAGGAACCGGAGATTCGAGTGGCGACTTCGGATCCACGCTCGCCAACCCTGGTTGGATCGAGGACGTCGCGAGCGCGGTCGACTACCTTCGTGGCTGCGGGGTCCACGACGTCTCGGCCGTCGGGATGCGCCTCGGTGCGACCCTGGTCGGTCTCGCCGCATCCTCCTCGCAATTGGACCTGCGCTCGGTCGTGGCGTGGGATCCGTGCGAGTCGGGGCGGGGGTTCCTCCGCGAGCTCCGCGCCCTGGAGACGCTTCGCCACCAGGATGTTGCCGAGTACGTCGACGGATCGGTCGAGACTGCGGAGTTCCTCTTCGCCCCCGACATGGTGGAGTCCATCAAGTCGCTCAAGTTGCTGGAGTCGACCCCGGCCCTGTGGGCCAAGAGAGCACTGGTCATCAGTCGTGAGGGGCGACCACTCTCCACATCGCTGCGTGAGCATCTCGACGCTGGCAACGTCGAGTTCGAGACGACCACGGAACAGGAATCCTCGATCGGAATCCACCCCTTCTTCTCGGTGGCACCGGTCGCCACGATAACGCGCATCGTGGGGTGGCTGGGAGAGGACCAGGAGGAGCGTACGATCCGGCCGCAGTTGACGCCCTGCACCCGCGCGACCCTGTCGGACGCCGAAGACGGTCGAAGCGTCGTCGAGCAAGTAGTCCGGGTCGGCCCTCGACGACTGTTCGCCATCACGAGCGAGCCGCGAACCGAGACCACGAGCCCTTGGATCGTGTTCCTCAGCGGGGTGCACGAGGATCACACCGGTCCCTCTCGGCTGTGGGTCGAGATCTCGCGAAGACTGGCGGCCTCGGGACTGCGCTGCGTGCGCATCGACCTGTCCGGCTCTGGTGAGAGTCCGCGACGGGCCGAGGACCCTCTAATGCGCGGCAACGATCCCGTGTGGATCAGGGACGCCCGGGAGATCGGACTCTCTCTCACACCCGCCGACCCCACCAACTGCGTCTACGTCGGCTACTGCTCAGGCGCGTTCCTCGCCGTAGAGACCGCGTACGGTTCCGGGGCACGAGGTCTCTGTACCATCAACCTGCCGCCTTCGACTGACTTCTCGCACGTGATCTGGCGTCTGGAGGACTCTGTTTCGAGTCTCGCCGCGCGCACGTCCGCGGTCATGCGTCGCACGATAAGGAGGCACAGTGCGGTCGGCGAGCTCCTCTGGCTCTCTCTGCGCTGGCTGCTTCCGCGGCGCTGGTCCACGAACACGATGGCCGAAATCATGTCGCGGGGTACGAGGGTCCTGGCCATCGTCGGTCCGGCGGATCAGTCGGCGTACCAGAACGTGCCGTTGCTGCGCCGGCTGGGGGGTCCCCTGACCCGGGCTACTCGTCCCTACCCGCCACACCTAGTGCCGACCCTGGACCACGACATGTCCTTCGCCCAGGGGCGCCGGGACATGGCCGAGGTACTGGAGAGCTTCGTCCTATCGGAATTCTTGACGAAGTGACCGGTCGGGTCTGACTGTCATCGACATCCCTCGATGACGCGGTGACGTCGCAATCGAGGTCGTCCGGTCAGTGGCTGTTCGACGGTGTCGAGGTGCTCGCGACAACAGTGCCATCCACGACGGGGCCACCGGGCGACATCGTTTCTCCTCACGAGGAGAGAACGCTGTGGCTCTCCCCTCGCTGTGGTCGCTCAGGTCGAGCGGACGCTCGTGATGTCACGCTGTCCAGGACTGGGACTTGACCTCACGGTGTGAGAGCCGGTGCCTCCTCGATGGCAGGGAGTGACGACCCATCAGGCTGATGACCTTCTCCATGTCGGTTCGACACACCGCACAGGCGATGCCCAGCAGGGCCACGGCCTTGTTGCGCGGCTGCGCGTGAATCAAGACGCGTGCGAACAGTCTGAAGGCGGTCCGCCACGACCCTTCGAGCAGGGCAACACGCCCGCGGGCGAGCGTCGCATCCTCGCGCTGACGCGAAGGGTCACGTCCAACGACCGCCTTGAGCGCGGTGGCGTCGTTGGGGGACAGCAATCCCTGCGCCGCCACCAGGATGTCGGAGAGGTAGGGGGTGCGGTCGGGTTCGGCGTCAAACCATCCACGAGTCGTGACCTGACCCGCGTAACGACGCCAATTGCCGAGGTCGTGAGACGACCGGGCGAAGGTTCCCACCGTGGCCAATCGGAGCCACGTCGGATGGTCCACGTAGGAGATCCCCGTGGGCTGCCAGAATCCTCCGATCGCTTCCAGGGCCGAGCGGCGAATCATGACGGTCGCGGCAACGATGAAGTTGACCTCCACCAGGGTCGGGATGATTGCGCCTACCGGAACGTTCTGCGCAACGTTGCCCGGCGGTGAGTACCAGAAGCGGGCATAGTGGTTGCCATTCTCGTCGATGAGCCCGGCTGAACCATAGGCGAGTACCACCTTGGGGTCGTCGAACAGCGGGAGTTCCAGTTCGAGCTTGTTGTCGGGCCACGTGTCGTCGCCCTCGAGAACCGCGATGAGCGGACTACTGGACTTCGCGAGGGCCGTGGCGTAGACCCGCCCCAGTCCAGGAACGCCTTCGTGCTCCAGACGCACGACGGTGATACGAGGGTCGTTGAAAGCCTCGGCGATGTCCGGTGTCCCATCGTCGGAGCCGTCGTCGACGATGATCATCTCCCAGTCCTGTTCAGTCTGGGCCCGCACGCTGCGAATACAGTCAGCGATGTAGTCGGAGTGCTGGTATGTGGGGGTCAACACACTAACCTTGGCCATGGCTTCTGGTCTCGAATCACGCTCGTGGACTGTAATTCACATGCAACGCCCAAAGTGTATCGTACGCTCCACCAGGCTCATTTTCGAAGTGTGACGGGGACCCAAGGGTTGGCGGTACGTGACGATATCGTGAAGGTCCGTCGTACATGGATCTGAACCTGAGTGCGGACGTTGCACGCGTCGTGCGACGTCGTGGCGACGATCCGACGGCTCGAGGTCACGTTGAGGGCGTGGTGACGGTCCTTGAGATTGCGACGAGCGCCACGAGAGTCTGGGCCGATGGCGGTGACGTCTGGCGTCGTCGTCGGGAGGGGCAGGATTCGAGCGAGTGGTCTCGAGGGAGTTCACCTCCGCGGATCAACTCGCGTGGAACTCGGCGACCCAGTCGATTTGGAAGTGGACGGGAACCTTCGGACACTGGACGTGGTGAGTACACCCGGTGCGTTGTTCGAGGTCGAGGTTCATCGGGATTGTCGGTATCTCGTTTTTCGACGTGATGATTCCCCACACGTGGCCGTCGAGCACGTAGCGGATCTGGTTCCTGGTCCACACGACGCCCCACGTGTGCCACGCCAACATGTTCACGCCACCCTTGAACCACTGCTGCTGGTAGTTGGCGACGCTCCAGTGAACCGTGGCCGACGTCTGGTGGAGCCACTCGGATTCGCTGAAGTCGATCTCGGGGGGCCATTGGTTGTTGTGGGGCCACAGCAGCTCGACCTCATTGGGCCCCCCCGCGTCACTTCGTGAGCGCACGAAGTAGGCACCGTAGAGGTCTCCGAGTTCACACTGGCACAGACCGCCCGTCACCCAGTGGTTGTGGTACGCCGGATCGCGAGACGCCGTCAAGACGAGCTCTCCGTCCTTGACGGCTACGTGACTCGCTCCGAACTGTCCTCCCGGGTCACCGCCGGGTGATCCGGTGAAGGGTAGCCAGCCGGCCGGGAAACCCGACGCGGTGAAGTCATTGACGTAGGTACGTGTGTACCCCGGTAGGGCGGTGGGCGACGGGGGGGCGTATCCCGAGGGCTCGCTGGTGTCGGGCGTGCCGATGGGGTACATGGTGGCCGGAAGGTTTGGGGCGCCGGGTTTGGCCAGGATGTTGGCGACTATCCCCGCCGCGATCACTATCGCCACCAACGTCAGCATCGCCGGCGATCGCAGCGGCAGTCGTCTCGCTCGTCGGTTGGTTCGCGAGGTATCTGCTGTCATGTCACTTCGAATCATAGAATCGACGGGGTTCCACTGACGTGGGTTGCTGGCTCACACGCGAGCCGTGCGTCCGTATTCTGCCTCGATCTGGCGACGCAGCGACAGGAACCTCCACCAGCTCTTGAAGAGGGCCAGGGGTCCGTAGGCCATCCCACGTCGCTCGATGTCGTGGATCGTCTCGGGAAAGGAGACCTCGACGCTTGGCGAGCGCTGGGTCCGCGACTTCTTCAGACGCATCAGTCCCTGTCGCGTGTGGCGCGCCATGTCGAAGATCAGTTTGGGATTGTGCAACATGATCGAGAAGTACATCGCGGAGAGCCCGGCGCCGTAGCCACTCACCTGCGTCATGAACTCTTCCTCGGTCTGACGGTGGAAGTGGCGAACGAGGGCGGCGGGCTCGAAGGCCACCACCGCTCCCTTGACGGCCAGTGAGACCAGGATCTCCAGGTCCTCGCCACCGAGCGTCGGGGTGCCGGGTCCCAGGGTTAGGCGAAAGCCGCCGATCTCCTCGAGGACCGACTTGCGAAATGCCATGTTGCATCCCGTCACGTACATCCCCGGCGCGTAGGGGAAGAGTGAGTCGGCTCCGTGGTTCTTCAAGTCGGCGAATCGCAGGTCGAACGAGTAACTGAAACCGCCGTAGAACTCTTCGAACCACAGCTGTGGTGGTGTCGACAGGGTGGCGGGAAGCACCAAGCCACCCATCACGCTGATTTCGGGACTGGCCGCGAACCGGCCGCCGATTGCCCTCAGCCACCGAGAGTCGACCGATACGTCATCGTCGGTGAACGCGACGATGTCGTACGCCGCCGTTCGGATGCCTCGGTTACGTGCCGCCGAAGCTCCAGGGATCCGCTCCGATACCACGACGACGTTCGCGAATTCGCTCAGATCGGGTAGGTCCGAGTCGGGCGTCACCCGGTTGTCGACAACGATGACTTCGAACTGTGGATAGTCGAGCGCCGAGATGCTCTCCACGAGCTTGTGGAGATCGCTCGGGAATCGGCAGATTGTCGGAATGACCACGGAAATGGGTGGCAGGCGTTCATCGGGTAGGGACACGAAGGACGGCGTGCGTGACTCGAAGCGTTTCGCGACCTCGTCCAGGTCGTCGCTGGACACTTCGCCGTCTCGAGCCCACAACACCTGGCGACCAAGGATCTGGCCCTGTCGGGTCAGTTCGATCCAGACCCGATTGTTGGCTCGCGGCGACACGGGCAGGTGACGGGGTATGTCGTCAACGTCGACCTTGACGATACTGATGGGTCGCCAGTCATCGTCGGCCGCCGACGTCGCGGCGTCGCCGGTCTGGTAGAGGCTCGCGCTGTTCAGCGAGACCGGGTTCCTCTTCACGGCGCGCGAACCTCGGACGAGGCCGGCCAGAGCCACCACGGATCCAGCGGCGATGCAGGACAGTTTTCGCAGGAAGGTCAGGGGATGGGGCACGGCGTCGCGAAGGGAGCCGACGACCTCGCGGGGTAGTGCCTGGGCGACGTGGCGACGTTCCGCGGAGAGGCCTTCGTCGTGGCCGACGAGACTCGCCACCGCGGCCTTCGAGAGCCCCTCTGACCAGCAGCGATGAACGAAGTACTTCCACGTGGTCCGCGAAGGCGGCACGTGGTGGTGTACGACGGCGTCACGAACCAGGACGAAGGAGTCCTCGGGGCGACGAACACCGTAGCGGATACAGAGCTCGGTCTCTTCACAGCCCAGCGGTGTCGCGCCAATTCGCCCCAGTCCCGAACTGAAGCCTCCCACCAGAGTGAACACCGCGCGACGCAAGGCCATGTTGGCGCCGATGGGATTTCGAATCGCTCCTCGATCCGGGGGAAGGCCGTCGTAACTACATCCCAAGATCCAGAGGAACGTTCGGGGGAACCACTTGGGTTCCGCCCCGACCCAGCGAGGAGTGATCCAGCCGCCGCACCCCGCAACCAGCGGATCCGAGAACGGCTCGGTCAATCGCTCCAGCCACTCGGTCTCTCCGTACGCGTCATCGTCCAAGAACACCAAGACGTCACCCGACGAGGCGACGACCCCGCTGTTCCGAGCCCCCGAGAGACCCTTGGTCATCGTGTTCTCGATCACCAGTGCGTTGGTGAACTCACGGACGGCTCGCGCCCGCAACTCGTCGTTGTAGTCGATCACCACGATGACTTCATCGGGTGGGCGGGATTGGGAATGACACGAGGCGACGGCCTCAGTGAGCATCTCCCATCGATCAAGCGTGTAGGCACAGATGATGACCGACAGCTTCATTCGCTAAATCTACGCGAACTGACGTAGCTCATCTCCCCGTTCTCTCGATCGACTTCCGCCAACAGCCTCTCGGCCAATTCGAACCAAGCCTGGGGTCCGGGGAAACGAAGATCGGAGAGTCGCAGGGCATGGTTGTGGGCCACGAAGACGGACGTGGGTCGGTTGATGTCGGCCAGGAGGCCTCCCACGTAACCCTCGCCGACGCCGGTCGACATCCCGCTCGCCAGTACGACGGTAGCGACGCCCTCTTCGACGGCGGTGGCGAAGGCGCGAGAGTCGAATTCCGGATCGGTGACGCTGATGGCTGACGATTCGGTCGCCAACTGATGCATGTCCAGACCGGAGAAGCTCTCACCAATCAGGCTCACCCGATCGGCGTGGTGACTCGCGGCCACGCGATCGGGGATCGCCTGTCCCGAATACCTCATGATGACGCGAAGGTCGTAGTCTTCGACCCAGTCCGTCGGGATGGCGTCGAAGGCCGTGAGGACGCTCAGCAGGGCCTGCTCGTCATCCTTGGGCAGGAACGTCGTCAACCGCTTGGTGCGACGCTCCACGTTGCGGCCCGTCAAGGAGAGAGAACGGTGGACTTCGATGACGGGTCGATTCGTACCCAGTGCGGCACTCAGGAGCGTGGCGTCGATGATGTCGCCCACCAGCACCAGATCCGAATTGGCGACCTCGCGGGCAATCGATGCGGCGCCCGATGATTGCGAGGGATGCGAGACGATCAGGACCACGGTCTGGGCGCCGACCTGACGGGCCGCGTCCACGAACTCACCAATCCACGAGTTGCTCAGTCCCGGCCACGCGAGGGCGACCGCCATGTCAGCACCGTTGTTGAAGTGCTGGCGGAACGACTGCTGGCGTTGGCGGACACGGGGAAAGATCCGAGCGGCGCCCTCGGGCTCGTCTATCGAGCGGAACATCGCGCTCAGGGACTTCGCCCGGTGCAGTCCCGAATCGAAGTCCTTGTTGGGGTTGACCGGCACTTTGGTCACGCGGGCCTTGGTGGTCAGAGCGCCGACGACTTCGGCGGTCATCAGACCGGGGATCGTGACGTTGGAACTCGGACCCGCCACCACCACCCGCAGTTCACCATTGGGTCGTTCTGACGATTGTGCGTTCACTGGTTCACGCCGCGCTTCCACGATGACCTCTCAACCTCTCGTTAATGACGTATAGGCCAATCCGCATCCCATCCTTCAACGCGCTGAGGTTGCTATTGCCGTAGAGGCGCTGCCCCTCGAAGCATGGAACCTCGGCGATGACCAAACCAGCCCGATGAGCTCGAATATTGAACAGAATCTCCGTTTCGAAACCATTCGTCTCAAGTCGGATCTTGTCGTAGCAATCCGCGCGAACACCAAAGTAGCCGTAGGTGGCGTCGGTGAATCGGGCGCCGAACAGGACGAGCATCAAGAGACAGATTCCCTTGTCCCCGAATCGACGGAGACGAGTGATATCAGCGGAACCACCACCTACCGCGAATCTACTCCCCTTGACGTACTGCGCCCCATTCTCGAAGGCCTCTCGGAAGGCGTCCAGGTGGCCCCCGTCCATAGATCCGTCGGCGTCGAGAGCGATGAAATAGTCGCCAGACGCAGCATTCACGCCAGCCCTCAAGGCCGCCCCCTTGCCGGGGGTCAACTCGTGAATGACTTTGACGCCGGGCCTCAACAACCGGGCGATCCTCTCGGTGTCGTCCGACGACCGTCCATCTACGACAATCACTTCTTCGACCCAATCGGGAATGGTGTCCAGGACGTAGGGCAGATTGCCAGCTTCGTTGAGCGTGGGAATTATCGCTGTCACCGATGCGTGCGCCTTGGAACCATTGGTTTTTGGCGACGTCTCTGTACCCAAAACGGCTTCGCGTTCTGAGACCGTCTTCATTAGATTCCTCTTCATCGGAGCAAAGTCCTCAAAGGCTTACACAATGACTTCTCGAAGTCAATATGAAGACTCGCCACATCACGTCGAATCCCGTGAGAATTCACAGGAAAGTCACGGTCACGTACGGCCACTTCGACGCAGACGGGCGTGGGGGGATCCGTCGGCGCCACCACTCCTGGAGCAAGGAAACCGATGGCGCCCATCGACCAGGGAGATTGGGCACGTCGCGCCTCGCCAAGAGCGCGGTGCGCCTGATGAGGTCTGACAACATCATCGAATGACTTGAGGCATGACTTCATGAGACAACTGTGACATCGGCTTCTCACGTTGGGCGCTACGCCACCTCAATAGACCCCCAATTTCGAGGTCGAGAGCGCCCCAGTGCGCTTCGTGCCCCCCCCAGCCACGTTTGGTGGCGTGCGCACGATCCGCGCAAGGCCATGTCCACTTCGGACTTCGGGGAGACCAGGTCACCTGGGGACCCCCGGGGCCTGGTTCCCTGGCGGGACGTGGCCACGGAGGCTCCTCGCGACTCGGGTGGTGGTCGCACGGCAGCCAGCGCCGGGCGGCCATCGCAGACGTGTGTCGCGCCCGGGGCGGAGGGGGCACCCGCAGGGTTGTCGTGTCCACTGACGTCGCGACCGGCAAGTCGGTGCCGAGCTCTCGAGGGACTCGATGTCGGACACTCGACGAAATGTCGGAGACGGTGCAGGGTGGTGACCGAGCCAATCGGGCGCTCCGTCGGGCGTGTCTGCACGGATCGAAGAGAGCCGTGTCCCAGTGGACCTGCCCCCTAGACCCAATGACCTGAAGGCTGGCAGCGTGCCCCATCGCGCCGCCACCGGACGAACCCGAAGCGGTGCGAGCATGCTGTCGCTGTCACGAGGCGATCAGCGCGGACGGCCACGGTCTCGTCTCGCTCTCGCACGTCTCGTCACCTAGGGCCACTCCCGATCGACTTCGGACAGTAGAGGGGGTTCGATCCCTCCGCTTCGACAACGCGAAGTCCGTCACCGGACTCGTCACTCGGGGCGCCTCGTCGCCATCGCTGTCGAATCATGAGGTCTCTTCAGGACAGGTCGACGACACTTGAACGTGTGACGCGACACCCTTCTCGGCCGAGGCCGCCGGAAGGGCTACAGGTATAGTCGTATCCATGGCGGACGGGGCACAGAGTGGACCCTGCGAACTAGTCAATCAGGGAGATTCGCGAGTCGGTGTAGGGCTCGCACTGGTGTCACTGGCCCTCCTGCTCGTCGGGGTCGTTGGACTCGTCGTGTCGAATCCGATAGTGAGTGGCTTTGGCCTGTTCCTCTTCGCGCTCATCGGTTTCGGCGCCGCGACCCTTTCGCTGCTGGGCGAATCAGGGTGGCGCCTGGTCACCTTGTCGCCACCCGTCGGCCTGTCCGTGACCCTCGTTCTTGGCACGGCTCTCGCCACCCTGCACCTCTGGTCCTTTGGCCCAGCGCTGTTTTGGACCATCGTGGCCTTGAGCTCTTTGCGACACCTCACGGTGATCCTTCGGTCGTCGCGTCGGCCAAGCGCGCCACCCACACGGAGGAGCGCGTCGGCGCGGACGCCGAGTGCTGAGGCGGCAGATGATCCGACGAACCCCCAGGGTCGTCGCCGGGCGAAGTCCGAACTGGCAGTCGTCGTCGCGACCTGCGTGGGCTTCGCCCTCTCGGTGTTCAGCGCGGTGTCCATCATGCACCTGAATCCTGGTTGGGGTGGTCTGCTGGGCGCGATCTCGCCGGTGTGGTACGTGGGACTCGTCCTGTTGACCATCGCCATCTTGATGGGTCAGCGATTGAGGGGAGCGTTCACTGCGGCACCGGTCATTGCACTGCAGCTCGTCCTGACCGGGACGACGTCGGTGGTGTTTGACGAACCCCGTTACTCCTGGACCGTTCAGAAGGTGGGCGAGACGGCCTACGTCATGCTGCACGGCTCGGCCAACGCCAGCATTGACATCTATCAAGCGTGGCCCGGACTCTTCGCCGGCGTCGCCTGGCTCAGTCGTGTCGCCAACGTCACCACTCCTTTGTTGGTGGCGCGGTGGTGGCCACCCATCATCGACCTCGCCACGACCCTCGTGTTCTATCAACTGGCCTCGCGCGTGCTGCGTGACCCTCGTCGAGCGTGGTTGGCCACCACCCTCTTCGTCCTGGGCTACGCCATCAATGACTCGGACTACTTCTCCCCGCAGTCGGTGGGGTACTTCTTGGCCATCACGATCTTCGCGGTCGCCTTCCGCCACCGCGACGACGAAACGAAGATGACGCGAGCGGAGTGGTTCATTCTCGTCACCGCGTCACTCGCCCAAGCTATGACGCACCAGTTGACGCCGTACATGGTGACGGGCGCACTGGTGATCTTGTTGCTGTTCCGCCGCGCTCGTACCGAGTGGGCACCGGTGATCGTGTTCGCCCCCGCCGTCGCGTGGGCGTTGGCGCACTTCTCGTACGTGAAGAACAACTTCTCGATCAGTGGGCTCGCCAATATCCTCGCCAATCTCCTGACACCGGGTGTCACGGGTGGTGGTCCGCCACCGGGCGAATTGGCCAACCTCACGAGGTACTTCCAGGGCGGGACCCCCCTCTTGTTGGGACTTATCGCCGTAGCGGGCATCGTGCGTGGTCGCTCGAGCCTCCACGTCGCTCTTGCGTTCTGCGCGGCCAGTGGCGCGGGGCTCATCGTGGCCAATTCGTACGGGAACGAAGCGAGTTTTCGGGTCGTCCTCTTCGCGCTGCCGTGGTTGGCGATCCTCGCTGGGGACTTCCGGCTCCGTTCACGTCTTGGATCAACCGTCTTCTGGACGCTCGCCACCTTCGCCCTCCTCGGCGGCTACTTGGTGGCTGACTACGGCCTTGACTTCGTCTACGTCGTGCGTCCCGGCGATGTCATGGTCATGCAGAAGTTCGAATCGACCGCCCCGGTGGGTTCGACCCTCCTCCAGATAGGGAATCAGGCCAGCGAGCCCAATAGCCTCACTGGACGATTCGACGTTGTCCACGAGGACGCCTACTACCGGGTACCGACCGCGGCCGCCAGCAGCGCCAGTTCTGGTCTGTTCAGTTTCTCCCAGTTCATGACGGACCTGTTGACGACGCGGGATTTCGTGCCGCCCCAGTCGCAGTATTTCTCCCAGAACTACTACGTGATGACGTCTGACCAATCGGCGGCGGGACTCGCGGTCTACAACATCACGACCCTGAAGCAGTACCAGAACTTCACGACGCAACTCGAGACATCGGTGTTCTGGCAGACCGTGCTCAAGACACCCACTGCCCAACTGTTTCGTCTGAGGGTTTGGCCCAGTCCTCACAATTGATTCCCAGCAGTTGCGATCGCTGGGGTCAGCATCGATTCTGCTTGAAGAACCACTGAACACGGGGGCCTCATGCGTCGTGGAGCGGGATCCGTCGAGCCTCGAGGCGCTGCGCCGGTAGAATTTCGTCATGCTGGTGACCCGATCCAGGCCGCGACGCCCCCGGGCGTGGGTCCTTCCCGTGGTCCTTGCCGTCACGCTGAGTGCCCTTTCGTTGAACTTTGACCCCCCTGGAGCAGTCGCGACGCCGAAGAGGCCCCACATTCTGGTGGCGGGCGACTACCACGAAAGGCTTACGTGGGGAGGGATAGTGCGGTCGTACATCATCCACGTACCCCGGGGTCGGAACGTGAATGGTCGACCGCTGATCCTCGTCTACCCCGGATCGGGCGAAACCGCGGCGAGCACGATCATCTCCACCGATTTTGAGCAGGTCGCTGACCGCGTCGGTGATGTGGTCGTCTTCATGCAGGGCTATCGCAACAGTTGGGACGAACTGGCGGGAACGACGGACGCGGTGCAGGCCCACATCGACGACGTTGGATTCACCCTCGCCGTGTTGAAGGCCCTCGTCCCGCTGACCGGCTACGACGTCAATCGCGTGGCGCTCACCGGCTTCTCCAATGGTGCCGAGATGGTGCAGACGCTCGGCTGCCGCGTGGCCTCGAGCATTCGACTCATTGTGCCGGTCGAAGGTGAGATTCTTAGCGCGATCAGTCCAGGGTGCGCGCCCGCTCGACCTATCGACGTCTACGAGATCCACGGAACCGCCGACAGCACGATCCCCTATGGAGGCGGCGTCTTCGAGGGCGACAATGGTCTGGTGTCGGTGTTGTCGGCGATGGCGACGGTCGCCCAGTGGGCGTCTTTGGACGGCTGCGGCAGCAGCCCCCAGACCACGTCATCGCCAGGCTTCGTTCTGACCAACTACACGGGATGCTCTGGACAGGCGAGCGTGACGCTGCGAACCGTCATTGGAGGCACGCACTGGTGGGGTGGCAACATCGGTACCCTGGTCGTCCGGGCACTCGGCCACTGAGGTCGGCTCTCCCCAACGGCTCAAGTGACTGGTGGCCAGGCGCGCGTTTGTCGATCCGTCCGGGCCCGCGAGGGTCGTGACGCCATCGGTCGTTCGGCAGACGAACCTCGATTCTCCGCCACCTTCGAAACTGGCTCCTGTGGTCGCCGGACTCGGGAACGCAATTCGGGACCGTCTACAGTGTTGCCAACGCGGGACGACGGGAACATCACCCAACGACAAGATCGGAGTGATGCGAGTCCGGAAACCAGTCTCGTCATCGGCCTGATGAGAGTGCGGAGGATGCTCGGGTAGTGGTCCGTATCGAGGGAGAAGAAGGAGAGGTTCCGGCTAGTGGGTGACGTGCTGCACCACATCGTCGAGTTCGCGCGGCGCACTCCGGACCATGACGCTGTGAAGGACGCGGAGTCGAGCCTCACCTACGCCGAATTGGAGGACCTGGCAGGACGCGTCGCGGCGGCGATGGGGGCTCGTGGCGTTGCGCCAGGGGATCGAGTCGTCCTTCTCCTGCAGAATTCCGTCGACTACGTGATCGCCGCTCTGGCCAGTCTCTGGCTGGGAGCGATCTTCGTCCCTCTGGATGCGAGTGATCCAGTGAATCGGCTGTCCGCGCTGATTCGCGACTGTCAGCCCTCGCTCGTTGTGACCAATGGTGTGTTGGACGAGTCGGCGCTACCCGATGATGTGGCGTCGACGCCGTTCGTCAGGGTGTCGCAGTTGCGCAACGAACAGGCTCCGTCGGTGGAGCGACTGCCCGGCGAGGAGCGACCTTCCTACATCATCTACACGTCCGGAACCACGGGAAAGCCCAAGGGGGTGGTGATCGGGAGTGGTGCGTTCGAAGCGGCGGTGACGGCCTGCTCGACCGCAAGGGGGCTCGACAGCACTACGAGGACCCTGAGCGTTTCGCCCTTCCACTTCGATGGTTCGTTCGCAACCTTGTTCACGACGCTCGCGAGTGGCGGCACACTCATTCTCCGCCCTCGAGAGTCGCTGCTCTTCGCCCGTGTCTTCTTCAACACCGTCATCGCCGAAGAAGTCACGTACACCGGGTTCACGCCCAGCTACTTCCGCTTGCTGGCGTCCAGTCCTCAGTTCGAGATGCTGACGACGTCGAAGCTGGACGTCGTCGCGATGGGTGGAGAGTCCCTGACCCTGGGTGACGTGGAACGGCTGTGGGAAGTGGTCCCCCAGGTTCGAATCTTCAACGGCTACGGTCCCACGGAGACCGCGATCACCGCGAGTCAGAAGGAACTGACCAGATCCGCGGTTTCCCAGGGCGTCATCACCATCGGCCGGCCCAATGCCGGGGTGCGGTTCTACCTGGTCGACGAGGAGAACCGCCTCGTCGAAGCCAGTCACGTCCCGGCTGAGCTCTATATCGGTGGTCATCAGGTCATGGACGGATACTGGGCGTCCCCGGATCTCACCGACCAGGTGATCCGTTCGGACCTCGTTGAGGGCGAACGGCTCTACAAGACGGGGGACATCGTCTACCGCGACGACTTCGGAGAGTACGTCTACGTCAGTCGGGCCGATCGAGTCATCAAGAGGAGTGGCGTTCGGATCTCGTTGGCCGAGATCTCCGACACCCTGTGCAATGACGATGGCGTGCGCACCGCGACGACGCTCGTCTTCGACAACGACGGTGGTGTCGGAGTCGTGTCCTTCGTCGTGACGACGTCATCGGTCACCGTCGAGCAACTGCTCCGGGGCGCCCGAGCGCTGCTTCCCCCCACCATGCTGCCCGATCGAATCGAGATCGTCGACTCGATGCCGTTGACCTCGTCCGGCAAGACGGACGAGCGGAAGTTGCTCAGCGACGCCGGACTCAGGTCATGGTCGCCGGTCCACGTCGAGCCAGGCAAGTAGCACTATCGATCCGACGCGAGGGTGTTCGGTGGTCGAGGCCGAAGGGCTCGTCGGCGAGCGACGGGGGTACCCCTCGGGAGCTCGACGACAACGACGCCCACGGTTCTCGCGGGCTTGGGACTGTCGGGAATCTCGTCACGACGAATCAATCGTCTCGCTTCGTCCAGGTCTGTCAACCCGTGCGAAGCATCTCGGCGACCCCATCGCACGACTTTCGCCGCGTGTCGCGCTGGGGGTCTCTAAAGGGACGCGAGCGTTCCTTTAGAGGTTTCTTAAGATTAGGTGGGGTTTCACTTTCGCGAATAGTCTGGGGGCAATGACTCGCCAAAGCCTGGTTAGAGATTGGCAAAGATGGCGACCGGGGCTGTTGATTCAAAATGCCATAGCGCTCATGATCTCTTCGGGAGGCAGCGCGGCCATCGGCATCGTCTTTTGGGTCGTCGCGGCTCGGCTCTACACGCCGACCGTCTTGGGCCGTACCACCGCCCAACTCGCGGCCATCGTCCTGCTGGCCGCTCTCGCCCAGCTGAGCTTCGGATCGATCTTCGAACGATTCCTGCCCGTCGCTGGTGAGTACACGAAGGATTTCGTGCGAAGGGCCTATCTCTTGTGCTCGGTCTTCGGTCTCCTCTTCGGTGCGGCCTATATCGAGCTCGGATTCTCCAACAGCTTTCTGCCTCGCGGATTCGTCTGGAAAGCTGTCTTCGTCGTAGCCATCGACCTGTGGACCATCTTCGCTCTGCAGGACTCGGTCCTGATCGGGCTCCGCTCCTCGAAGTGGGTGGCGGTCGAGAACATCTCGTATGGCGCCGTGAAGTTGGCCCTGCTGCCCGCGGCCCTCCTGGTCAGCTCCAGCCAAGGCATACTCCTGTCGTCCATCGCTCCACTCGTGCCAACCATCCTCGCGGTCAGTTGGTACTTGTTTCACCACCGAATTCCCCGCCACGCGGCGGCGAAGCTCTCGACCGAGCCGCTGCCGTCGACGCGCAATCTCGTCACGCTGGCGTTGGCCCAGTACGCCTCGATACTCTCGAGCGTCTTCCTGCCCTCCACCGTCACCCTTATCGTGATCCAGCGTCTCGGACCGGTGGCCAACGCCCACTACTACTTGCCGTCGATCATCGCCCTCAGTTTGGGGATGTTCACCTGGAACATCGTGAGGTCGTTTCTGGTCGAGGCGACGTCCGAGCCCGGCGAACTGCGCCGACACGCCAATTCCACGATTCGTGCGCTCGCCGTGGTACTGGTTCCGAGCGTTCTGCTGGGCTATATCTTCGCGCCCACCTACCTCCGGCTGTTCGGCCATTCGTACGCGACGCAGGGTACGTCGTTGATGCGCATGATGCTCATCTCCCTCCTGGGCAGCACGGTCATGGTCTTCTACAGCGCCTTTGCGTGGTACGACCAGAAGGTGTGGTGGATGACGGTCCGCAACGTGGCCAACAGTCTGCTGTACCTCGTGCTGGTCTACGTCCTCATCGCGAAGCATGGCATCAACGCCATCGGGATCGCCTCGTTGGTCACGTCCGGCGTCACCATCGTGGTGTTCCTGCCGATGGCGGTCCGTCGCTACCGGCGCACGTGATGAGACCTCGGTAGAACGCGGTATCGCCGCCCGGTGGTGAGGCGGGGATGGCGCCCGGCGCCCCACGGCAGCGGCACCGGCCGGTCTGAGGGGGGAGCCGTCGTTCGCGCCCTTCGACGCGACGCGACTTGGATTCGGTGACGACCTGGCCGAAGGGTCGACACTCGCCGAGCATCGACCTGCCCGCGCGGCTGCTCGTTGTTGGCGGGGTCACCGGGAAGATTGAGCGTCCCCGTGATGGTCAACTCAGGCCAGTGTGGCGCGACGTGACGCTCGAGAGGAGTCGTTCGCCGACCTTGGTCACCACGCCCCGCCTCGGCAGCACCGTGGCGTCGAGACGGCGAGACCTTGGCTCGACGCCCTTGACCTCGTCGAGGGCTCCTCCGAATATCCTCACGACGTCAGCGGCCTCGCTCTCTCGGGAGTACTCGCTGCGCACGAGGTGGACCGCGTTGTCGGTCATGGTCACCAAGGCGTCATCGCTTCCCCATCGTGAGAGGATTGATTCGACCTTCAACACCATCTCGATGACGTCGCCGTCCCCGATGGGGACGGCACTCCCCGGTCGCATGTACTCGGTTCCCACTCCTCCGTGGAACCCGACGACGACGCATCCCGAAGCCATGGCCTCCAACGGGGGTAGCCCCAGACCCTCTCGTTCGTTCAACGCGAGGAACACCGCTGAACTGCTGAGGGCCGCCGCGGTATCTGCCTCGGACATACCCTGGATGGGAACGAGTTCCCATCCCTTCAGGGAGCCTCGACGCTGGAGGATCTGTAGAACCTCGTTCAACTCCTTCGAACGCTTCCTCGGCATGTAGGCGATTGCCCGTCGCTTCCCCGAAGGGCTCGCCCGGAAGAGTTCGGTGTCGATGCCAATTCGAACCCTCATCACTCTGGCCTGAGGGAAGCTGAGTTCGAGGTAGCGACGGTTCTCCTCCGACACGCACACGATTCCGATGGTGTCGTCGCTGGTCACTTCGGTGGGGACACCGGTGCCGACCGGCAGGTGCGTGAAGGTCTCGTAGGCGTTCTGGTTGAAGACGACGTTGGCGACACCCGGCGCCACCTTCGGGATCAGCTGGCGGAGCCTCTCCGGCAGGACCAGAAGGTCACCCGTCTCCAGGCGAATGTCCTTCGCGCCAACGACCCGAGTGTCGTTGGCGAACCAGGTGCAGCGGAAGCGTGGGGAGCGGTGCGCAACGGCGGCGTGGAAGCCGTGCGAGTTGAGGATGTCGACGAATCGATAGATGACTCGTATCCCGCCAAAGGGTCGATCGTCGTCGGGGCAAAGAAAATACGCAGTCGACGTCACGATGTCCCGAGATTAGCATCGGGGCTTTGAGGCAGTTTGGGGTGGTGATGTAGGGGGCGTCGATTCCCAAGGCGACGAGTATCTCCTTCCACCCCCGGCGGGAACGAGACGTCGGCGCCGATCACGCGTGTGGGTGCACCGGAGAACCTGGCCGCGCCGCGGGCTGATCCGACAGGACCGTAGCGACCCGTCCCTCCTTCGTCGACGCGCGTCGAGGGAGATCGGATGCCCTGGGCAGCTCAGCTCGAAAGCCCTTACCAACTCCTCGCACGAGGACGGTGCGGCGGCCTAGTTCGGTTCGTACTCGGCGACCCAGTCGATCAGGAGGGCCGAGGGACCTGAGGGGCATTCCCACGATGAGGGACAGACGGCTCGTTGCTCGAAATCGAGGACCATCGGGATATTGGGTATCTCGCTGGTCACGGTCAGCCGGTGCCACACCTGGCCGTCGACCACGAACAAGATGTACGTGGGAGTCCAAATGACGCCCCACGTGTGCCACTGCAGCATGTCGATCCGCAGAGTGGTGAAGTCCTCCTGGTTGCCCGGACTCCAGTGGGTGGTCGACGAGGTGAGGGCCAGATGGTTCAAGTTCTCGTTGAAGTCGATCTCGGGAGGCCACTGTTTGTCGTGGGGCCACAACAGTTCGGCGGTGTTGGCCCCTCCCGCCGTGATTCTCGATCGGACGAAATACGCCCCGTACAGGGAGAAGCGTCCGCACTGGCACAGTCCACCGATCGTCCACGCATTGGCGTAGGCGGGATCGCGGTAGGTCTTGAGCTGCAAGAGCCCGTGGGAGACGACGACGTGCTTGACACTGAAGTTGACCGTCGGGAGGCCACCGGGGTGTCCGCTGAAGGCGATCCATCCCGGGGGTAGACCGGAGCCATTGAAGTTGTTGACGTAGACCTCGCGGTAGCCCGCCAGCGAATGGTGCCCCGGTGGGGCCAGACTCGAGGGCTGAGGGGCGCTGGGGATCCCAACCGGATACGACATGACCGCCGAGGCGCGCGACGCGAAGGTCGCACAGCCAGCGAGCACCGCCATCGCTAGGAGCATGACGGCGAGCGAATTACCGCGATGGATTCGGTGAGCGGGGGGCACGAAGACTGATTCTACGGGAGAGCCGGGCAGTCGCCACTCGAACGTCTCGGCGGGTGGGGCATCGAGCGACGTCTGGTCGGCCCATGGAGCGGACCGTGCCGCGGCGCGGACCACCGATTCGCGCTAGTTCATTCGGGGGGTCGCCCCGCTTGCTGGGACCGGGGACGTAGCCGGTCTCGGATCACGTGTATCTTTGACCTACCATCGCGGGGAGCGGCGTCACGGGGGGTGGCCACCGCGGAGGGTGAAGGACGGATGTCGTAGCGAATGATTGACGATCTGGCGGTCCGCGCCCGGGAAGGCATCGGCCGGGGTGCCCGCGTGTGGGCGCCGCCCCAGGGCCATCAGGTGAACCAGGGGTGGTGGAAGGCGATGACCGGCGCTTCCTCGCTGGCCCTGAACGTGGTCCTGTGCCACGGAGGCGATCCCGCCCAGGTCGCGGACGCCCTCGCGGCGGTGAGCGACGCCGGCTGTCCCACCACCGTGATGTTGGCCGGCGAGTCCCTGGGCGATGCGCAACTCCTGGTCGACGCGGGCTGGGTCTGCCTGGGCACGACGCCGGTCATGGGGCGCGACGACGTCGGCCGGTTCTCGGGCGAAATCGACACGAGATTTCGTCAGGCTTCGGACCGAGACCTCGAGGCCGTGCGGTCGATAGTGGCCGAGTCCTTCTTTCTGGACCGCGCCCGAGCTGAGCTGGCGGTCCCTCGGTGGGCGGGGGACGCTGAGGATTGCGGGATCTGGGTCATCGACGTCGACGGAGAGATTCGTTCGGCCGTGCTCACTGCGGTGGTGGGGGAGGTGCTGGTCTTTTGGATGATGGCGACACCGCCTCGTTGGCGCCGACAGGGCTACGGGGCACTGCTCCTCGAGAACCTCTTCGTCCACTACGCGCGCAGGGGGGTCACGACGACGGTCATGTACTCGTCACCCGCCGGCGAATCGTTCTATCGCCGACTCGGTCTCGAGGTGATCGAGTACTGGCAGCTGTGGTCTCGACCCCGATGGGCCCTCGGACGCAGTTGAGTCGGGCGAAGCGTCGAAGTCAACTACTCTGCGTCTCGACGGGGAGAGGGGGTGCGCCGTGCGCCACAGCTATGGTGACGATCCCGATCAGTGGGCGGAGCTCTCTCGTGCGCGCGCAACGCCGCGGGGAGTGGCGGTGGTCATCCATGGAGGTTTCTGGCGCGCCCGTTACGATGCGTCGCTCGGCGAGGGCCTCGCTCGGGACCTCGTCGACCGGGGCTGGAACGCCTTCAACGTCGAGTATCGCCGAGTCGGGAGAGGCGGTGGCTGGCCCGACACGCTGAGTGACGTCGCCGACGCCATCGATGCGTTGGCCACGTTGGACCTGGACCTGACCCGGGTCGTGGCGATAGGCCATTCGGCGGGTGGACACCTGGCGACCTGGGCCGGTGGGCGAGCTCGACTGGCGCCGGACCAGCCGGGAGCGTCACCGCGAGTGGTGCTCACCGGGGTGATCGCCCAGGCGGGTGTTCTCGACCTTCGCGGCGGGGCGCGTGAAGGGGTGGGCGGCACCGCGATCACGGACCTCCTGGGGGGCGGTCCCGAGGAGGTCCCGGATCGTTACGCGGTTGCGGACCCGTTGTCGATGGCGCCCCTCGACGTCCCCGTGTTCTGCGTGCACAGCCGCGAGGACGACGCGGTCCCCTTCTCCCAGAGCGAGACCTACGTCGATGCCGCCCGGCGCCGGGGAGGGGTGGCGGAGCTCCTTGAGTTCCACGGAGGCCATATGGACCACGTCGACCCGACGTCGGGGGCGTGGCGACGAGCGCTGGGGGCACTCGAGCGCTTGGCCGAGTGAGGGGATCTTCCGGCCTACTCGGCGTCGTAGGTGACGACGATGGTCCTCTCGATGAAGCCGTGCATCTCGCGCACGGCGTCGTGGTTCGGAGCCGAGCCGATGACCGAGTAGACGTACTCGTGACTGCCGAGGCGCCAGTCCACGGGGTCGCCGGGCTGACGGTTCAAAGACACCGACGACACTCCATCGTGTGAAGCGACCAGGTCGAGACCGGTCACGGTCGCGACGCGTCGGACCCCCTGGGGAGGCTGGCCGACGATGCCGTAGCCGACACGGTCGGGACGTACCGGATGGTCGAAGGTCACCATCTCCCCCAGCGCCACGCGCTGGGAGATCTCGTAGAAGTCGAGGCCGGGCACCGCCTGGGCGAGCGTCGGCGCCACGAAGCCTCCAATGCGACCGTTCACCTCGATGACCCGCGGACCGTCGTCGGTCACCTTGATCTCGGTGTGCAGACAGCCGGTGCGGATGCCCATGGCCCGGATGGCCGCCGTGGCGACGCCCAGTATCTGGTCGACGAGGGAATCGTCGTAGTCGCACGGGATGATCATTCCGACTTCGCGGAAGGGGGGGACCGACGGCAAGCGCCCGGTGACGGCGAGGTGGCTGATATGTCCGTGGGCCACGACGCTCTCGACCGACACGTAGTCGCCGAAATAGGTGCTGGGCGGCGGAGTCGCACCGACCATGTACTCCTCGACGACCATGTCCGACTCGGCGTCGAGGGCGCGGACCTGGTCGAGCAGCTCCCTCAATTCCGTGGCGTCGTGGGCCAAGTGGGTCTCGCGGCTCGCCGCACCGTGACGGGGCTTGATGATGACCGGGAAGGTCGTGGCATCGACGACGGCCGCCACCTCGTCGGCCGAGGCCTGCGTCGAGAGGGGACCGCAGAAGGGCACGGGGAGCCCGGCGTCGGCGAGGGCCTGACGTTGGGCGACCTTGTCGGTGAGTCGCAGGGCGACCTCGTCGTCGAAGTAGTCGAGGTCGAGGGCCTGGGCCAGGGCGGACGCGGTGGGGATGTGAGCGTCGGTGTAGGCGACGATGCCGTCGGGGTGGGTCGCCGCCACGGCCTCCACGCCCTGGTCGTGTGTCAGACCGGCGAGGTCGACCACGGTGCCAAGCCGTCGCAGGAACCGGACCATGACGGTGTCACGAATCTCGTCGGAGTTGACGATCCAGACCAGGTCCCTCTTGTCCCGGGCCGCCGCGGCCAAGGCCATCGAGGACGCCGACAGGTCGCCGAACACGACGGCCAGGACGGGTCGACGTGCTTCGTTCGTCGTGGTGTCGGTCAACGGTCGCGCCACGGGGGGAGCAGGTCGCGCGGCAGGAGGTACGTCGAGACGTCGAAGAGGTCGCGGAAGGGGGAGTAACGACGCGCCGTCTCGTCGAGGTAGTCGTAACCGCTTCCCGCAGTGCCCGTGAGGCGCCCCAACATCCGGTGGGCCATGAGGGCGTGTCGCTGTCGCCAGAGCGTGAGCACCTCGTCGATGTCGATGATCGCGGTGAGCACGCGACTGGGCAGGTGGAAGACGGGTTCGTCGCGGTAGAGGAAGATCTGCAGCGCGCCCATGAACGCGGCGTACGACAGACGGCGGGAGCCTCGGCCGATCTCTTCGTTCCAGGCCGATTCGTCGAGGACCGCGTCGAACTTCTTGAGGCTCGCCTCGAACATGGCGAGTTGCTCGGGATGTGCCGCCAGGGTGGCGCGCGTCGCGTCGTGCCTGGCCCGCACGACGCCGCAGTAGTCGCTGATGAATCGGTCGTCGCCCACGGTGACGAAAGGCGTACGCGACAACCAGCGGTTGACGTTGTCGAAGAGCGAAGGTTCGGTCTCGGACCTCTTGAGCAGTTCCACGTGGTCGCCTCGCAGGGTGGAGGAGTAGTCGTGGCCCTCGATGGTGATGCGGGCGTGCTGGGGTAGACCGAACTTGTTCTCGATGAGGCGGAACTGGACGCTCTGGAATCCGGACGCCGGGAGCAGGAGCGACCTGAACTCGAGGAAGTCCAGAGGTGTCAGGGTCTCGAGCACGTCGAGTTGATGGACCAGGAGGCGCTGGATCGCGTTGATGCGAGCGAGGCGCGACAGGGCGATGCTCAAACCACGATCGTCGACGGTCTGGTCCGCGAAGATGGCCCTCACGGTGTCGAGTTCGACGATGATCTGCTTGAACCAGAGTTCGTAGGTCTGGTGGACGACGATGAAGAAGAACTCGTCGTGGACCTCTCGACCACGTTCGGCACTCTTGGGATGCTGGGCGTTCAAGATGTCGTCGAGCCTCAGGTAGTCCCAGTAGTACAGGACGTTGTCGGACGGGGTTTCCCCCTCGGGGGTGCCGTCAACGACCAGCTCGGTGACGTCGGGCGTCATGTCGGGCAGTCGAACGATGAGACCTTCCGTGCCCTGGTTCGTCGACTCGTCCGGGGTCACCGCCGAATTGTAATTGCTCGTGCCAACCGTTGCAATGATTGACGGACGTCACCGTGACGCACCGGCGCGCAGCGCTCGACGTCTCGGTCGAGCGGCGTCACTGCTGGAGGTTCTCGAAGCGACGAGGGACGACCGCCGTCCGACCGGCGGTGAAGCCCCCGTCGACCTCAACGGTGGCTCCGTTGACGTAGGAGGCGTCCCTGGTGGACAGCCACACGGCGACCGACGCCACCTCTTCGGCGCGTCCGATGCGCCGTGAAGGGATCTGCTTGGTGACACGGAGTCGCACGTCCGGATCGGCGAGATACGACTCGTTCAGTGAGGTCTCGATCCAGCCGGGCTGAACGACGTTGGTCCGCACCCCCTGGGGCCCCCACTCCCACGCCATGCCCTTCGCCAGCATGTGCAGGGCGGCTTTGGAACTGCAGTAGGGGATCTGGTTGGCGTGCGCGTCCGAAGCGGCGGGCGAACCGATGACGATGATGCAGCCGCCGCCCTGGACGACCATGTGGCGGGCCGCCGCCGAACCGCAACTGAAGAGCCCGCCCACGTTGACGCGTTGGACGTCGTTCCACGCCTCCCACGTCGTCTCGAGCAAGGGTGCCACGGGGTTCAGCGCCGCGTTGTTGACCAGGACGTCGATTCGCCCGTGGCGCGTGACGGCCTGCTCCACGATCAGCTTCGCCTCGGCGGGATCTCCCACGTCTGCGACGGCCGCCTCGGCGCGGCCGCCCCGGTTTGCGATCTCGGACACCGTCGACTCCGCGCCGTGCGCCGTGCGACTATTGACGATGACGATGGCGCCTTGATCGCCGAAGGCCAGGGCAATCGCCCGTCCGATCCCGCGACTCGCTCCAGTGACCACGACCACCTGATCGCGAAGTTCGTCGTAGGCGATTGTCATGAAGGTGACCTCCTCGAGTCAAGGCACTGCTTCGTGTGGCCAGTGAGCGAAATGCTACTCAATGGGCTCCAGACCGCTCGGGCACGATGGCCCCCTTCTTCGTCCGGGGGCGGCGATCGCACGGTGCCCTGACCGCGACGCGGCGCGTGAGGAATAGAGTCGTGGCCGAGAGCAACGACCTGGGCGGGTCGCGAGTCGGGAACCGAGGTGTCGGCAGTGTCGGACGTTGGGCGGGCACGGGGGCTGCTGGACGCTTCGGACGTCCTGTGGCCAGCGAGAGGGACGCCATGAGCCTGCGAGTCGGCGTCGACATCGAGTCGGTGACCTCGGTCGGATCGACGCTGGGCCAGTTCGGTGCGGCGTACGTGGAGCGGGTCTTCAATGAGGAGGAAGCCGCGTGGGCGCGCCGCCACCCCTCAACCGCGACGATATTCCTGGCCGGTCGATTCGCCCTGCGCGAGGCGATTCTCAAACTCGTCGAGACCGATGACTCGCTGGTTCGCTGGAGCGACGTCGTTCTGGAGGGAGGCGGGTCGGGCCCGCCCTCGGTGAGACTGGTCAACGACAGCGCGCGTCGCGCCCACGACCTGGGAATCAATAAGATTCATGTCAGCATGGGCCGTGCCGGAGACCTGGTGGCGGCGGTGGCGGTGGCCGACTCGGATGGACCGAAGGAAGAGGGGCAGTGATGAGTGACGTGGTGGCGAGAGTTCGGTCGGTGATCGCGGCGCAAGGACACCTCGCGAAGGACGTCTCGGCGCTGGGCGACGGCGACGACCTCTACGAGAACGGATTGTCGTCGCACGCTACGGTCAACCTCATGCTGGCGCTCGAGAACGAGTTCGACCTGGAGTTCCCGGACGCCGTGTTGCGGCGCTCGACGTTCCAGTCGGTGGAGGCCATCAGCGCAGCGCTGGTCTCGCTGGGTGCCAGCTGAGCGAGCCCACCGCGCTTCGGCGCCGGACTCGCTGGGCGCGTCGCTGCGCGATTGGAGGTGGTCCCGGTGCGCTGGGCTCTCGTGGGTTCCGCCCCATTCCGGAGAGACGTCTGTGATGTTGCTGAGAATCACCCAGATTTGGCCATCGGGGACCCAATTTGACACATTTAATTCACCTTGCCCTCCTATCGTCACTGTGGCTTCGAATAAGAAACGGCACGGGACCGTTACAAGTTTTGAGCTCACATCGAAGACTTTTCTAGGAGGAAAGTAATGAAGAAAGCATTCCGCATGCCACTCGTTGCCGTTGCGGCATCGTTGGCGATGGTTGCTGTCGGCGTGACGCCGGCGTTCGCCGGCGCCCCCAGTGAATCATCCGTCCTCGCCAATGCCCTCGTGGTCAAGCACGCCCCTAGCAGCGCGCTCAACATGGGCGGCTCGTCCTTCGATGCCAACCTCGTCAACGCCGCCTACGCGCAGTGGAAGACGTACTCGAACACCAACGGTGCCTCGCTGAACGCCTACGCCTCGTCGAGCTCGGGTACCGGTCGCGGCAACGTGATCAACGGGACCGACGCCATCGGCTTCACCGACGTGCCGCTCAACTACGCGGGCCAGGACACCAGCAGTCTCAGCAGTTGGATCCAGACCCCGGTGGCCCTGGGCGGCGTCGCCATCATCAACAACATCGCGTACCAGACCTCCGACAAGGTGTCCAACGCCTTCGGCACCGCGACCACCAGCCCCGTGACCGCGAACGGCACGTCCTCGGGCCAGTCCTGCTCCTCGCTCGCCAAGCAGTACCCGGTGGCGCTCGACGGCAAGACCCTCGGCAGCGTCTTCGCCGGGTCGATCACCTCCTGGGGCAACGCGGCCATCCAGGCCGACAACCCCCGTCTCAGCGTCCTGGTGAAGGTCCCCGTCGCCAAGGCCATCCCGGCCAAGGGCAAGAAGGGTCACAAGGGCTACCGCAAGGCGGTTCCCCAGAAGAACCGTCTCGAGGCCGTCAACTGCCTGACCCTGACCACCACGCCCGCCATCACGGTCTACAGCCGCACCGCCGGTTCGGGAACCACGTTCATCTTCCGTGACTACCTGTCCAAGGTCGACCCGTCGGAGTACCCGTACCCGTCGTCGGCCGCCTTCACGTCGGCCACCTCGACCTTCTCGGGCTCCTCCACCCTGGCCCCCGCGGTCGCTCTCAAGGACGGATCGATCGGCTACGTGGAGTACGGCTACGCGCTCTTGAACCACCTCGCCTCGCTGCGACTGAAGAACGCCGCCGGCGCCTACGTGTCGCTCAACGCCGGTTCGGTGGCCATCGCGGCGACGGCCGGTCTCGCGGCCATCCAGGCCAACAAGTCGGCCTGCCCGAACGGCTTCGACGTGACCGCCGGGACCACGAACACCTACAACGGTTCGACCATCTCGACGACCTGCTTCTCGATCAACAACGTGAACAACCTGGGTGCCTACCCCATCGCCGGCTTCAGCTACGCGGTGGCCCCTCAGCACATCTCGGATGCCAACACCGGCATCGTGACCACGAAGTTCCTGTTGTTCCTGACCCAGACCAGCAGCTCGGCCTCGCAGCCCTACGGCCAGAACCTGGCGGCCTCCGAGGCCTACGTGGCGCTGCCCAAGCCCATCGAGGCCATCGCCTACGCCGCCATCAGTCACATCAACAGCGGCGCCTACATCAGCGCCTCCAACTAGTTCACAACCGCAACGTCCATCCAGTGGTGACTAAGTGACGACAACGCACATTGATCCACCGACGGACGACGGTGCCCTCAGTGCCGGTCGGGAGCGCAAGCTCCCGACCGGTTCTGATAGGGCCTATGGCTACACGCTGTGGACGGTCCTGACCCTTGTCGGCGTCATCGTCTTCTACTTCATCTACGTCCTCGTGAAGAACTCCATCCCGGGTTGGCAGTTCGCCGGCTGGAAGATGTTCACCACGACGACCTGGTCCTTCGGTGACAACAAGTTCGGCGTCCTCCCGCTGGTGATGGGCACCGCCTTCACCACCTTCTTCGCGCTGCTCATGGCGGTGCCGATCGGGGTGGGCGCCGCCCTGGCCATCGTCTACCTCATCCCGCGGCGCCTGCAGCTCGCGGTGTCCTCGCTCATCGAACTCCTCGCCGTCGTGCCCTCCATCGTCTACGGCGTCTGGGGCGCGCTGGTGATGGCGTCGTGGCTCGGCAACAGTGGCGAACCCTGGCTCAAGAGGGTCGCCCACGGTGCGTGGCCCTTCGACGGAGCGACCGCGGGATACGGGATGACCCTCGGTGCGATCGTGCTGGCCGTCATGATCATGCCCATCGTCACCGCCATCAGTCGCGACGTGATCGTCGCGGTACCCAAGGAGCTCACCGAGGGGGCGCTGTCGCTCGGCGCCACCCGCGGACAGGTCATCCGCAAGGTGATCCTGCCCTCGTGCAAGACCGGCATCGTCGGTGCGGTCACCCTCGCCACCGGACGCGCCCTGGGAGAGACCATCGCCCTGGCCACGGTGCTCGGCGGGGTCACCCAGATGAGCCCCCTGCCGGACCGCGCCTTCGCCACCGGCTCCACCCTGGCCGCCGAGATCGCGATCGACTTCGGGGCGATCACCGGCAAGGCCGGCAACGTCCTCTTCGCCCTGGCCCTCATCTTGATGGTGATCGTCGGCGCGGTGACCTACCTGGCCCGCTCGATCATCCGACGCAACGAGAGGCAGTTCCAGTGACCACGGTCGACATGAGCTCCCAGGAGCGCCGCGAGTTCATCCGCACCACGTCGGCCAAGAGTTACCGTCGTCGCGCGCTGTCGTCTCGCGTCTTCACCGCGCTGCTGGTCATCGCCCTCTTGATCGCCTTCGTCCCGCTGGCCTCGATCCTCCAGAACGTCGTGGGTCACGGGATCCGCTACATCACGTGGCACTTCTTGACGACCTCGCAGCAGCTGCCGAGCATCACCAACACCAACGGCATCGGGGGCATCGGCAACGCCTTGGCCGGCACGGCCGTCGTGGACCTCATCGCCGTGCTGATCTCGATACCCACCGCCATTGTGCTGGCCATGGCGATGTTCGAGATCAAGGGTCGCTGGGTCGTCGCGGTGCGCACGGCGATGGAGACCTTCATCGGACTGCCCTCGATCGTCTTCGGCGTGTTCACCTACGTGTCGCTCGTCGTCACGACGCACCAGTACCACGCCTACTTCGGTTCCCTGGCCCTGTGCTTCATCATGATCCCGGTCATGACCATCAACGCGCTCGCCGCCCTGCAGAGCGTCCCCGACACCCTGATCGAGGCGGGACTCTCTTTGGGACTGCGCCCGTCGAGGGTGATGCTGCACATCATCCTGCCCGCCGCGAGGGCCCGGGTCTTCACCGGGGTGTTCCTGGCCTTCTCGCGCGCCGTGGGCGAGACGGCACCCATCCTCTTCGTCATCGGTGCGTCGACCCTGCCGGGCTTCAACCCCAGTGGCCAGGCGACCACCCTGCCCACCTTGATGTGGAGCTACTTGATCGGCGCCTACCCGTCGCAGCGTGAAGCGTGTTGGGGCATCGCCCTGGTCCTGATGGTGACCGTGCTGTTCTTCAACGTGCTGAGCCGCATCTTCGTCGCTCGCACCCAGCGGTCCTAGCCTTTCGTATCAGAGTCGAAGAGAGAGAGCATCCGACGTGGACACAGCCGAGACCCGAGACAACGTGACGTTGGGTGAGGGATCATCCGACGCCGTCTTGAGCCTGCGCGACGTGTCGGTGCTCTTCAACAACAAGGCCGCCGTGCGCAACGCCACCTTCGACGTCCAGGCCAACAAGGTCACCTCCCTCATCGGTCCCTCGGGATCGGGCAAGACCACCTTGTTGCGGGCCATGAACCGGCTGCACGAGTTGACGCCGGGTGCGACGGTGACCGGGCAGATCCTCCTCGAGGGCGAGGACCTGTACCGCACCTCGGTGCCGATCACCGTCCTACGCAGTCGCATCGGTATGGTCTTCCAGCGACCCAACCCCTTCCCCACCATGTCGATCTACGACAACGCGGTGGCGGGCCTGCGCTTCATCGGCGTGAAGGACAAGGACTTCCTCGAGGAGTCGGCGCACAAGGCGCTGAGCGAGGCCGCCCTGTGGGACTCCGTGAAGGACCGCCTCAAGGCGCCCGCCGCCACCTTGTCCGGGGGCGAGCAGCAGCGTCTGTGCATCGCCCGGGCCATGGCCGTGGAACCCGAGGTGCTCTTGATGGACGAGCCCACCGCGTCGCTCGACCCCGTGGCCACCAAGCAGATCGAGGAACTCGTCACCGTCCTGAAGCAGTTCGTCACCATCGTCATCGTGACCCACAACATGCAACAGGCCAATCGCGTCTCGGACAACTGCGCCTTCTTGTTGATGGCCGAGGACCGTACGGGCGAGCTCATCGAGTTCGACACCACCGAAAAGATCTTCAACGACCCCAAGGACTCACGGACCCTGGATTACACGCTCGGTCGCTTCGGCTGAGCGGGCCTCCCGGCGAACGGGAGACTCCTTGTAATGACGCTGTCAAGAGTGAATTCTTCTTGAAATCTTGTCGAAAGTCTTAATTTCTAGTATTTCACTGGAAAATATATGTTACCTTGTCAACTATTGAGTTTCGACTCAGTGCCCGCTGTTCAGAGTCCTCAAAACCTTGAGATTAGGAGACCCCCGATGTTCCACAAGAATCTGAAATTAGGCCTGGCCACCTTGCTGGTGGCTGGTGCCGTGCCCCTCGTCATCACCGGTACGGCCAACGCCGACTACGCGCCCCAGCCGGGCGACGTCGTCGCGGTCGGTGGTGACACGCCGCAGTACGCCGCATCGTTCCTCGCCGACGGTGACTACAACGGCGACGTCGGCTACAACGCCACGGCGACCGTGAACCGTCTGGTGACCTTCAACGCCACCGCTGACGCCAATGGACGCTCCACCTACGCCAAGGGCTCCACCACGGTCCAGCTGAACCCGACCGTGGTCCTGCGCGCGGGCCAGAAGCCGGTGCAGCGCATCAGCTCCTCGGGCAACGCCATCACCGCGTTGATCAACGACCCCAACGAGACCACCATCAACTTCATCTTCTCCTCGTCGCTCCCGACCACCGCCCAGCAGAGCTCGGCGTCGGGCGTGGGTGGGCTCGATGTCGTAGAGATCGGCACCGACGCCGTGCAGATCGCGGTGAACTCGACCACCAACGCCCCCGCGGGCCTGTCGCCGGCGGAGTTGTTGGGCATCTACACCGGCCAGATCACCAAGTGGAACCAGCTGCCGGGTGACACCTCGACCGACACCATCATCCCGCTCCTGCCGCCGACGAGCTCGGCGATCTACAAGTCGTTCTACGCCGCCCTTACCACGGCCAACGGCGGGACGGCTCCGACGCTCTCGGGTTACACCACCGTCGAGCAGAACGACCCCACGGCGATCACCGGTGCGACGATCCCGGCGGACGCCATCGTTCCCTTCTCGCAGGCTCGTCTGATCCTGTTCAACGACGGTTACTTCCAGAACCCCAATAACGCCTTCGGCACGACGCAGACGCCCCTCACCGCGGGCATCAACTTGTTGACGGGTACGGCGCCTGACTCTTCGGCGTCACTCAACGTCGGCATCACCGACTACGCCATCTACCGCGCCAACGACCAGAACTCGACCACGATCTTCCAGCCCGGGGGGACGCGTAACTTCGCCCAGACGCTCTTCTACAACCCGGGTGGCTCGACGCCGTACTTCGCGAGCAATGCGGCCAAGGCTCTCATCACCGCCTCCGGCGTGACGCCGAACTACCAGTACCTCGGAGCCGCCCACTCGTAGTGGGGACGTGAGAAGAGGCCGGGCTAGGGAGCTCTGAAAAATCCCCTAGCCCGGCCCCGAGGCCAGTCGCAGTCCTGCTGTACAGAACACCCATCCCCTTGTCAACTTCAGAAAACAAAAGTTAGGAACTGACCCATGAAGAAACTAATCCGTTCTACCCTGGCGACGGTCATTTTGACCGGTGCGGGTGGAATCCTCACTCTCGGCGTATCGGGCGTCGCCTCTGCCGCGGGCACGCCGCCCTGGCAGCCCGAAGCCTCCTCCGTTGGAACGATTCTGTTCTTCAACGCGTCCGGACAGCAGATCACCGGCGGAAAACTCACCGATTCACCCATCGCCGCCTACGTCGAGGGCACCGTCGCTCCTCGCGCCGGTGACACCAAGGCCACGCTTCTCGGTTACCTGCCGGTCAACGGCCAGGCCCCGGGAAGTTGGAGCGGCGACCAGCTCAGCTCGTCGACCACCTACCCCAACACCTCGGCCCCGGGGGCCCTGGCCAGCGCGACCCTGCCGGTCGTGACCGGAGCCAGCGGTGACGAGAGCGTCGCCCAGTTGGCGGCCAACTACCCCAACACGGACACCTCCTCCGACGGCTACGCCGGCATCTACGAACTGCGACTGAAGACGACGGGCGCCGGTCTCGGACAGACGACCACCTACGACTCCGTCGACATCGCGATCAGCGGCACGGGTGCGAGCGCCACGTGGAGCGTCGACTACCCGACACCCACGCTGAACGCGACGAGCACCGTGTTGACGGCGTCGCCGACCAGCCCGCAGACCGCGGGCACCTCGGTGACCCTGACCGCCACGGTCAGTCCGTCGGTGTCGGGAACGGTCCAGTTCGAGAACGGTGGTGTGGCACTCGGAGCGCCGGTGACGGTCTCGGGAGGTACCGCGCAGCTCTCGACCAGCACCTTGCCGGTCGGGACCGATTCCCTCAGCGCCGTGTTCACCCCCGCCACCAACCTCGCCTACTCGGGTTCGACGGGTACCGCGTCCTACACCATCAACCCCGCTCCGGCCGCCGGTACGACGACCGCACTCTCGGTGAACCCACTGAGTGCCGCGGCCTACACCTCGGTGGGCATCACGGCCAACGTCACGAACACCGCGACGTCGGCCGCGCTGGCCGCCGGTGCGGGCACGATCAAGTTCTACGACGACGGGACCGACTCGACGGGCGACGTGACCAGCAACTCCGTCCTTCTCGGGACACAGAGCCTGGCGAGCGGTGGCTCGGCGACGCTGAACTACAGCACCTTCGCAGTGGGAACCCACAACCTGGTGGCGGTGTTCACCCCGGCCGACCTGGCGACGTACAACACGTCGACGTCCTCGGCGGTGGCCTTCACGGCCACGACACCGGCGGTGACACCGGCGGTCGGCTCCATCGACACCTCGATCCCGGTTGGTGGACTCACCATCTCGACGCCCTACAGCTCGGCCAACCCGTTCAACCTGGGTGCCGCCACGCTGAACTCGACGGCTACGGCCTTCGTGGCCTCGGCCGCTTTCGGCAGCCCGTCGAACCCGAGCCAGGGTGTCACCATCACCGACACTCGGGCTGGTGACCTGGCGTGGACCGCGACCGCGACGGTCACGGACTTCTCCAACGGGACCGGTGGCGTCATCAACGGACAGAACCTGACCCTCACCAACGTCACGCCCTCCTACATCTCCGGCAACGCCCTGCAGGCGGGATCGGTGAGCACGTCGAGTGTCACCAACTCTTCCGTCTACTCGGCCACCGCCGCGGGGTCGGACGGACTGCGTGGAAGTCCTCACCAGTTCGCCTCGGCGAGTGCTGGGGCCGGTTCGGTCTACATCGATGGGGTCTTGACCCTTACCTCGCCGACGTCGACTCCCCCCGGTTTGTACGTCGCGACCCTCACCTTGACTGTTTCGTAGATTTTCGGAACCTCACAAGGTGAGAGACCGGGTCCCGGCGACAATGTCGCCGGGACCCGGTCTCGCTGCACGGGGAAGGAAGGGGGGCCGTAAACTATTCACTAGTTCTTCACTAGAGAATATTGATAAACTAGAGAATATCATTTCCGGAAGGTCGTCAGCGCCCACCGGATCGTTCAGTCAACCAAGGAGACGCCGACCTATGAGCCGCACTTTCGCCGTGTCTCTGGTGGCGTCCGTGGTCGCAGCACTCCTCGCTGTCGCGCCAGCCGCCGGGGCCGCGACGAGTCGTCTCACCTTCGGGATCTTACCCACACCTCTCGGATCGGCCATCGCCGCCCCGGACTTCACCTTCGGGGTGACCGAGGGGGCCAGCGTGGCCGACTCGGTCGAGATCTTCAACTATTCCGCGTCACCCCTGACCTTGGGCGTCTACGCCGCCGACGCGGTCCAGGCGTCCAGCGGTGGCTTCGGACTCCTCCTGCCAACCCAGAAGTCGGTCGGGGTGGGGGCGTGGGTGCACTTCGACCGGTCACACGAGTCGGTGACCTTGGCACCGGCGGGCGCCGACGGACCCTCGCACAGTGTCCTTCCCTTCGTCTTGCGCGTCCCGGACAATGCCTCGCCCGGCGATCACGTGGGCGCCATCCTCGCCAGCCTCCGGGTGGTGGGAACCGACAAGTCAGGCAAGAGGATCGTCCTGGACCAGCGAGTCGGGGTCCGTCTCTACGTGATGGTGGCCGGAGCGACACGCACCGGACTGCGAATCATGAACCTGCATGCTTCGGTCAGCGGTGGACTCGAGCCCTGGCAGCACGACGTTCTGCACGTGTCCTACCAGGTGGAGAACATCGGCAACGTCAACGTGTCGCTCGGCCAGCGGGTGAGTGCCAGCGGTCCGATCGCCGACCACGCCAGCGCGACCTTGAAGGTCAACCCAATTGTCCTGCCCGGGACGGTCTTGAGCGAGTCCGCCACGATCCCGGGCCTGTGGCCGCAGTTCGTGACCCATGTCGTGGTTCGAGCCTCGGGCTCCCTGGTCACCGTCCAGGGTCTGCGTCAGAGCGTCTCGGCGAGCGCCTCCGCATGGGTGTTGACGGTGCCGTGGTTGGGTGTCCTTCTCGTGTTGATCCTGATCGCCCTGGCCTGGTGGGAGTTGCGCCGCCGCCGAGCTCGTGCGCTGGCGGCGACGGAGCCGACCGACGGGAGTGCGGCGTGAGGCCTCGCGCATGGACCATCGTCTCGCTGGCCTCCCTGGCCGTGGCGGCCTTGCTGGCGACACCCGCCCACGCGGCGTCGGCCCCCTTTCAGGACCCGGCGGCCCAGGGCTACCTCGGGATCTGCGACGAGGCCGGCCAGCAGGTCACTAGTGGTTCGACGGCGACCGTTCCCTTCGCCTGGCGAGTGGTGTCGACCCAGCCCGCCGTGGCGCCCTACAACAACAGCTACCGAACCGCCGTCCTGGTCGCCTACCAGCCGATCAACGGCGAAGACCCGGGTCTGTGGAGTGGTGAGGCGCTGACGGCTTCCTCGCGGTACTCCAATCCGTCACATCCCATGGCGGCGGCAACCACCGGCGACATGTCCCTGGCGAACTTCGTTCGTGATTTCCCACCTCGCTGGGACGGACTGGTTCAGTTGCGCCTCTACCTCGATACTTCCGACGAGCCCGTCTACTCGCGTCATTACCCGACCCTCGACATCCAGGTGACCGGTTCGACCTGGCACGCCCTTGATGGTGGCGTGGTCAATTGTCACGCCGGCCGGGCCATCTCTATCGAGACCATCCTCCTGCCGACGACCACGATCGGGTCGCACACGACATCGACCACGTCGCCGGCGACCACCGGCTCCACCACGTCCACCACGTCCACCACGGTCGCACGCTCCACCACCACCCTCGGCTCCACCACCACCTCCACGTCGGTCTCCACGACGTCCACCACCACGGGACCGACCACGACCACGACCACTTCGACAGCGCTCCCCACGGGTTCGTCGAGGTCCACGGCGAAGTGGTGGTGGATCAGCATCGGCGCCGCCGTGCTCGTCATCGTCGCGTTCCTGCTCGGCCGTCGTTCTCGCGTCAAAGTCGCTTCCGATGAAACCTCTGAACCAGAAAGGCCCTAACCAATGAATTCATTCCTGCGTCGTTCAACCTCTGCGATCCTCTCGCTGCTGATGAGCGTCGGTGCGATTGGCGTCGTCACCGTCGTCGGCAACGTGAGCGCCGCCTCACCCAGCGGAGCCGCAACCGTTCCGCCCTGGGAGCCCGACGCCAACTCGGTGGGCGGTCTCGTCTTCTACGACGCCGCGGGCAACGTCATCACGGGGGGCTCGATCACTGACTCGCCGATCGCCGCCTACGTGGCTGGAACCACCGTCATCCGCTCCGGCGACACCAAGGCGACGCTCTTCGGCTATCTCCCGGTCAACGGCCAGGCCCCGGGAAGTTGGAGCGGCGACCTCCTCTCCGGAGCCACGACGTACCCGAACAACTCCGCGCCGTCGGCGATCCAGAGCCTTCCCGCGGGGACGCCGGTGGTCACCGGCCAGAGCAACGACCTCACCATCGCCAACCTCGAGGCCAATTTCCCCAACAACTCGAAGACCGCGGGGTACCAGGGGGTCTACCAGCTTCGTTTGAAGACCTCGGTGGCCGGCAAGTCCGCGACCACGACCTACGACTCCGCCGACATCGTGGTGACGGGCTCGACCTGGTCCGTCGAGTACTCATTGGGTGCCCAGGTGACGACCACCACCAGTCTGTCGACGACGCCGACGAGCAGTTCGCCCTTCACGTCGACCGTCACTCTGAAGGCCACGGTGACACCCTCGACAGCGGTGGGATCGGTCAACTTCGTTGACGGCACTACCACGATCGGCAGTGCGCCCGTGGTCAACGGCACGGCGAGCCTGGACACGGCGAACCTGCCCGGTGGTTCACAGGCGCTGACGGCTGAGTTCGTGCCCTCCAACACCGGGGCGTACACGTCCTCCGACTCCCCGGTGGTGAATTTCGATGTCACCCCCGTGGCGACGACGACCAAACTGAACGTCTCGCCCGCCAGTGCCAGCTACGGTTCCTCGGTGACCATCACCGCGACGGTCTCGCCCTCGAGTGCCGCGGGTTCGGTGGCCTTCTATGACGGCAACACGCAATTGACCTCGGAGGTGCCGTTCTCGGGTCAGGCGGTGTACTCCACCACGGCCCTGCCGGGCGGGGTCCAGCAACTCAAGGCCGTGTTCACGCCCGCGACGGCCGTGGACTATTCCTCCTCGACGTCGGCGACGAGCTCCTACACGCTCAAGGCGGTCGCCACGAAGATCGCCCTCAAGGCGTCCAAGGGTGTCGTGACGAAGGGGGCCGCCGTCACGTTGACGGCGTCGCTCTCGCCCTCGCGGGCCGGCGGTTCGGTCTCCTTCTTCGACGGGACCAAGAAACTCGCGTCGGTCAAGGTCGCCAAGGGCCGCGCGGTGCTGGTCACCAAGTCGCTGAGCGTGGCTCACCACGTCCTCAAGGCCGTCTTCGCCCCCTCGACCGGGGCCGATTACAAGGTCGCCACATCCGCCACGGTGAAGGTGACGGTGAAGCAGTGAGCGCGGTGATGACGGAGGAGGAAGTCATGACGTCAACGATGATCGAAGGCAGCCCCGTGACGGCGGCCGCCTCCTTGGAGGCGGTGGACGTGGCGGCGTGGTTCGGGTCGAGCCTGGTGATCGACAACGTCAACCTGCGCATGCAGCCGGCAACGGTGACGGCGTTGATCGGTCCGTCGGGTTGTGGCAAGTCCACGTTCCTGCGGGTGCTCAACCGTATGCACGAGGCGGTTCCCGGCGCCCAGATGGCCGGTGAGGTCCTGCTCAACGGAGAGGACATCTACGCCCCCGGACATCGGGTGACCTCGGTTCGCCAGCGGATCGGCATCGTCTTCCAGAAGCCGAACCCCTTCCCCGCCATGTCGATCGCCGACAACGTCACGGCCGGACTCGTCCTCACCGGAACGCGGATCAGCCGACACGACCGCGAGACCCTCGTCGAGGAATCGCTCACGCGGGCCGGGTTGTGGAACGAGGTGAAGGACCGCTTGGAGACGTCGGGTTCGGCCCTCTCCGGCGGTCAACAGCAGCGCCTGTGCATCGCGCGGGCCCTGGCGAACAAGCCGGACGTGCTGTTGATGGACGAGCCCTGCTCGGCTCTCGACCCCATGTCGACGCGCTGGATCGAGGACACGATCCGTGAACTCGGCAAGACGATGACGATCGTGATCGTGACCCACAACCTGGCCCAGGCGGTGCGCGTCTCGCAGTGGTCCGCCTTCTTCCTCGCCGAGCCGGGTGAGCCCGGGGGCATCGTCGAACAGGGATCGACCGACCAACTGTTCTCGGCACCGCAGGACCCGCGAACCGCCGACTACGTGAGTGGAGGCTTTGGGTGAGCACTTCGACTCCAGAGACCCTGGAGCCACGTCAGTCACGTGTGTCCCGACAACTCGACCCCGGCTTCGAGAGATCGGACCGGATCTTCCACAAGGCCTCGACACTGATTGGGCTCTCGACCCTCGTCTTGACGGGGGCCATTGGCCTGTTCCTCGGCGAGCAGTCGATCCCCACGCTGAGCCACTACGGCCTGGCCTTCTTCACCGGCACGCAGTGGCAACCCGAGATCGACAAGATCGGTATCGCCTCGGTGCTCGTGGGTACGGCCGAGGTGGCCTTCGTGGCCGTCTGCGTGGCCTTTCCGCTGGCGATCATGTTCGCCCTGTTCATCTCGGACTTCGCG
The DNA here is from genome assembly GCA_903860745.1 of uncultured Actinomycetes bacterium. Taxonomy (GTDB): domain Bacteria; phylum Actinomycetota; class Acidimicrobiia; order Acidimicrobiales; family RAAP-2; genus RAAP-2. The sequence goes on along the minus strand of CAIORQ010000001.1, from coordinate 56,633 downwards.
CCGCGTCGGATCAAGAGCTCGCTCATCTCCGCGATCGACCTGATGGCTGCGGTGCCGAGCATCATCTACGGTCTGTGGGGCTTCTTCCTCCTCCAGCCCAAGGCGATGGACCTCTCGCGCTGGCTGAGCCAGCACTTCGGCTGGTTCTTCTTGTTCCACGTCGACACCGATCCCAACGCCGCGGTCTGGCAACAGTCGCGTTACACCAGTTCGGTCTTCATCGTGGGCCTCGCGGTGTCGATGATGGCGATCCCCCTGGCCTGCGCGGTGATGAGGTCGGTGTTCGACCTCACGCCGCTGGGCGAACGAGAAGCGGCGATGGCCCTGGGCGCCACCCGGTGGGGAGTGGTGCGCACGGTGGTGCTGCCCTTCGCCAAGGGTGGCATCATCGGTGGGACGATGCTGGCCCTGGGACGGGCCCTGGGTGAGACCGCCGCGGTGCTGGTGATCATCTCGCCCGCCTACGGGATCAATTTCCACGTCCTCGAAGCCGGCGGTCAGACGGTCTCGGCGCTCATCGCCGGGAACTTCGGCAACGCGACCAAGGCCCAGCTCTCGGCGCTGTTGACGGCGGGCTTCGTCCTCTTCCTCATCACCCTGGCGGTCAACTACGGTGCCGCCATCGTCATCCGACGCTCGCGCAGCGGCGCCGCCACGGAGATCTGACCATGACGACCCTGCACGAGCCCGGTGACGCGGTCGCGGCCTCCGATGCGCCCGTCGCGCGCGTTGCGCGCACGCCGCGAAAGATCCGCCGTCTCACCCCCGACGACTGGACGAGCCTGGTCGGCGCCCTCCTCGCCTCCTTCGCGCTGGTCACCCTTATCTACGAGCACCTGTTGAACCTGAGTGGCGTGCTGGGGTACCTGGTGTGCTGGTACGCCGCTTTCGTCGTGGTCTACGCCACGGTGCTGCGCATGGCCAACTCGCGCAAGGTCGTGATCGAACGACTGGTGACCGTCACGCTGTACCTGGCCGCCTCCATCGTCGTGGGGGCCCTGCTCTCGACGGTGGTCTACACCTTCGCCCAAGGGTTCCACGCCTACGTCCACCTCAACTTCTTCACCCACGACATGACGGGGGTGAGCCCGACGGCGCCGTTGAGTCAAGGGGGGATCCTGCACGCCATCGTGGGCACGGTCATCGAGGTGGCGATCGCGGTGATCGCGTCGGTTCCCCTGGGGATCGGTACGGCGGTGTACCTGAGCGAGGTGGGCGGACGCTGGAGCCAGTCGGTGCGCACCGTGGTCGAGGCGATGACCGCACTGCCCGAGATCCTCGCCGGTCTCTTCGTCTACGTCGTGCTCATCGTCTACGTCGGGATGCCCAAGACGGGTCTCGCGGTGTCGCTGGCCATGGCGGTGACGATGGTGCCGATCATCGCGCGCGCCTCCGAGGTGGCGCTTCGCGTCGTGCCGAACGGATTGCGCGAGGCCAGTGAGGCCCTGGGGGCCACCCACTGGCGCACGGTCTACAAGGTCGTACTGCCCAGTGCGCGCGCGGGGCTGGCCACGGCGACCATCCTGGCGGTCGCGCGCGGCATCGGCGAGACCGCGGTGCCCCTGATCACGTCGGGGGCGTCGAGCTTCTTGAACTTCAACCCGGTCACCAATCCGATGAACTCGTTGCCGCTGTACATCTACACCTCCTACACCACCCACGAACCGTCCGCCGTCACGCGCGCCTTCGGCGCCGCCAGTGTCCTGCTGGCCATGGTCGTCGTGCTCTTCGTGGTCACCCGATTCCTCTCACGCGACAAGGGAGCCCCGCGATGATCCGCCACCACCTACTCAAGGGCCTCACCGTGGGCGCACTCCTGGCGAGCGCGCTGCTCGCGGGGGCCACGCCCTCGGGAGCCGCCGACTCCCACGCCCTCATCCAGGGCTCGGGCTCGAGCTGGGCCGCCAACGCGGTGAACCAGTGGGTCGCCGACGTCGCCTCCCAGGGGATCCAGGTCGTCTACACCCCCGACGGCGACGCCCAGGGCCGACAGGACTTCGCCAACAAGACCTCGGACTTCTCGGTGACCTCGATCGGCTACCAGGGGGTCGACCCGGTCACCGGCGTCTCGGACACCTCCAACGGCCGCAACTACGCCTATCTGCCGATCGCCGCCGGTGGCACCTCCTTCCCGTACCACATCACCTTGAACGGGCACCAGGTGCGCGACCTGCGCCTGTCGGGTGAGACCTTGACCAAGATCTTCACCAACCAGATCACCAATTGGGACGACCCGGAGATCACCAAGGACAACAACGGACAGGCATTGCCGTCGCTGCCGATCACGCCGGTGGTCCAGTCCGAGGGATCGGGCGCCACCGCCCAGCTGACGCGCTACTTCGCGACGGAGTACCCGTCGATCTGGAACAAGTTCTCCCCCAACACCGGGATGACCGAGTACTTCCCACGCCAGGGGAACCAGATCGCCCAGAACGGCTCGAACGCCGCGATGAACTACATCGCCTCGAGCTCGGCCAACGGCTCGATCGGCTACGTCGAGTACTCCTACGCCCTGAGCGTGAACTTCCCCGTGGTCAAGATGCTCAACTCCGCGGGCTACTACACGTTGCCGACCCAGTACAACGTCGCGGTCGCCCTGGAGAAGGCCCAGATCAACATGGACCCGTCTTCGCCGGACTACTTGTTGCAGAACCTGAACAACGTCTACGTGGACAGCGACCCGCGCACCTATCCGCTCTCCTCCTACGTGTACATGATCGAGCCCACCGGCGCGTATCCGTCGCCCGAGACCAACATCACCACGGCCAAGCGCCAGTCCATCGCCGACTTCGAGTACTACGCGATCTGTCAGGGACAACGCGAAATCGGACCCATCGGGTACTCCCCGCTGCCGGTGAACCTGGTGGAGGCGGGCTTCGGCCAGATCGCCAAACTGAAATCGGCCGACCCCAACATCGACCTCACCCAGCGCAGCATCCTCACCTGTGGCAATCCCACCTTCGTCGAGGGGCACCCCAGCGCGAACTACCTCGCGCAGATCGCTCCGATGCCCCTGTCCTGTGACAAGGTCGGCGCGGGACCGTGCTCCTCGGGCCAGACGACGACCACGACGACCGTGCCGGTGACCACGACGACGACCGCGACGCCCGAGACGACCACGACGACGGGCGGTTCGGGCCACACCACGACCACGACCACGCCAGGCGGGGGGGGAGGGACGACCACCACGACGTCGCCGGGCGGTGTTACCACCACCACCGCGACGCCGGGCGGTGGGGGAGGGACGACCACCACGACGTCGCCCACCACCACCACCACGACGCTGCCGGCCGGGACGGGCGGATCGACAACGGGCTCGGACCCCTCGACCGGTCAGGTCCTGGGACCGTCGGGCGCTTCGGGGGTCGCTGAGTCCCTCGGCGTCGAAAACACCTCGAGCGCGACGGCGGACCTCGCCCCCCTGGCCGTCCTGGCCCTCTTGGCCCTGTTGATCGTGCCGCCCGCCGTGGCGCTACGTCTGCGGAGGCGACGTCGCTCGTGATCCCTCGTCGTCTCCTCGCCGCCGCGGTGATCGCCGCCACGTCGATCTCGGGACTCCTCGGGGTCGCGGGGACCTCGCACGCCTCGACTGACGCGAGTGCGGGGGCGGTCACCAAGACCGCGACCATCCTGCGCGAGGACCTGGTCAACGGGGTCGAGCAGGTCGTGGACAAGCGCACCGTGACCTTGACCGTCTCGCCGACGACCGATCTCCGTGGTCGTCAGGAGATCGACGTCTCGTGGTCGGGGGCCCACCCCACCGGCGGAGTGATCGCCGATCAGAACTCCATCGACGCTCAGCAGGAGGAGTACCCCTTCGTCCTCTTGGAGTGCCGTGGCGTCGATTCGACGTCGGCGCCGCTGAGCGAGCGCTTGAGCCCCGAGACCTGTTGGACCCAGGACTGGAGCGAGCACTACCAGGACTCCTACGACTCGACCTTCCCCCCCTTTCGACTGGACCAGTTCGCCTCCAGCGCCGACCAGGCCCAGGTGGCCGACGCGCCGACGCCGATCCCCTTCGCCTGTCTGGGCAAGGGAGCACCCACCCAGCACTGGGTGCCCTTCATCGCCGCCAACGGTACCGAGTACTACGGCGGGACCCAGGGCTGTGGCGGTCAGCCGCCGGAATCACAGAGCGTGGGCGGGTCGAACTTTCCGAGCAACGAGACCTTCGGCGTCACCGGACTGGACGGAAAGGGCACGTCACAGTTCGACGTGTTCACCTCGGCCGAGAACGCCTCATTGGGGTGCCAGCAAGGGGTGGCGTGTTCCCTGGTGGCCGTCCCGATCATGGGCATCAGCTGCGACCCGTCGCTCGAGGCCACCTCGGGATTGCCCGCCGCGACCATCGCCGCGGACGTCGCCAACTGCGAGGCCACCGGAGCCTTCAAGCCGGGCCAACTGGTCGTGCCCCAGGGGCAGGAGGACCTCGCGGTCAGCGGGAGCCTCTGGTGGAGCGCGTCGAACTGGCGGAATCGAATCTCGGTGCCCCTCAGCTTCGCGACCTCGGCCAACGCCTGCTCGGTGGTGTCCAACAAGAGCATCGTCGACGTCTACGGCTCGGAATTGATGGTGCAGGCGACGGGTCAGTGGGAGCCCTACTTCTGCCTGAACCCGAAACTCTTCACCTTCACCCACGTGCAGACCGGCGAACCCGAATCGCGGTCGCTCCTGGCTACCAGCCAGTCCGAGGCGGCGTTCACGTCCTTCTACGAACCCGGGGGCTATGGACGACCGGTCGTTAACGCACCCGTGGCGGTGACGGGCTTCTCCATCTCCTACAAGATCGATGGGGCCAACGGCCAACCGTATCGACGTCTGCGTCTCACCCCGTTGCTCCTCGCGAAGCTGTTGACCGAGTCCTACCCCGCCGTGCTCCCGATCCAGGAGGAGTACCCGGCCCTGTCGCACAATCCCCTCAACATCACCCTCGATCCCGAGTTCATCAAGCTCAACCCCGGGGTCGCCAAGGGGGTGGCGGCGACCGAGGCCGCGTCGGAGTTGATGGCGATCTCCAGCGACTCCGACGTCATGGAGGCCCTCACCAGCTACATCAACGCCGACCCGACGGCGCGCGCGTGGCTCAACGGCAAGCCCGACCCCTACGGCATGGTGGTGAACCCGGCCTACAAGGGGATCAAGCTGCCGGTGAACGTCTGGCCCCTGCTGTCGACCTTCGAGCCGACCACGTTCTACAAGTCCGACAACAACGACTGTCTCTTCAACAGCCCGGTGCCCTACCTGCCCCTCGTCTCGGCGCCGCTGGCGTCGCTCGAGGACGTCTCGACCTCGATGCAGTTCGCCATCGCCAATTCGACGACGGTGTGCTCGCAGATCGACGGCACCACCCTCGGTGAGAAGCTGGTCGCCGAGGGGCGCCAAACGGTGGGGCACCGCTTCATGATCGGGATCACGCCACTGGCCGACGACTATCGCTACGGCTTGCAGGCCGCCGCCCTCGAGACCACGGCGGGCAAGTTCGTGACGCCGAGCGCCGCGTCGATGAAAGCCGCGGTCGCGTTGTTCCATCCCGACGCGACCAACGCGATCTGGGAGGCTCCCTACAAGACCCTGGCGTCCGCCGCCGGTGCCAAGGCCTATCCCGGCACGATGGTGGTCTACGCCGCGGTCCCGACCTCGGGCTTGCCCGCGACTGACGCGCAGGACTACGCCAAGCTCGTCGAATTCGCCTCCACGGGCGGACAGACCCCGGGTCTGGGTGTGGGCCAGTTGCCACCCGGCTACCTCCCCATCACCGACGCCGACGGCCTGGCCAACTTCGTCGCCTACGACGCACAGGCCGCCAGCGCCATCGCGGCCCAGAAGGGGAGCGTCCCCGCCGTCTCGGGTCCCCCGTCGACGGTGACGACCACGACCACCTCCACGACGGTGCCCCCGACCACCACGACGGTGCCGGTGACCACGACCACCACCACGACGGTGCCCCCGACCACCACGACGGTGCCCGTGACCACGACCACCGTGGCGCCCACCACCACGACGGTGCCCGTCACCACGACCACCGTGGCGCCCACCACCACGACCACGCGACCGGCCGTCGTCCTGGGCGGCACGCCGGACATCGGTACGGGGGCGGGTCAGTCACTGTTGGTGGTCGTCTTCGGTCTCGGACTGGCGGTCTCGGTGGCCTTGGGCGCCTCGACCCTCTTTCGACGTAGGAGAATCGCGTGAGCAGCGTCGTGATCACTGAGCCCGGCGAGACCGTGACCGGGTCGAGCGAGGCGTCGGTCCGGTCGTGGCGCGCCCTGTGCGTCGGCGCCGGAGTGATCTTCTGCGTGGTGTCGGTGTTCCTCGGGCTCTTCGCCTTTGTGCTCAGCGGCTTCCAGGAGCAGCGTTCCCAGCAGCAGCTCTACGCCGAGTTCCGTGGTCTGATCGACCCGTCGAGTCCGCTCGCCAAACCGTCGGGTGGCGTGATGGCCGCGGGGACGCCCGTGGCCATCCTCTCGTCGCGCGCGGCCGGCTTCGAGAACCTCGTGGTCGTCGAGGGCACGTCGTCGGGGACCACACTGCTCGGCCCGGGCCACCTCCGGGACTCCCCGTTGCCCGGTCAGCGCGGGGACTCCTTGCTCTTCGGGCGCAGCGTCACGGCGGGGGCACCATTCTCCACCCTGACCCGATTGAAGGCGGGCGACGTCATCAAGGTCACCACGGCGCAGGGGGACTTCCGCTACGTGGTGACGGACCATCGTGGGGCGGGGAGCCGGTTGCGTGACCTGCCGGTCAGCGGTTCGATGTTGACGCTGGTCAGTTCCACCGGTTCGGGTTGGTTCGGGGCCCTCGACCCGACGCGGCTCTACTACGTGGACGCGGCGCTGGTGGGTTCGACGGTCGCCGCACCCGCGGGGCGTCCCCTGGTCGTCACGACCGCGGAGGTCCAGGGTCACGGTGATACCAATGCCTGGCCCTACGTGATCCTCTGGCTCGAGGCCGTCCTGGCGGCGGCGGTCGGCGTCGTGTGGCTGTGGTCGCGCTGGGCCTGGTGGCGCGCGTGGATCGTGTGCACTCCGGTGGTGCTGGGCGTCCTGTGGGGGCTGTCGAGCGAAGTCCTGCGACTCCTGCCCAACGTTTATTGACGTGCGCGAGTGGGGCCTAGCGCGTCAGCGCGGGCTCGCCCTCACCGTGCTCCGCCGCCCGACGTCGCCGTGGAGAGGTGACCGAGCGCCTCGGCCAGAACTCGGCCGTGGCCGCCGCGATGAGTAGCAGCATCGAGACCAGGGTGGCGTTTTGGGCGACCCAGGAGAGATGGCGCTGCCCCGCCGGCATCAGGATCTGGATGGCGCCGGCGAGCTGCCATCGGTGCCACGGCACGACGTTGACGGCCAAGGCGAAGTAGGCCGCGTAGGTGGTCCAGCTTCGCCACCCCAACTCCTTGGGCACGAAGAGCAGGAGGGGAAGGAAGACGAAGTAGTGATTCCAGGCGATGGGTGAACTGATCGTCGAGACCACCAAGGTCAGTGTCATCGCTGTCAGTTCGTGACCGCGCCGCCACGCGCCGAAGGCCGCCACCAGTCCCACGAGGCCGACGAGCACGGCGACCACCATCGCGTTGGTGGCCGACAGGTGCCCGAGGAAGTAGGGCGGTCGAAAGAAGATGTCGTCGACGCCCGAACTCGACTGGGCCGTGGTGTAGGTCGAGAAGTGGGCGAGCTCCTGGTTGCCAACGAGCTCGTTGTGGAAGAACGAGACGCTGCTGTCGTACCAGAAGACGAAGGCCACCGCCGTGGTGACGGCGACGGTGGTGATGGCGACGACGGCCTGGCGGTACTGGCGACGAACGAGCCAGACGACGATGAAGACGCCGGGATAGATCTTGAGCGTCGTGGCCAGACCGACCAGCACACCCTGCATCGAGCCGCGAACCACCAGCAGGTCCGCCACGACGAGGAGGGTGAGGGCCGCCCCCACCTGGCCCCAGAAGAGCACGTCGTAGACCGAGGACCACAGGATGGGCGAGACGATGGTTAAGGCGCTGGCGAGCAGGAGAGCCGCGGAGTCGCCCAGGTGCAGCACCTGGCGGTCAACGAAGTAGAAGCTCAGTAGGAGGCACCCGAGTGCTCCGACGGTCCACGCGGCGCCGACGTAGGCGACCGGGACCAGCACGATGGGGCACAGCAGCAAGATGCCGCCCGGCGGGTAGGTGAAGCCCTCGATCGCGAAATTCGTGTAGATGTTCCCGCTGGACTTGAGGTCCTCGAAGTTCGTGACCCGCCCCATGAGGTCGCCGAAGGCGCCGGTCTGGTGGCGGATGTGCAAGAAGTAGAGGGCGGACTCCACGAGGACGACGGCGACGGCCAGGGTCACGGCCGCCCACAGCGGGACCGCGTCGCCGAGCGAAGGTCTCCTCGCGGAGCGAGCTGGCGCGGCGTGATCGTCGAGCAGGGTCATCGACGAGGGGCGAGCGGCGCTCGAGAGGGCGTTGGCGCGTTGTTCACCATGGACCGACTGTACACGCGTCGAAGTCGTAGCTCAGGGTCGGGACGAGACCACCGCATCACGATCCCGCGGGGCTGACGGTGGCGAGGTTCGACACCGAGGGCTCGCTCAACCCGGCGGGACCCTGACCGAAAACTCGCAAGATGTTGTTGGTGATGGCCACGATGTAGGGGATCGAACAGTGCGCGTAGCCCGGGGAGCAACTGTTGAGGTCGCCGACCCAGACGTTGTTGCCGCTGTCGAAGGTGCCGGCGTGGGAGACGGGATTGGTGAAATAGACCATGTCGGAGTAGCTCGCTCCGTCCCAGGTCTCGCCACTGGCGGTCCCCTCGCTCACGGGGACTGGCGAGTGGGCCAGGACTTCGAGGTTCGCGGGCTCTCCCGAGGGGATCACGTGGTCGTAGTCCGACGCGATGACGTCGGGCAATGCGCTCCCGTTGGTGAGCCCGGTCCCCTGGTAGATCCACGAGCTGGCGTCGGTCACCACCATGGGCACGAAGATGTTGGGGTTGAGGTAACCGCTGTACTCGTCACCGATCTGCGAGATCGGCGACCAGCTGGCCGGCGGGACCTCCCAGGTGTTCCCGGTGACCTGCACGCCGGGGGCCTTGCCGTTGAGGGGGTCCTCCGCCGAGTTGCGGTAGTCGATCTCTTGACGGTTGAGACCCAGGATCGACGGCTCCAGGCGCACGTGGCGCACCATCGCCGCCGCACCGAAGAAGATGGCGTTGAGACCGTGGGCCTGGGCGGTCTGCAGGGCCAGGCGCTCCTCGTAGGTCCACGACTCGTCGTGGTCGAGCGAGACCAGCACCTTGTGGTGGGCGAGCACGTCGGGGTAGGTCGACAGGGTGATGTCCGTGATGTAGGTGACGTCGAGGCCCTCCTTCTCCATCAGCGCCACCAGGGGATATTCGTTGGTCAGGAAATCCGAGGCGCCGTTGCCGGTGTCGTAGGGACGGTCGAAGGAGACGACCCGGGCCCGGTTGCACACTGGGTAGGAGGAGCTGTCGATGATGCACGGTCCGACGCCCGCGTAGAACGAGAAGCCGCCGTAGGTGTTCCAACCCTGCTCGACGAGGGGTCGGTTCATCACGACGTAGGTCGCCGTGCTGTGGGGGTCCCAGATGGTCAGGGGGATATAGCTGGATTCGTTGGTGTTGGTGACCAGTTTGAGGAGATAGTCACCGGGCGGGAACTTCAGCGTGATCGGCATGATGGCCGAGATCTTCCACTTCCAGCAGCTGACCATGTTGACCGAGGTGTCCACGGTGCAGGGGGGCTGGTCGACGCCGATGCCGATCGGCGACCGCCAGATGAGACGAGCGCCCTTGCCCTGATACCAACCCATGCGGAAGGCCTCGACGACGAAGGTCGGAGCCTTGGTCGTGACGTAGATGTCGACGCTCTGGCCCACCTGGGCCTGGGTGGCGGTGGCGAAGCCCTGGATGGCGGTGGGCGAGGTGCCCGGTGCGATCTTCCACGCCGTCGTCCCGGGGAGCTCGTTCTCCTCGATGACGGCGGCGGACCGCACTCCGTCGGGACCCAGGGAATAGGGCGGGATCGTGGTCGTGGTGGTGTGGCTGTGAGGGGACGTGCCGACCCCGACCCTCAAGGTGACGACGGCGGCGATGATGAGGAGGGAGTAGACGGAGATCAGGGTGAAGGAGAGCCGCCCGATTCCTCGATTGTCGCGACTCACCACGTGCCCTCCCGGTGTGCGACCCCGTCGCAACTCTCGCGACATTCTAGGTCCGCTCGAGGCAGTCGACCCTGAGGGCGGCGCCTATTCGTCGATGGTGAAGGGCCGGTGGACCTCGCCCAGGGTGATGCCCGCCGAGTGGAGGTCGGGTCGCTCACCGCGCGCCTCCTGGGCCCGGAGCGCGGCGTGTTCCCACCGCTGCTCCACGCGCCCGAAGCGCCAGTACAGCAGCGCGAAGGCCCACACGCCCACGAAGATGCCCACGATGGTGAAGCCAGCGGCGTTGATGTTGAAGTTGGCCGCGTAGTCCCACAGTCCGCCGGTCAGCTTCAGCTGTCCCGCGAGCACCTGCATCAGTTCCAGGGTGCCGATGTAGAGGGCGACGAAGACGCTCAGGCCGGTGATGGCGATGTTGTAATAGACCTTGCGCACCGGCTTGGAGAAGGCCCAGCCGTAGGCGAAGTTCATGAACGAGCCGTCGATCGTGTCCAGCAGGCTCATGCCGGCGGCGAAGAGGAGCGGCAGGCTGAGGAGAGCCCACAGCGGGAGTCCGGCGGCCACGCTGGTGCCCGCCAGCACGAGGAAGGCGACCTCGGTGGCGGTGTCGAAGCCGAGCCCGAACAGGACGCCGATGGGGTACATCTTCCAGGGGGCGTCCACGCTGCGCGCGAAGCGCCCGAAGAAGCGCATCATGAAGCCGCGGGCGTCGAGGTGCTTCTCCAGCTCGGCGTCGTTGAAGCGGCCCTGGCGCATCTCGACGAACAGTCGCACGATGCCCACCAGGATGATCAGGTTGAGGATGGCGATCAGGTAGAGGAAGGTTCCCGAGACGAGGGTCCCGACGAGGCCGCCGAAGTGGTGCAGGGGGGAGTTCGCGTTGCGGACCTGCCCGCCGAGCTCGTGCACGCCGAGTCCGAGGATCAGGGTGAGCACGAAGACGATGGTGGAGTGACCCAGTGAGAAGAAGAAGCCCGTCGACATGGGCCGCTTGCCCTCGGCCATGAACTTACGCGTCGTGTTGTCGATGGCGGCGATGTGGTCCGCGTCGAAGGCGTGGCGCATGCCCAGGGTGTAGGCGAGGACCCCGGTGCCCACGCCGAGCATCTTGTGCGACCCCAGTCCGAAGTGCTGCGAGGACGCGTAGACCAAGAGGCCCCAGCCCAGGACGTGGAGCAAGACGATGAAGCCGAACATGGAGTAGAGGTGGCGCCATTCGCGCGGAGAGAAGGCCGCTCGAACTCGCTGGCGACGGGTGGGAGCCTCGGCGAAGGTCGTCATAGGGCCACCTTAGTAGGAAGAACTTTCAATAAGACAGCGAACTCTTGGTGACGTGTCTCGCCCGTTCCGGTGCCTCAGTCGGGCGACGCCTGGCGTGCGTCGAAGGCTGCGGCGCAGTCGATGCTGCAGAAGTAGACGTCCTGGTCGTGGGAGCGTCGATGGGCCGCAGCGCCCTCGGTGGTGACCGTCATGCCGCATATCGGGTCGACGGACTCGACACCTGGTCGGGGTCCACCGGGCCCGCCGGAGCGACGGCCCAGCGAGATCGGGGTGGGTGAAGGCGTCCCGGAAACGGGGTCGGTCGCGGCCCCCTCGAGGAAGCGTTCGCGACAACGGTCGGCGCAGAAGAAGTAGTCGCGACCGTCGACGCGTGCGCTCGCCGGGGCGTCGGCGATGCGCACCTGCATGTGGCAGACGGGATCGATGGCGTAGCCCCGCCGCGATCCGCGTCGGCTCGTGCGCCGCGAGAGCGACCAGACCCCCACGCCGACGAGCGCGGCGGCGACGTTGAGCACGGTGGTGTAGTTCCAGGTGATCTGGGCGGTGCTGAGGTGGAGGGTCCGTCGGGTGGGGGCGAGACCGGTGGCGCGAAAGAGCAGCTCGGTGGCCAGTCCCGCTACCACCATCACGAGGTAGAACGTGGCGACCAGCCGCACGGTGAGGGCCGCGCCGTAGAACTTGCGATAGATGAGGATCAGCGGCATCGCGATGAGGTCGGCGAAGACGAAGGCGACCACCCCGCCGAAGGAGATGCCCCCGTGCCACAGAGCGGCGGCCAGGGGGACGTTGCCCACCGAGCACACCCAACTGAGCACCGCGATGAGGGGGCCGACGAGCGCGTTCTCGACGCTGGTCCACGGACCGTGACCGCGCAGGAAGACCGCACCCCACCACGAACTCGGCACCAGTATCGACAAGGCTCCCGCGACCAGGTAGCCGATGGCCAGCTCTCGCCGCAGCATGGTCGCGTCCGCCACCGCGTAGGTGGCGGCGTTGGACCACCCCTCGATACTCCGAGGCGAACGCTCGGGGGCGTCGTCGTCCCCACGGTCACGGTGGGTGGACAGGGCGAGGACGCGCTGGCGGGCCCGAGCGACCAGCGGAGCGCTGAACACGGCCGAACCCGCGAGGGCGAGGAGGGCGATCATCACCGGTCCTCCGACGAATTCCGCGAGCATGAACTGCCAGCCCAGCAGGACGAGCATCACCAGACCCAATTCGACCACCAGGTTGGTCGACGAGATCATGAAGACCATGGCGGTGGTGAAGTCGGCCCCGCGCGCGAAGAGCGACTTCGACATGGCGGAGGCCGCGTAGGAGCAACTCGACGACACCACGCCGTAGCCGGCGGCCCGCAGCACCGCGCGAGGTCGGTGATCGCCGAACTGCGAGCGCATCTCGTCCTTGGAGACGAAGGCCTGGACCGCTCCCGAGAGTGCGAAGCCCAGAGTCAGGGCCCAGAGGGTCTCCCAGAACATGAGCCCGCTCTCGCGCAGGCAACGCCCGACCAGTGCGACGACGTGCGTCACGAGACCTAGGAGCGCACGAGGCGCGCGATGGCGACCGAGGCCTCGGCGAGCTTGGCCCGCTTCTCCTCACCGCCCGCCTCGACGGCGTGCGCGACGCAGTGGCCCAGGTGCTCGTCGAGCAGGTGCAGGGCGACGCCCTGGAGTGCGCGGGTGACCGCCGAGATCTGCTGAAGGACGTCGACGCAGTAGCGATCATCCTCGATCATCTTCTGGAGGCCTCGCGTCTGACCCTCGACGCGCTTTAGCCGCGCGAGAATGGCCCGCTTGTCATCGTGATAGCCCGGCGCGTCCACACTGCCTCCTTGTCGTTCCCCCAGATGCGGCGACGTCAACGCGAAGTCGGCGACACGAGGAGGCGTTGCTCAACTTCCCTTGAGCACGGTGAGTCGCCGGGTGAACTCCTCTTCGGAGATCTCGCCACGAGCGAAGCGCTCCCTCAAGATATCGACGGCGGGACTTGAGGGGGACTTCTCCGGCCCGGCCCCGTTCGCGTGGGCGACACCGTGGCGTCCGTGACGATAAGCGTGGACCAGGGCCGCGATCAACAGCGCGACGACGACCCAGAGGGCGACCATGATGAAGAGGGCCACAACTCTGACACCGTGGTCGGCGAAGCCGCCGACGTAGGGACCGAAGGGTCGATGGATGAACACGACACCTCCTTTCGCTAGTCCCACTATACAGGGGGGGAGTATTCAGCCACCCTCGCTCCGCGGTGGCGCGGCTGCGGGTCGCCGACGACTCGGCGGACCGGCGGGAGCGGTGCGACGCGGCGGCAGTGACGCCAACAGTTCCTCGATGAGGCGGGCGATCCCTTCAACGCAGCGGCGCACGTCGTCACGGTCGAGCTGGGTGGGTGTCGTGATACCCCCGACCTTGCGCACGAACTGTCGGGCGGCGTCGCGGACCTCGTCGGCCGAGGCGGGGGGTTCGAGACCCCGGAGCGTGGTGATGTTTCGGCACATGGTGGTCCCTCTCGTCGTCGACGACGCTGGTCTCAGCGACGCGAGGGCGCCGCGGCCAGTCCGAGCACCTCGTGGGGGCGGTAGTGCTCCTCGAGGGCGGCGACCTCATCTTCGTCGAGTTCGAGACTGAGGGCGGCGACGGCGTCGTCGAGGTGTTGGGCCTTGGTCGCGCCGACGATCGGACTGGTGACGACGGGATTGGTGAGCACCCAGGCCAGGGCCACCTGTGCCGGTGGTACCCCACGGGCCTGCGCGATCCGCACGACGGCGTCCACGACGGGCTTGTCGACCTCGCCGTAGAGGCTCTTGCCGAACTCGTCGTTCTCCGAGCGCGCCGTGGTCGCGTCCCAGGCGCGGGTGAGCCGTCCTCGCGCGAGGGGGCTCCACGGGATGACCCCGATGCCCTGGTCGTCGCAGAGCGGGAGCATCTCGCGCTCCTCCTCGCGGTACAGGAGGTTGTAGTAGTTCTGCATCGAGACGAAACGGGTCCATCCGTTGAGGTCGGCCACGTAGAGGGCCTGGGCGAACTGCCACGAAGCCATGGACGAGGCTCCGATGTAGCGGGCCTTGCCGGCTCGCACCACGTCGTGCAGCGCCTCGAGGGTCTCCTCGATGGGCGTCGCGTAGTCCCAGCGATGGATCTGGTAGAGGTCCACGTAGTCGGTGCCCAGTCGTCGAAGGCTGTTGTCGATCTCGCTCATGATGGCCTTGCGCGACAGGCCTTGACCGTTGGGCCCCGGACGCATCCTCCCGTGGACCTTGGTGGCGATGACGACCTCGTCGCGCGGGACCATCGAGAGCAGGGCGCCACCGGTGATCTCCTCGGAGCTGCCGTCGGAGTAGACGTTGGCGGTGTCGAAGAAGTTGATGCCCAGGTCGAGGGCCTGGCGGAAGAAGGGCAGTGCGTCGTCGCGCCCGAGCGACCACTGCTGGCGTCCACGCGAGGGTTCTCCGTAGCTCATGCAGCCCAGGGTGAGACGCGAGACCTGCAGTCCGGTGTTGCCGAGTGGTGTGTAGTCCATGGTCCCATCTAAGCAAAGTCGGACGTCGTTGGCTCCCGCGGGTCCCGCTGGCCGGGAGTGGTGAATCGTCTAGCGTTTTGGCGTGGATTCACGTGAACGTCTGAGTTACGAGGACTTCGGGCGCGCCACGCGCGCCCTGGCCCAGGAGATCTGCGATTCGGGTTTCGCCCCCGACATCGTCTTGAGCATCGCCCGCGGTGGCTTCTTCCTCGGAGCGGGTCTCGGCTACGCCCTGGGGGTGAAGAACGCCTTCATGATGTCCGTCGAGTTCTACACGGGCGTCGACGAACGTCTTGAGATGCCCGTCGTCCTCCCTCCCGTGCCCTCCAAGGTCGACCTCTCGGGGGCGGTGGTGCTCATCGCCGACGACGTGGCCGATTCGGGCCACACCCTCAAGATGGTCACCGAGTTCTGCGCCGAGACGGTGCGCGAGGTCCGTTCGGCCGTCCTCTACGCGAAGCCCCAGTCCGTGATCACTCCGGACTATTGCTGGAAGCGCACGGAGCAGTGGATCGATTTCCCCTGGTCCTACGAGGGTCCGGTGACCCACCACGGCGGGATGAACCACTGACGGGCAGGGGTCCTCAACCCTGGTGGCCCACGTGCCAGTTCTTGCACGTCGGGCATCGGTAGACGCCCAGGGAGTCGCCGCCACGTCGCGACATCGACCGGGCGCGGGCCTCGGCCTCCTCACGGGTGGCGAAGCCCACCTTGGGTTGTCCGCGGCGCGTGGTGTGCGAATTGGGACCACGCCGCAGCGACGTGGTCCCGCGACGGTTGCGACCTCCGTAGCGTCCCGACCAGTTCCAGACCAGGGCGATCATCGCGATGGCGACGACCAGCACGACGGTCGTGCTCATGGGCGACGGGTGCTCGACGCGAGACGCGTCCGTACGATCGCGAACGAGGTCAGCGAAGTCGAGGGTTCGAGGATCATGGCGCCTGGCCTCAGTGTAGGGGGGACCGGTCCTCGCCGACTCCGCGTGAGCCGGCCCCGCCGATGTCGCCGCGCCCCGGTCCGGCGGGGACGTTCTCGTCCCCGGTCACTCACGTCGCACCGATCGACCGGGTGGACCCGGTGGCCGAAGGAGGAATTTCGCAGGGCCACCCCGGGTCGTCGGCGGGGCGTCACGGTGGGCCGTCCAGCTCCCGTGGCGACGGGGGCCCAATAGGCTGTGCGTCGTGTCGTCGTGGAGTGAGATCGCCGCCCAGGAGCCCGAGTTCGCTGGCCGGGTGGAGAGGTTGTTCGGGGCTGGACGCCACAAGACCATCGCGACCCTTCGCGCCGGCGGAGCGCCCCGCATCTCCGGGATCGAGTGCGAGTTCGCCGACGGAGAGCTGAGGTTTGCTTCGATGCCGGACTCTCGCAAACTCGCCGACCTGCGACGCGACCTGCGCTTCGCGCTCCACGGGCCAACGGTCGACCCGGTGGCCGGGAACGAGGCCGCGTGGCCGGGCGAGGCCAAGGTCTCGGGACTCGCCCGTCGCGACACGTCAATCGAAGCGGACGAAGGTCGCCCGGAGGGCGAGGCCTTCGTCGCCGACGTCCGCGAGATCGTCGTCACTCACCTCAATGAGGACGCGACGAAGTTGGTGGTCGAGTGGTGGACGCCGAGCGGGGGTCACCAGGTCGTCGAGAGGGACTGAAGGCCGTCGCCCCCGCGATGGGGGGGCATCGCGTTGACGGCCCTGTCCTACCTACAGAGCGGGTCCCGCGATGAGCGCCACGTCGACCGACGATGAGGCACCGCTCGAGTTCGTGTAACTGACCTTGACCGTGTCGCCCGGCGCGAGCTTCTGGACGAGCGACGACAACTGGGTCGGGGTGCTCACGGGCTGAGAGTCGATCGCGGTGATCACGTCGCCCGCGACGAGCCCGGACCTGGCCGCCGGAGTCCCCGCGGCGAGTCCGGCGATGGTGACGCCCTTCACCCCGGAGTTCTGGTAGCCCGAGAGGGTGGGCGAGATCTCGATGCCCATGATCGGCGTCGCGCCCACGTGCACCACCGAGGTCGAGGTGCCCGCGGTGATGGTGTGCGCGATGGACAAGGCGGTGTTGATGGGGATCGCGAAGCCTTGGGTGTTCGAGGTGAACTCGCCGTTGATCTCGATGGTGGATCCGCCCGAGGAGCCGGCGGTGTCCATTCCGACGACCTGGCCCTTGACGTTGACCAGGGGACCGCCCGAGTCGCCGGCCACGATGGCGGCGGCCACCTGGATCATGCCGCTGAGCTTCTCGGCCCCGGTGAGGTTGTCCTCGTCCGAGGCGGTCACGTTCTGGTTGGTCGCGACCACGGCACCGGGTGCGTAACTCGGCGTGCCGCCCACGCCGCCGGCGTTGCCGATGGCGACGACCGCCTCGGCCTTGGTGACCTTGGAGGAATCAGCGGTGACGATGGGTGTCAACCCGGAGGCGCCCACCAGGCGCAGCAGCGCCACGTCCTTGGTGACGGAGTAGCCGAGCACCTTGGCGGTGTAGGCCCTTCCGGTCGTGACCACGCGTACCGTGATGGACGTGGCCCCGTCGATGACGTGGTTGTTGGTGAGGACCAGGCCGTTGGAGGTGAGGATCATCCCGGTGCCCGCCGCGCTCGAGGAGTTGTAGGACGACGAGGTCGTGATGTCGACCACACTGGCGTCCACCTTCGATGCGATCTTCGCGGCGGCGGCGCTCGACGGGGAGTTCGCGGGCAAGGTCGTCGGGGTGACGAGTGAACCTCCGGATCCGTCGCCGAAGCCGTTGAAGGGAGAGCCGAAGCCGTTGAAGGGGTTGGTGACGTTGCCCGAACCACCGGTGCCGCCCGAGGGCAATTGCAGACCCGGGAAGTAGCCGGAGGCCGAACGAGGGGCGTTGTGGTCCATGGCGCGACCGAGGACGAATCCGCCCCCGCCGATCGCGGCGACGAGCAGGATCCCGGTCGACACGATGGCGGTCGTGCGCCACATCGCGGTGTGGTCCTTGGGGCTCGGGGCGGGCGCGGCGGCGGACCCATCAGGTGCCGTGGCGTTCGCCGCTGAGCGGTCGCTGGCAGAATCGGAGGTCGTGGCGCCAGGCCCGTCAGTCGCGGTCGCGGTGACGCCCGGTGAGCCGTCCTCGATGGCGGCCCACAGGTCGGTGGGTGGTGCCTGCGGGGGGAGGGGGATCTCGACGGCCCCAGGAGTCTGGGGTCGGTCGTCGTCGTTGTGAGTGGTCCAATCCATGGTGCCTCCTACTGCGGGTTCGCGATTTCAGTATGGACGCCGAGGGTGAACCCGAGTTATCGCGGGACTAAGAAGATGCTAAGCCCGACCCGCGAGCTCCCGGCCGGGGAATGCGCTCCCCCCGCGACGGCGGCGCAGTGACCGCCGCGGGACCCCGGGCGAAGTGTTGCGAAATTGCTGCTACGGACTGGTCGCCGTCTACGTGCTGCGACCGACGCCGAGCCTGCGCACCGAGGGGCGCTACCACTTCTTCTCCTCCGTGGTGGTCCTGGTGGTGGCGACCATCGCCTTCTTCTTGACCGTCCCGGTCTTTCGCGCGGCCACCGCGGCGCACCCCTCGATCGCGGCGGTCATCGCCGACCCCGCGCTCAACATGGTCTTCCTCGGCGGCTTCTCGAGCGTGGCCTTCGGCATGTTCCCCCTGCCCTTCCTCCCCGGGCACGGTGTCGCGCGCTGGAACCGCCTGGCGTGGGCGCTGATCAGCGTCGTGGGCCTGGTGGGCTACGTCGGCGTCCTGCTGTCACCGGGAAGCGGCACGGCGGCCGAGCTGCACTCGGTGGGGATGGTGCCGCTGCTCACGGCCTTCAGCCTCTTCGCCCTGGCCTCGGTGGGCTTCTGGGCCTACCACCTCTGGAGCGCCAAACGCCACGGCGAGCTCGAGCTCGACGACGAGGAGCAGGAGGATTTCGACGTCTTCGCCACGGAGTAGCCGGCGTCGACTCAGATCTCCTTGGTGAAGGCCTTCAGGTGCAGCGGCGGGTCGCCGTCGCGGCCCTCCTCGACGTACTCGTCGAGTCCTGGCGCGCGCACGAAGCCCATCCTCAGGTACATCGCCTGCGCCAGCGTCATGGCGGGGGCCGAGTGCAAGATGACGCGCGCCCGCCCCAGTTCGGCGCCGCGGCGCAGACAGCGCTCCACGAGGGCGCGCCCGGCGCCTCGTCCCTGCAGCGCGGGATCCACGGCCAGCATGCGGATCCCGCAGCCGTCGGGGTCGTGGAACTCGGACATCCGGCGCTCGCGGTCGGGCACGAAGGTGACGCCGCCCAGCAGTACGCCCTCGTCGAGGGCCACGTAGACCTCGGAATCCCGGCGTCGGCCCTCGACGTCGCGGAGCTGTTCCTCGTAGGGGCCGAGGGGTTGGCCGAAGTGGAGGTCGCGATACGCGCTGACGGTGATCCGCGCGAGTTCTTCGCATTCCTCGGGGCGGATCAGTCGGATGTCCATGGCGCGAGCGAGTCTAGGCGCGGGTCGCGCGTGTAACGAGTCCTGGCGTGGCGAGACCGTACATCTGTCCAACGACAAGGAGCCACCATGCCAGAGACCTACTCAGCCAGCGACGACAAGGTCGCCCGCCTCACAACCCTGCAGTACCGCGTCACCCAGGAGAACGCCACCGAACCCGCCTTCGACAACGAGTTCTGGGACCACCACGCCACGGGTATCTACGTGGACGTGGTGTCGGGCGAACCGCTCTTCGCCTCGACCCACAAGTTCGACAGCGGGTGCGGTTGGCCGAGTTTCACCACCCCCCTCGAGCCCGACAACATCCTCGAGGAGCGCGACAACAGCTTCTTCATGCAGCGCATCGAGGTCCGCTCGGCCCACGGCGACAGCCACCTGGGGCACGTCTTCACCGACGGACCGGCCGACGCGGGGGGTCTGCGGTACTGCATCAACTCCGCGGCCCTTAGATTCGTAGCGTACGAGGACCTCGACGACGAGGGCTACGGCGAGTACCGCCAGGTCCTCGACGCCAAGAGGGCGAGCAAGGGAGTATGACGATGAGCGACCAGCGAGAGACGGCCATCCTGGCCGGAGGGTGCTTCTGGGGGATGCAGGACCTGATACGCCGACGCCCCGGAGTGTTGTCCACGCGCGTCGGCTACAGCGGCGGCGACGTCGCGAACGCGACGTACCGCCATCACGGGACCCACGCCGAGGCGATAGAGATCGTCTTTGACCCGACGCTCACCACCTACCGGGAGATCCTCGAGTTCTTCTTCCAGATCCACGACCCGACGACGCCCGATCGCCAGGGCAACGACCGCGGCACCAGTTATCGTTCGGCCATCTTCTTCATCGGTGACGATCAGCGCCGTGTGGCCGAGGACACCATCGACGACGTGGACGCCTCGGGTCTCTGGCCGGGTAAGGTCGTCACCCAGGTGGCACCCGCGGGACCGTTCTGGGAGGCAGAGCCCGAACACCAGGACTACCTCGAGCGCATCCCCAATGGCTACACCTGCCATTTCCCCCGGCCGGAGTGGGTGCTCCCTCGGCGAAACGCGGCGACGCCTGCGCCCTAGTGCGGCGAACGGCCCACGCTCCCCTTGACCACGGGAGTCCGCGGCCACGGTGATCGGCGACGGCGGCTCCAGGGTTGCGGCAATCCGTCCGACAGTCCCGTAACGTATGGCCATTGAAGGTCGCGTCAGAGAATCTGTAACGCCCCCGACTGTGCGGAGACTAGGCACTGAGGTACTGGAGGAGCAATGGACGACAAAGCCGCGCCACCGATAGCGAAATCCCCCGTCGGTCGACGGCTCTTCCTGGGTCTCGTCGCCTTGGGGGCGGGGGGAATCGTCTTTGGCGAGAGCGTGCAGAACTTCGCCTCCACCAAGTTGGGCTCGGGCCTGGCCTCGCTGCTGCCCGGCGGGGACCACTTCCGCATCTATTCGGTCACCGGCAGCTATCCACGGATCCCGACGAAGAAGTACCAACTCGAGATCGGTGGCCTCGTCGACAAACCGATGACGCTCAGTTTCGACGACTTGAGGGCGCTGCCCTCGATCGAGATGGTCAAGGCGTTCCAGTGCGTGACCGGATGGCGAGTTCCCAACGTGTCGTGGAAGGGCGTGCAACTCAGCCACCTCCTCTCGATGGCCGGCGTCCAGAAGGGCGCGATCGCGGTGAGTTTCGACTCCTACGACGGGACGGACACCGAAAGCCTGACCCTCGACGAGGCTCATATCCCCGACGTGATCGTGGCCTACGAGATGTATGGTCAGACGGTCTCGCGCGAACACGGCGGACCAGTGCGACTCGTGGTGCCCCAGATGTACGGTTACAAGTCCCTCAAGTGGCTCAAATCCATTCACGTCGCCGACCAGCAAGTGCCCGGCTTCTGGGAACAGAACGGATACCCGGTCAACGGGTGGCTCGACGGCTGGACGGGACCGACCGATCCCAACCCGAATCTCACATGAGCACGACCCTGAGCACCCACGCGGCGACGCGGTTGCTGCGCTTCGACGCCGTCCAAAGGACCGTTCACTGGGTCAACGCCGCCTGTTTCGGGGTGTTGATCTTCACCGGGATTCCGCTCTATTTCGGCACGTTCTTCGGCGTGGTGTTCCCTCGACACGAGATCCAAGAGATCCACCTCTGGGTCGGCATCTTCCTCCCGGCCCCCCTCCTCGTCTCCTTCGTCGGCTCGTGGGGGCGGCGCATGCGCCGCGACCTTCGCCGCTTCAACTACTGGTCCCGAGCGGAATTGCGGTGGTTCGCGCCAGGGGGGCGCGGCGCGCAGCGGCTCGACAAGTTCAATCCCGGTCAGAAGCTCAATGCCCTCTTCGTTGGCGCCGGCATCGTGATCATGTGGGCCAGCGGCTACGTCCTGCAGTGGTTCCGCTTCTTCCCGCTGTCGTGGCGCGTGGGCGCGACGGCCACGCACGACTTCTTCGCCTTCGCCCTCTTCGCAGTGATCGTCGGCCACGTCGTGATGGCGTTGACGCACCGCGACGAATTGGTGTCGATGTTCAAAGGATCGGTCAAGGCCGAGTGGGCGAAGCACCACGCACGCCAGTGGTACGACGAAGAGGCGGTCGCGCCGGAGGACTAGTCGTCGCCCCTTCGGGGGCGACGACGGACGTCGTGTGGACCGCGGGTCACCGTCGACGAACGGCGAAGAGTGCACGTTCGGAGTTGTCGCTCGCCGGGCCACCCTCGACGTCACCCGAGTCGAGGATCTCGAAATCCCCGGCGAGCAGGGCACGGACGTCGTCGAGTGCGACGCCCAGCTCGCTAATGATCTCGTGGTGCAACTCAAACACGTCACCTCCCGTACCCTCGAAGACCCTGATGTTCCAGCGCGCCAGCGGTTCGTCCGCGAAGTCGACCGACATGATGAGTGTGTTGCCGTCGAAGTCGTAAACCCAAGCGGCGCTCTCGTCGAGATCGCGCAGGCGTCCGACCGTAATGACGTCGAAGACGAAGAGCCCGCCGGGCGAGAGATGACTCGCGACACGGGCGAACACCGCGCGCCACCCCTCGAGTGACGTGACGTGGTTGAGGGTGTCAAAGACGCAGATCACCACGTCGAACGTCTCGTCGAGTGAGAACGACGTGATATCGCCAAGCACGAGTCGGGCCTCACGACAGCGTCGCCGGGCGCGGGCCAGCATGCTCGGCGAGAGGTCGATGCCGGTCAGGGTGAAGCCCGAACCCAGGCCCGAGAGCACGGCGCCCGTGCCGCAACCGAGTTCGAGGATCGAAGTCGCGTTCGGCGCGTAGCGGTGCACGTAGTCCAGGATCCGCGTGACGAGCTCTTCGGGCTCGCCGTTCACGGCGTCGTAGAAGCGGGCGAACGAGTCGTACTGGGCCATCGGCCAGTCTGACACGCGTCGCCCAGTCGCCATCGGAGACCGGCGGGTGCCGACAGAGAGTACTTTCGAGAGGGTTGCGGCGACGAGTGGCGCCGAGAGAGCGACCCATTGTCTGAGCGCGGAGGCAGAGAACTATGAGCGACCTGGTGACCATCGGCGAGAGTACGGCTCTCTTCTCGACACCCCACATCGGGCGGCTGCGCGACGCGAGACGTCTGGACGTCTCGATTGCGGGCGCTGAATCGAACGTGAGCGTGGGTTTCTGTCGTTTGGGTCGCACGAGCGCGTGGATCGGTCGCGTCGGCGACGACGAGTTCGGTGAGTTGATACTGAAGACCCTGCGCAGCGAAGGTGTCGACGTGTCGGGAGCGCGACGTGACGCCGATCGCCAGACCGCGCTGATGTTCAAGGAACGCCGAGCCGACAACGTCGTGCAGGTCACGTACTATCGACGGGGTTTCTCCGGCTCGGCGCTGTCCCCCGACGACGTCGACGTCGCCCTCATCGAGTCGGCACGGATCCTTCACGTCACGGGCATCACGCTCGCCCTGAGTGAGAGCGCGCGCGCCGCCGTCGGCTTCGCCGTGGATGTGGCGAAGGGCGCCGGCGTGCTCGTCTCCTTCGACGTGAACTACCGGTCTCGCCTCTGGTCCAAGGAGGACGCCGCGACGGTCGTTGGTCCCTTGTGCGACAAGGCCGACATCGTCTTCGCCGGCGACGACGAATTGTTCGCCCTGGGCGTGGGCAGCGTCGAGGAAGCGCAAGAGTGGAGTGACGGGGGCGCGCGCGAAGTCGTCGTGAAACAGGGTTCGCGTGGTGCCACGTCCTTCTCCCGTGAAGGAAGGCTTCAGGAACCGGCGTTCTCCATTCGCGCCGTGGATCCCGTGGGCGCCGGCGACGCGTTCGTCGCCGGCTACCTCGTGGCGGCTCTCGACGGGTTGGGTCCGGCGGGACGACTAAAGATGGGATGCGCCACCGGGGCCTTCGCGGCGAGCAATTTCGGCGATTGGGAATGCCTCGCGCGTCGCGACGACATCGAGGTGATGTTGGCCGAGTCGGGCACCACGTTGCGATAATCGAGAAGACCCCCTTGATGTGGCAAGCGGGCCATGGTACGGTGAAAAATGAAAGACTATCCTCCTAATTGGAATATTTATTTCTAGGAGTAGAATCTTTCGGTCCAAAGAGGGGGCAGGATGGTCGAAACTGGGAGATCGGGACCGCAAACGCGGGTGAGTCGGACACTTCTCGAAGGCATGGAACGGGCCCCGGCGCGCTCGTACCTACGCAACATCGGCTATTCGAAGGACGACTTGACGAGGCCCATCGTGGGCGTCGCGCACTGTTGGACCGATACGTCGCCGTGTAATCTGAACCATCGCGACCTGGCGGTGGCCGTCAAGAGGGGGATTTCGCGCCAGCACGGTACACCGATGGAGTTCTCCACGATCGCCATCGCTGATGGCATCGTTATGGGGACCGCCGGGATGCGCGCCTCTCTGGTGAGCCGCGAAGTGATCGCTGACTCAATCGAACTGATGGCGCGCGGTCACTACTTCGACGCGATGGTGTGTATCACCGGCTGTGACAAGACGAGCCCCGCCGCAGCCATGGCGGTCGCCCGGATCGACCGTCCGGCGGTCCTGGCCTATAGCGGGACGGTGATGCCCGGGTGTTTCCAAGATCGAGACGTGGCCTCCGGAGACATCTACGAAGCGGTCGGCAAGGTAGCGGCGGGCACGATGACCCTCGCGGAGCTCGATCAGATGGAGGAGGTCGCGTGCCCGGGCGCGGGCGCGTGCGGCGGCCAATACACGGCGAACACGATGTCGATGGTCCTCGAGGCGCTGGGCCTCTCTCCCGTGGGTTTCAACAGCATTCCGGCGCTGGACCCGGAGAAGGTGGGGCGCGCGGAACGTCTCGGCGCGGTCGCGATGAACGCGTTGGTCCAGGACCTGCGACCCAGTCGCATCCTGACGAGGGTGGCCTTCGAGAATGCGACGGCGGCCGTCGCCGCGTCGGGTGGTTCGACCAACGCGGTCCTGCATCTCTTGGCGCTGGCTCACGAGGCGCGGGTCAACTTCACGCTCGGCGACTTCGACGAGATCTCTCGTCGCACTCCCCTCATCTGTGACCTCAAGCCGAGTGGACGCTTTGCGGCCAACGCCCTGCACGAAGCGGGGGGAACCGCGGTGGTCCTGCGACGACTCATCGACGGCGGGCACGTCGATGGCTCAGCCCTGACCATCACGGGTGAATCGCTGGGCGACGCGTGCGCGTCCGCGGTGGAGCGACCGGGTCAAGAGGTGGTCGCGAGTGTCGATGCGCCCTTCTCGACCGGTGGAAGTCTGGCGGTCCTCTGGGGGAACCTCGCGCCCGAAGGTTCGGTCACCAAGATCGCCCATCACGGCTTGCTCCAACACCGCGGTCCCGCCCGTATCTTCGAGTGTGAGGAGGACGCGATCGACGCCGTCCTCGCGCGACGCATCGTGCCGGGCGACGTGGTCGTGGTTCGCCACGAGGGTCCTAAGGGGGGGCCGGGCATGCGAGAGATGTTGCAAGTGACCTCGGCGATCATGGGGGAAGGTCTCGGCGACAGTGTCACCCTGGTGACCGACGGTCGGTTCTCGGGCGCGACGCGGGGATTGATGGTGGGTCACGTCAGTCCCGAAGCCGCGGTCGGCGGTCCGATCGGCAAGTTGCGCGAAGGCGACATCATTGAGATCGACGTCCCGGGTCGGCGCATCGCGGCGCCCGACGTCGATTTCTCACAGCGCGACTCGCATCACCGCGAGCCCTACGTACGTAGCGGGGCCCTCGCGCACTACGCGCTCCTGGTCGGATCGGCGTCCGAGGGCGCCGTCCTGGCGGGGCTCGAGGCCGCGAGCATCCCTTGACTCCTCGCGGTCGCTCGAGATGTCGGTGAGCCCAGCGACCGTCCGCGTCTCTGCCCGCGAGGAGCACGACGTGATCGTCGCGGCGCTCGTGCGCTCGGGAGCGCGCGCCGACGTGGCCACGGTTCAGGCCCAGTGGCTCGTGGAGGCCGACCTCAAGGGGCAGAGTTCTCACGGGGTAGCGCGGTTGCCGGTGCTCGTGGGTCGAGTGCGCGCGGGAGTGCTCACGCCGAACGCGGAACCGGTGATGACCTGGAGATCCGACGGCGTCCTCGCGGTCGATGGCGCGAGAGGCTTCGGTCCCGTCGTGGCGTCCAGGGCACTGGCGCTCGCGGTGGTGCGGGCGCGCCGCGTGGGCATCGTGTTGGTCGCCATCTCGAACGCCAACCATCTCGGGATCCTCTCGCCCTACGTGGAGAACGTGGCGGCCCAGGGGATGGTGGCGTTGGCCTTCACCACGAGCGAGGCCCTGGTCCATCCGTGGGGAGGGCGTGACGCCATGGTGGGCACGAATCCGGTCGCCATGGGCGTGCCGGCGCAGCCGTCGCCCTTCGTCCTCGACATGGCGACGGGACAGGTGTCGATGGGCCGGATCATCCACCACGACCAGACCGGACAGGCCCTCGAGCCGGGGTGGGCGATCGACGCCCACGGACACCCGACGACGGACGCCTCCGCGGCCCGCGAGGGAGCCATCACGCCGTTCGGTGGACCCAAGGGCTTCGCCCTGGGTCTCGCGTTCGAGGTCCTCGTCGGCTCGTTGACCCAGTCCGCGCTGGGTCGTGACGTCCACGGCACCCTGGACGTCACCGAGGTCTGCAACAAAGGTGACGTCTTCGTGGTGATCGACCCCGCCGTCGTCACCGGGACCGCGGGGAACCTCGACGTCTCTCGCTACCTAGAGAGCGTGCGCGCCACGCCACCGACGCCCGAGAGCGGCGGTGTGCGCATCCCCGGCGACCGTGCGATGAAGGACAAGGATCGACGCCGTCGTGAGGGACTCGACCTCTCCACCGTCAGTTGGGGTGCGGCACTCGAACTCGCCGGGATGACGACGAGCGAAGCTGATGCAGCGTCGAATGGGGCGTCGTCGTGACGCGAAAGGGGTGACGATGGAAGACTCGAACGCCGCCGTGGAGGTGTCGAACGACGGGAGCGGCCTGAAGTGGTGGAGTTTCTCCTCGCCTCAGCGTGTGAGCTTCGGCGTGGGGAGTCGTCGTTTGTTGCCCGACGTCGTGCGAGACCTCGGTGCTCGGGTGCTCGTCTGTACCGATCACAACATGGTGGCGGCGGGAGTCATCGCACCACTCGTCGAATCCCTGACGAAGACGCCTGACGTCGAGGTCCTCGTGTACGACGAGGGAGAGGCGGAGATGGGTTTCGACGGCGCGGAAGCGTGCGTGGACGCCGTGCGCTCCTTCGGCGCGACCGTCGTCGTCGGCATCGGGGGCGGGAGCAATCTGGACCTCGCCAAGGTCGTCGCCGCGCGGTTGTGTGACGATCGGCCGATCTCACGCTGGGCGGCGGAGGGCCTTCCGCAACGGGCCCTCGCAGTGGTTGCCCTTCCCACGACCGCGGGCACCGGCTCGGAGGTGACGCCCATTGCGGTGCTGACCGACGAACGACGCCACCTCAAGGTTGGATTCCAGAACCACGTGCTACTGCCGCGAGCGGTCCTCGTCGACCCAGAACTGACGCTGACGTGTCCCGCGAGCGTCACCGCGCACTCGGGGATGGACGCGTTGTCGCACGCCATCGAGTCTCTGCTCGACATCAGTTTCGCTGACAAGCCGACCCAGGCCTACGCCGACCAGGCGTTCGTCGGCAAGAATCCCTACAGCGATGCGCTCGCCATCGAAGCGGTGACCCTGATCGGGCGATCTCTGGCGCGGGCCGTGCGCGACGGCGACGATCTCGCGGCGCGAACGGACATGGCGCTCGGCAGCTTGTTGGCAGGCATGGCCTTCGCTGCAGCGGGTACCGCCGTCATCCACGCCCTGCAGTATCCCCTGGGGGCGCTCACCCGGACGGCGCACGGACACGGCAATGCGGTGTTGATGCCTTCCGCCGTGCGGTACAACTCCTCGGCGAGACGGTCCGAGGCCGCGCGCATCGCGCGCATACTCGGGTCGACGTCGGACGTCGACGACGTCGCCGCCTCGGAGTTGGCCGACGTGCTGGGTGAACTGGCCCTCGAGGTGGGGATTACGCCCAATCTTCGTTCGATCGGGGTGAACGAGACGGATCTCGACTCTCTGGCCTCTGCAGCGCTCGGGATCACCCGGCTGTTGAACAACAATCCTCGACCCATGGACCACGAGGCGCTCGTCGACGTGCTGAGGGGCGCTCTCGACTTCGTCCCCGGGGTGCGCTGGTGAGTGAGCCGCGCTGCGCTCGGGGTTCGAGGGTGTCACGATCGCGAGGGGGGACACGGTGACGGGCTGGACGAAGGAGTACAGCGAGGAGGATGGTGAGGCGGCGGCGCTCGCGATCGTGGACTCGCGGGTGTCGGGCCGACAACTTGGTCCTCTGCCCGACCGTCTACGTCCGCGCAGTCTCGACGACGCCTACCGTGTGCAGCACCTCGCGCATCGCCTGCTCGGCGCCGGCGGGTATGGCCGGGTCGGCGGGTGGAAGATCGGTTGCACTACCGTCGTGATGCAGGAATACCTCGGCGTCGAGGCACCCGTGGCGGGAGCGATGTTCCGCTCGTCCATGTGGCACGGGGGCCATCGTTTCCGGGTGTCGCCCCCCCGGGTACTGGGTGTCGAGTGTGAGATCGCGGTACGGGTGGGTCGCACGCTGGACCGCCGCGACGAGCCCTACGGCGTGGAGGAAGCGGCCCAGGCGGTGTCCGTGTCCATGGCGGCCATCGAGGTGGTGGAGGATCGCTACCTCGACTATCTATCGATGGACGTTCCCACCCAGGTGGCCGACGACTTCTACCACTTCGCCAGCGTCGTCGGCGAGGAACACGAAGGAGTCGACCCCCGATCTCTCCGCGACGTGACGTCAACGATGAGCATCAACGGTGAACCCGTCGGACGTGGTCAGGGCAGCGACATCCTGGGCGATCCGATGGTCGCGCTGGCCTGGCTAGCGAGCACCCTCGCGCAACGACGGACCCCGTTGTTGGCCGGCGACGTCGTGTCGTTGGGTTCACTGGTCAAGACGCAGTGGGTGCGCGCCGGCGATGTCGTGGTGGTGAACAACGACGTCCTCGGCGAAGTCCGAGCGACCTTCGACGCGGTGTCGGAGGTGTGAGCGACGTGGGTGTGAGCGGAACCGGCGCCGACGCGCCGAGTCATGCGGAGAGGATCGGTCGAGCACCCCGTTGCGGTCGGACAACGCCTGTGGTACGTTTTCATCGAAATGGAATGATGTTTATCTCAGCCGAATATTCATTTCGTTTATTGAAACAATGCGGCGATCATGTGTTGGAGGGGGCGACGTGGTGAGCGAGCGGTTGCACGACGTCGACTCCGCGACCCACGCTCCTTGCGCTCAGTTCCCGCGGCATCACGAGCGTCACGTCGCGGGGATGCGGTGACCGCGATGGCCTCGAACAAGGTGGACGGGATCCGTCGTGACATTCAACACGGTCCCCGGCGACACTCCGACGAGCTCAGTAGTCGTGGCCGGCCCCTCTATGGTGAGACGGCCCCGTCGGAGGCGACACCCTGCGCACGAACGTCGCCCCTCACGCACGAAGAGGTGTCACGGGTCGTCGCACTGATCGCGGCGGGTCGGCGCACCCGCAGCGCGGTCGAGTTGCCCGTGGACCTTCGAACCCGCGACTGGACCTCCGTGGAGGAGGTCATCTTGGGGCTCGACGAGGCTCTGGGTCGAGTCGGCGCCGGCTGGAAGATCGGGGCGGCGAGCGCGGAGATCCGCCACGCCGAAGGCCTACCGAGTCCGTCGCCGGGCCGTTTCTACCGTGACACCATGTTCGACAACGGCGCCGCCCTCGGACCCGAATTCTTCATCAACTTCCGCAACGTCGAGTGCGAGTTCGCCTTTCAGATGGGGCGCGACTTCGCCGTGCGAGACGAGCCCTACGACGAGGCGGAAGTCGCCGACGGCGTGGACACGATGTTCCCCGCACTCGAGATCGGTGACACGGTCTTTCGTGACTGGTACGGAGCGAGCGGCTACTTCGGTTCGTGTCTGGACAACGGCGGTGGTGCCGCCTTCGTCGCGGGCGCCAAGACAAGCGACTGGCGGTCGCTCGACCTCGCCTCTTCGGGGATGGACCTCTACCTCAACGAGTACTACATCAAGTCGGGTGTCGGGAGCGCGGCAATGGGCCACCCCCTCACCAGCCTGACCTGGTTGGTCAACTGGGCCCAACGACACGGCAGACCGGTGTACTCGGGAGAGGTCATCAGCACGGGAACGTGCACGGGTCACTGTTTCGCCGCGCCCGGCGACGTGGTGAGCGCCGACTTCGGCGACCTGGGAATGGTGCAAGTCGAGTTTCTATGAGCGGGGGAACATGACGAGTCAACTCTTGACGGGTGATGTGGCGGTGGTGGCTGGGGGCAGCTCGGGCATCGGTCGCGGCGTCGTGGAGGTCTTCGCCGAGAACGGCGCCGCGGTGGAGTTCTTCGGTATCGACCCACGCGAGAACGACGCGCTGGCTCGCGGGTTGGTCGAGCGAGGCTTCGACGTGCGAGCGAGCACCGTGGACGCGGCGGACCCCCGCGCCGTCGAAGCGTTCTTCGCCGAGGTGGCCGAACGACGTGGTCGCCTCAGCGCGCTGGTGAACTCGGTGGGCATCCAGCGATACGGCACCGCGGAGACCACCTCGGTCGAGACGTGGGACGAGGTGCTCAACGTCAACCTGCGCAGCATCTTCTTGAGTGCCAAGTACGGCGTTCCCCTCCTTCGCCTCAACGGCGGGGGCGCCATCGTGAACGTGTCGTCGGGACAAGCGGTGGCCAGCCAGAAGAATGTCGTGGCCTACACGGCGAGCAAGGGCGCCATCGTCGCCATGACCCGAGCGATGGCGGTGGACTACGCCGGCGAAGGCATCCGTGTCAACTCGGTGTGCCCCGGTTCGGTGGACACCCCCATGCTGCGGGCGTCGGCCGCGAGCATGGACCCCGACGACCCTGATCGCATCATCGCCGAGTGGGGTCGAGGACACCCCATCGGCCGGGTGGGTCAGCCGAGAGAGGTCGCCAATGCGTGCCTCTTCCTCGTCAGTCCACTCTCGTCCTTCGTCACGGGCGCCGACCTGCGGGTCGACGGTGGCGCACTGGCAGGAATCTCACTCGCGGCCCCCGACGAAGCGAGCGACGACGTGTAGTCGCGTCGACGTCGGGGATCGTCCACTTCCTCGGGGTCGCGAGCGCTCACTCGTGGGACGCTCGTGGCCCCGAGCCCCCACCGTCGGATGATCAGGTCTTGGAGAAGGTCAGCACGAGCGAAATATCGTAGTAGTGAAGAGAACAAGGAATCGGGTCTCGAAGGTCCTGGTTGCCGCCGTGGGTTCGTTGCGCGAGCCGCGGTGACGGCCCGGACCGAGATCACGTGAAGAGAGGAAGATGATGGCGAAGGACACGGAGCGATTCCTGGTGACCGGGGCGGCGGGCTGCATTGGTGCGTGGGCGATCCGACTTCTCCTCGATGACGGGATCGACGTCGTGGCGAGTGACGTGAGCGAGGACCTGCGCCGATTCAACCTCGTGTCGCACCCTCGTCGTGACGAGGTGGACTTCGTGGCGCTGGACGTAACGGTGACGGCCGACGTCGCGCGCGTCGTCGAGGAGCGTCGCATCACCCACATCGTCCACCTAGCGGGGCTGCAGGTTCCCTTTTGCGCCGCCAATCCGCCGTTGGGCGCGATGGTGAACGTCGTCGGCAACGTGAACGTCTTCGACGCGGTTCGCGCCTCCGGTCGGACGATCGGTCTGGCGTACGCCAGCAGCGCCGCCGTGTTCGGGGCCAGCTCGGCCTACTCCGGCGGGGTCGTCGCCGACGCGTCGCCCCTCATGCCCGACACCCACTACGGGGTCTACAAGGTGGCCAACGAAGGGACCGCTCGGATCTACTCGCTGCACAACGGCATCGGTTCGGTGGGACTGCGCCCGTTCATCGTGTACGGACCGGGCCGCGACCAGGGGATGACCTCGGACGCGACGAAGGCGATCCTGGCCGCGCTGCGGGGCGAGGAGTTCCGGTTCAAGTTCGGTGGCAATCTCCTCATGACCTACGCGCCCGACTGCGCGCGAGCCTTCATCGAGTCCGCGAGGGCGGCCGCGGGATCGGGTGATTCCCTGGTCTTGAACGTCCCGGGGCGTCGGGTGGGCGTCGCGCAGCTGGTGGCGATGATCGAGACGTTGATTCCCGAGGCCGCGGGTCTGTTGTCGTGGGAGACGAAGCCGATCTTCGCGCCCGCGTTGTTGGCGGCCCCCGCGCTCGGCGACGTCATCGGAGACGTGCCCAACACGTCGCTCGAAGCGGGAGTGCGCGCCACCATCGAGCACTTCCGTCGCGCGTTGGCCGACGGGGTCCTGGACCCGGCCGCGTCGTGAGCGACGTGTCCACGCTCCACGGCAGGTGTGTCGCACGAGGTTCGCGCGGCGAACGTTCGATGACAAAGGAAGAGGAAGCATGCTAGGTATCTCAGAATTGCTCGAACCCACGCCGTCGCCGCTGTGGAAACTCGTCAAGCAGGCGGGCGTGGATGAGGTCGTGAGTCTGCTCGACGGCGCGGAGCAGAAATGGCGGTGGCCGTCGGCAGAAGGGTCCCAGGAATACACGCCCACGCCCTACGTGCCCGCGGCCAAGGGAGAACGCCCGTGGGAGCTTCCGGCGCTGACCTGGATGCAGGAGAAGTACCGCGAGTATGGGTTGGAGGTCACGGTCCTGGAAGATACCGCTCCGATGGACGCCATCCGCCTCAATGGACCCGGTCGCGACGAAGCGATCGAATGGGTGATGGACCAGATCCGTGCGATGGGTCGCCTGGGAATCGGCACCCTGTGCTACAACTGGGTCGCCATCCTCTCCTGGGCCCGTACGTCGAACACCGAGGTGTTGCGCGGTGGCGCGCTGACCTCGGGTTACGACAACGACGTCATGAAGGGCGTCCCCCCGATGATCGAAGAGGGTTCGGTGTCGCACGAGCAGCTCTGGGCGGGACTCGAGTATTTCCTGCGCGCGGTGGTGCCGGTCGCCGAGGAGTCCGGTGTCCGACTCGCGCTCCATCCCGACGACCCGCCCATCCCCTACGTGCGCGGGGTCCCGCGCATCATGGGCACCCCCGAGGCGTACGAGCGCGTGCTGGCGATGCAGGAGAGTCCCAACAACGGCATCACCTTCTGTCAGGGGAACTTCGCCTTGATGACCGACGACCTTCCCGCGCTGATCCGTCGGCTGGGGCGCGACGGACGTATCTTCTTCGCGCACTTCCGCGACGTCAAGGGATCGCGGGAGAAATTCATCGAGACGTTCCACGACGACGGACCGACCGACATGCTCGAGTGCATGCGCGCCTACGTGGACGTCGGCTTCGAAGGAGTGATCCGACCGGACCACGTGCCGGCCCTGGAGGGTGACTCGAACGCCTCCTTCGGCTATTCGACGTTGGGTCGCCTGTACGCCATTGGCTACATGACCGGTCTGCGTGAGGCGGCCTACCAATAGACGTGTCGCTCGCAGGATGACGCGATGATCACGAACCGACGCGGTGAATCGAAAATGAAAGGAAGAACATGAAGTTGGCTGCACTGAGGATGGCGACGGGCGAGACGTCCCTGCACATCCAGACCGCCGAGGGATTCGCGTCCGTGGAGACGCTCGCACGGGCGTCGGGGATGGAACACCTCGTCGGTCTACGTGACGTGGGGGAGCTCTTCGCCTTAGGAGAGGATTCGCTGAACGACGTGCGAGCGCTGTCGCTGGCGGCACCGACGACGACCTCCTTCGCCGAGGCTCGCCTGGCGCCCCCGGTGGGCCGTCCGAGCAAGATCATCTGCGTGGGGCTGAACTACCTCGACCACATCGAGGAGAGTGGCGGCACCAAACCAAAGAACATCGTTCTCTTCGCCAAGTTTCCCAACTGCTTAGTGGGACACGGTGAGGCGATCCGACGTCCGCCAATCACCCAGCAGCTCGATTACGAGGGTGAACTGGCCGTCATCATCGGACGACGGACGTCGGGCGTCGACGTGAGCGAGGCTCTCTCGGCGATCGGTGGATTCTCGATCATCAACGACGTGTCCGCACGCGACGTGCAGATCGCCGAGCCCCAGTGGATCCGTGGAAAGTCACTCGACACCTTCGCTCCCCTCGGGCCAGTCGTTCTGGATGCGCGTTCCGCGCCCGCGATCGAGGAGATGCGGATCAGTACCCGCGTCAACGGCGAGGTGCGCCAGGACGCGTCGTGCTCGATGATGATCACCCCGGTGGCGGAATTGATCGCCCACATCTCGGCCAGCATCACTCTCGAGCCGGGTGACGTGATCGCCACCGGCACACCCTCGGGAGTGGGGCTCGGCATGACGCCGCCGACCTATCTCGAACCGGGCGACGTCATCAGCATCACCATCGATCCCATCGGAGAACTGACCAACACGGTCGTCGCCTGACGCGTATCCGACTCCGCGCCGGAACGTCGTCACGGGTCGGGTGAGACTAGCGGCGTCGCCACTCGAGAGCGTGCGCGACCGCGCGCTGATACTCCACGAGAAGGTGCCGCGCACCGTCGACGTCGTGGGGCGCCGGGGTCGCGACTCGACTCGTCGTGGCCAGTTGTCGGCTGGCCTCGACGACCCCGGTGCCATCCAGCGCCAGTGCCAGCATGGCGGCACCACGGGCGGACATGTCCGCGTCGTCGTGGAATCGTAGGGGCAGGCCCAAGGTACGAAGCGCCAAGGACTCCCAGTGAGCATCGCGCACTCCGCGGCTGACGATCTCCACTTCGTGGGGTGCGGTTCCCGTCGCGGCCTCGATGAGCGCGAGCACGTCGCGGGCCGCCAGAAAGACTCCCGCGACGACGGCCATCGCCATCTCCGCGCGACCGTGGGATTCGTCGACGCCGAGGAAGAGTGCACGCACGTCGAGGTCCCACAGTGGTGCTCGCTCACCCGAGAGGTACGGGACGAACACGGGCCACGTCGTTCCCGCGCCGTGCGCCAGGGCTAACAGTTCGTCGACGTCGCACCCCAACAGTGTCGCGGCCCATTGCAGCACCGCGCCGCCCGAGTTCGTGGGACCGTACAGCAGGGGAAGCGGAGCGCACGAGGTGGGCACATTGAAGAGTCCCGCCACGCGACTGTCCGTGTCGGGCACGGTGGTTCCCACGATGCTCGACGTGCCGCTGAAGACGAAGGCGCTCGACCGGGCGAAGCAACCGGCGGCGATCATCTCGGCGAGCGCGTCACTCGCACCGACCGTGACCGGCGTGCCCACGCGAAGTCCGAATCTCTCACTCGCCGCCGCGCCGACCTCGCCCCGAGACGACCAGGGAGCGGCGGTGGGGGGACACACGTTGGCGGACCATCCACAGGCCTCCAGGAGCTCGCCTAACGGCTCGCCCTCGTAGACGCCGCACAGTCCCTTTGACGACCACGGATCCGACACCCAGGTTCCGGTCAAGGCGTGACCCACGTAATCCTTGGGCTGCACGACGGTGCTCGAGCGCGCGACCGTCTGAGGTTCGTGACGCGCGAGCCACAGGAGCTTCGCCGGCATATTGGCGGCTGACCAGGGTAGTTCTGTGCCCACCAGCGCGCGCGGATCGCCGAAGTGTTCGGCCAGGTCGCGCGCTTCGAGAGAGGCGCGACTGTCTTGCCAGGTGAGGGCGTTGCGGGTGGGCGAGCCCCGTTCGTCGACCAAGACCAACGTGGGGGTCTGTCCACACAAGCCGATCGCGCGGGGCGGGTACAGCGCGAGCTCGGGGATGGCCGCGAGCGCACGGACCAGGGCGTCGGTCCACGACGTGGGGTCTTGTTCGACGACGCCACCGCCCTCGCGCAGCGTCTCGTACGACGCCGCGTTCGACGCGACGACGACACCGGTGTCGTCGAACAACACCACCCGCACGGACGACGTACCGACGTCGATACCGAGGAACGTCGTCATGGCCGCGAGGCGCGACGAGCGCGACGGCGACGAGTGTCGCGCCGCAATGTCGCGGCGTCCACGAAGGGGGGGTGGCTCGTCGAGGACACAATCGACATACTACGCAGGGTCGTCGCGACGCGATCCGTGCGCAGGACGTCACGTCGTGACATTCCGCCTGAAGGAATGCGAGGGCGCGTTCGATGTCGCGCGTCGTCTCGCGGATCCGCCCGAGCCGAGTGCGTTAGTCTGAGCGGGACAATCCGCGATGCGAATCGCACCCGTGACGATAGGACTCTATGCAGTCTGTGATGACGAACCTCGATGACGTCATCGCAGTCCTTCGTTCCTCCGGTCGACTCGGTGGGGACGAACGGCTTCAACCACTGACCGGAGGCGTCTCCGCTCTCGTCGCCGTCGTCGAAGGCGGCCAGCTACCGTGGATCGTCAAGACGCCACTGACCCAGTTGACGGTCAGTGACGAGTGGCTCGTCGGACGGGAGCGCGGTGCCAACGAGGCGACGATCCTGGAGCTCCTGGCGGGCGCGCTCGGCCCCGTTCGCACGCCTCGGCTCCTGTTCTTCGACGGTGCCGCGGTCGTGTTGGGCGAGGAGTACATCGCCCCACCGTCGCTCAACTACAAGGATGAGTTGATGTCGGGGCGCGCCCATCCGGGGGTGGCGCGCGCCCTCGGAGAGGCACTGGGGCACCTGCACCGGCTGAGTGTTCCCACCGCATTGCGCGGAGAGGGACCGCGTACGTTGTTCGACGCGCTGCGACTGGACCCGTACTACCGCACCACGGCGCATCGTCGAGCTGATCTGCGTGAGGATCTCGAGACGTTGATCGCCGCGACCATCGACGCGACGGAGCGTACCCTCGTCCACGGCGACCTCAGTCCGAAGAACGTACTGGTGACGCCCGAGGCCCCCGTCCTCCTGGATTGGGAAGTCATCCACGAAGGAGACCCCGGCTTCGACCGGGGGATGATGGGCGCGCACTTCATGCTGAAGGCCCTGTACCACGGCGTCCACGATGCCGCGCACGAGATGGTGGAAGCGGCTCGAGAGTTCTGGCGGGCCTATGAGGGGCCCGCGGAGGTCGCGCACTCGCTGCGTCACGCCGGAGGCGTCATGGTCGCTCGCCTCTATGGAAAATCACCGGTCGACTACTTGACGGACGAGGGCGCGCGCGAGCGGGCCCAGCGGATCGGTGCGATCGCGTTACGGGGCCGCGTCACGACGTACGAAGACTTCTTGGCGCTGATCGAAGAGGAGTGAGGACGGTGACGATGCCGCACATTGCCGAAGTGAGTGCCGATTGGGTGCTGGACTCCCGCGGGGTTCCCACCGTGGAGGCCACGGTCGTTTTGAGCGACGGGCGCCGCTCATTCGCCCAGGCGCCTTCGGGGGCTTCGACGGGGGTGCACGAGTCGCTCGAGCGGCGGGACCACCAGAGCCCACGGTTCGGAGGGCGGGGGGTCGAGGGTGCGGTCTGCGCGGTTCGTGACGAGATCAACGGGGCGCTCGTAGGGATGGACGTCACCGATCAGGAGGCCCTCGACGAGGCCCTCGTGGTCCTGGACGCGACCGAGGACCGCTCGCGCCTCGGGGCGAACGCGATGGTGGCAGTCTCGGCCGCGTGCGCACGCGCGGGATCCGAGGCGCGCGGCGTTCCCCTGTGGCGTCACCTGGCGGGCGAGCGCCCAGCGACCTTGCCTCTCCCGATGGTGAATCTGTTCAGCGGCAACCTTCACGCCCGCGGAGGGATGACGATCCAGGACATCTTGGTAGTGCCGTTCAACGCGCCCGACCAGGCGACGTCACTCGAATGGGCCGAAGGAATCTACCGTAGCGCCCGGCTCCTCCTGGAGAAACGCTCCGCGTCGACGTTGGTGGGTGACGAAGGTGGCTTCGGCGCGCCGTCAGCATCGAGCGCCGCGTGTCTCGCGCTGGCCTGCGAAGCCATCGTGGGTGCGGACTTGCGCCCCGGGGTCGACGTCGGTCTCGCTCTCGATGTCGCCGCGACGCACATGGTGCAGTCCGACGGAAGCTACGTCCTCGATGGGACGACGATGTCGTCCCAGGATATGGTCACCACGATCGCGCGTTGGCTGGAGGACTATCCGATCGTGTCGGTGGAGGACCCTCTCGGCGAAGACGACTGGGACGGGTGGCGGTTGGCTGCGACGACGTTTGATGCACGGGTGCAACTGGTGGGCGACGACCTCTTGTGCACTCACCTCGACCGTCTCGAACGCGCCGCCGCGGCGGGTTGCGCCAACGCGGTGCTCATCAAGGCCAACCAGATCGGGACCTTGAGCGAAGCTCTCGCGGTCGGCGACCGGGCCCGCGACCTGGGGATGCGATCAGTGGTGTCGGCTCGATCGGGCGAGACTGAGGACGACTGGCTGGCGGACCTGGCGATCGCGAGCGGAGCGGGGCAGATCAAGGTCGGATCGGTGGCGCGATCAGAACGTCTCGCCAAGTACAACCGTCTGTTGCGCGTCGCGCGTGGTCCCGATGCACCGCCGTGGGCGGGCGACAACGGCTTCGGAGCCATCTTCGAGCGCGCCGAGTGATGACCGCCGCAAAATGCCTCGAAGGACGACGGGGCCCCGTGCTAGCCTCCAAAAGTGGAATTGAATTCTACTCAACGTAATGTTCATTCCTATTAGAGGAATGAATGGAGGTCTGCGACTCGTCGCGCGGACATGGGGAAGAGACCGGGGGTGGGTCGAAGATGACGCAGGGTGAGAAGCCACTTTTCGTGAGCGTCGACGAACTCGTGAGCGAAGTGCGAGACGGTGATCGCATCGGGGTGGGTGGGGCTCTGCTGACGCGCTTGCCGCTCGCCGCGCTTCACGCCCTCGCCGCGCGACGGCCGCTACGCCTCGAATACGCGAGCTGGGGAGGTGGCATTCCCCTCGAGATCCTGCTCGGAGCCCACGCCGTCTCCAAAATCGACTTCTGCTTCTCCAGCCTCGACATCTTCGGGCTGGCGCCGCTCTTTCGCCAGGCCCTCGAGGAGGGAACGGTGGCGTTCGAGGAATGGCCCGCGTTCGCGTTCTCCGCTGGTCTCGAGGCCGCGAAACAGAACCTTCCGTCGATGCCCTTTCGTGTCCCCGGGGGGTCGGATCTGTTCGACCACGGACTCGAGCTCGAACATTCGATCGATCCCGTGTCGAACGTGGATATCGGCTTCGCCCCTCGCCGGGATCTCGACGTGTTCTTGATGCACGCCCAGCGAGTCGACGAGGCGGGCAACGTCGAGATCTGCGGTGCGCGAGGAATGGACACTCTGGCGGTCTTCGCCGCGCGCACCGTTCTGGTCACCGCGGAGGAGGTGGTTGCGGTGGGGGGCCTCGGCTCCTTGAAGGGCTCCTTCGTGATCCCTCGCGACGTCATTGATCACATCGCGATCGCCCCCTTCGGTGCGTATCCGACGTCGTGTCTACCCCATTACATCGCCGACTTCGCGGCGTTGGCTCACGTGACCGCGACGTCGCCACCCTCCGCACCCGCCCCACCGTCCTCGGTGACGGCGCAACGTCTTCGTGAGGCGCCCACCATCTCACACGAACGGATCCGCGACGCGGTGAGTGAGATGGTGTCGCAGCGTGAGCGTGACAACCGTCCCGCGACCGTGGACGAGGTCATGGTGTGCTGGTTGGCGGATCGCCTTCAGAACGAGTCGATCTGCTCGGCGGGTGCCGTCTCGCCGCTGGCGGTGACGTCGTACTTGCTCGCCAAGGCGACGCACGCGCCCGGATTGTCGATCATGATGACGAGCGGTGGCCTGGTCGACATCGCGCTTCGCCCGATGCTGTTGAGCCTTGGTGAGGCGTTGGACACGGCGAGTGCGGCCGTCCAGTGTGGCGGCGAGGACACCTACAGGTGGTACTACCAGCAGGGACGCGTCAAGTGCGAGGTGGTGTCGTCCGCGCAGATCGATCGACACGCTCGGACCAACAACATCGAGGTCCTCAGTCCGAAGGGTCGCCGCGTGCGATTGCCCGGTCAGGGGGGAATGGCCGACGTGGCCGACCTCCATCAGGACTTCATCCTGTACCAGACCCGCCAGTCCACGCTGTCCTTCGTCGACTCCGTCAATCGCGTCAGCGCCTCTCGATCTTTACACGGTGCCGACGAGCGCCGACGCGCGGGGCTTCTCCCGGGTGAGATCCACCTCATCACGAACCTGGGTTGCTACCAGTACGACGACGCGTCACACGAGTTGGTGCTCGCGAGTATCCATCCTGGCGTGTCACTCGACGAGGTGCGCGCCGCCACGGGCTTCGAGTTGAAGGTATCGTCGACTCTGGTCGAGACGGCCACTCCCTCCCGCGACACGTTGCGAGCGTTGCGCGATCGGGTGGACCCCCTGGGGATCAGGCGATTGGAATTCGTCCCCGCCCAAGATCGCCAGCGGCTGTTGAGTGAATGCATCGAGGCCGAAGAAGAGCTGATCGCGCTCGCGTTGCGCTGGGACTGATCGCGCGGGCGACCCGCACATTGAGACAACGAGGTTGAACAGAAGGGAGTGAAAACATGGTCATGCGAATCGCGACCGGTCAGGCCGCACGAGCGACGGACGAATACTTGAGTTGGGCCGCCCAACTGGGGGTGCGGGGAGTCCAGTTCAACACCCCGGACCTTCCGGGAGAGCACCGATGGGAGGAGCACGACCTGCGCGCACTGCGCGAACGGGTGGAGAGTTTTGGACTCCGACTCGAGGCCATCGAGAACATACCCAACCACTTCTACGAACGGAGCATGCTCGGACTCGACGGCCGCGATGAGGAGATCGAACACGTCGCGCACACCATTCGCAACATCGGGCGCGCTGGGATACCGATCCTGGGATTCTGTTGGCTGCCCTTGTCGGTGTGGCGCACCGAATTGTCGCCCCGCGGTCGTGGAGGAGCGGTGATCTCGGGATTCGACCTCGCCGTGGCTGACGATCCGGCGCACGCGGGTGACATCTATATCGCGCGCCGCGATCGCCGCGTGGAGGACCAGAAGGACTCGTGGAGCCGAGGACAGCACTACGACATCGACATCGTCCGTACCGACGACGACATGTGGGAGTCCTACGAGTACTTCATGCGAGCCCTCGTTCCGGTGGCGGAGGAGGCCGGCGTGGTGCTGGCGTTGCACCCCGACGACCCACCCGTGACGACGCTCGGGGGGATCGCACGAATCTTTCGTAGCGTCGATGCGCTCAAGAGGGCGGCTGACTTCTCTCCGGGACCGGGATTCGCCTTCGACCTGTGTCTGGGAACCGTGTCCGAGATGGGCGGAGAGGAGGCGGTTCTCGAGGCCGTCCGCTACCTGGCGCCCCGAGGAAAGATCGCCTACGTCCACCTTCGCGACGTGCACGGGACGGTCCCGAGTTTCGAGGAGTGTTTCCTCGGCGAGGGGAACTACCGTCCCTCGGTGGTGATCCGAGCCTTACGCGAGGGTGGTTTCGACGGGTTCATCCTCGATGATCACACGCCAGAATTGATCGGGGATTCTTCCTATGGCCACCGCGGACGGTCCTTCGCGCTGGGGTACATCCAGGGACTCATCGAGATGATGGACCTCGACGACGCGGCCGTGACCCGCTAATCACGGGTCCGATCTCGCTAGGTCGACGCCAGCGTCGCGAGGTGGCTCACGGTGTCGTGAGTGAGTCGCTGTACGCCGTCAAAATCGCCGCTGTCGAGAAGCGAACGTGGCACCATCCAACTCCCTCCGACCGCGAAGATTGCCGGGTGACTGAGGAAGTCGTCCAGCGTCGCCATAGTGATGCCGCCCGTGGGCATGAAACGCACCGAGGGAAAAGGTCCGTGGAGGGCGTTGATGACGTCCACACCTCCCGCGGGCACCGCGGGGAAGAACTTCAGATGGCTGAGACCAAGACGGAGCGCCGCTTGCACTTCCGTCGCGGTGGCCACGCCGGGCAACACGGGAAGTCCCAGTGACTGCGCGTGGGCCACGACGTCACGATCGAGGCCGGGACTGACGAGGAAGTGCGCGCCCGCCTCGTGCGCCTCGTCGACTTGGGCGGTCGTGAGAACAGTGCCCGCGCCGACGAGCATGTCGTCGCGCGCGGCCATCACGGCGATGACCTCGAGACTGGCCGCGGTGCGCAACGTCACCTCGGCACATCCCAATCCACCCTTGACGAGTGCATCGGCCAAGGGTGTGGCGAACGACAGGTTGTCCAGGACAACGACGGGTACGACGCGAAACGCGCTCAACTCACTCAAGGTATTCACGCGCTCACTTTAGTCAGCGACGTCCCTCGTCGGCGGACCGCAAGATGAGAGTACCGACCCTTCGCCGTGAGGCGTGACCCGTGAGTTTCGCGACATTCTTCGTGAACTTTCCGTAACACTGTCGGACCCTCCGAAGCGACCCGAGTTTTCAGTGGAAGAAACTTCGTCGCGCCTGGATCGCCGTGACTCGACACAACCGGCCGTAAATGGGTTCGAGGTCCACCCCGTTTTCCGGTCATGAGAATCCCACGTTCGACGTCATCGCGACCTCGCGCGCGAGCAACGCACGTGGCACATTTCGCGACCCCGGAAGGTAATAGAGTCGGCCGATAGGAGTGGCTCGTGGAAGCGCCGAGAGGGCGAAGGTAGTGGAAGAAGACGAACCAGTTGGGGGGATCGTGAGCGCAGAACCGGTCGTGTACCGCGAGCAGGGCGACATCGCCTTCTTCACGTTGAATCGACCAGAGAAACTCAATGCTCTCAATCCGCGCGTGTTTGAGTTGCTCGGAGAGTTCGTCCAGCGCTTCGCGACGGAGAGTTCGGCGAAGGTCGCGGTACTGCACGGCAACGGTACGAGCTTCGCCGCGGGGGCCGACATCGAACACTACGTCGACATCAGCGCCGTTCAGTATCTCGAGTTCATGCGGACTGGCAACCGGGTGCAGTCGCTCTACAGTGAGTGCCCTAAGCCGGTGATCGCCGCCCTGCACGGCTACGCCCTCGGCGGCGGTCTCGAACTTGCGTTGGCGTGTGACTTCATCGTGGTCGAGGCGGAGGCTCAACTCGGTCTGCCGGAAGTGCGACTCGGTCTTCTCCCCGGCGGAGGGGGGACGCAACGGCTGCCACGACTGATCGGCACGATGCGTACCGCGGAGATGTTGATGACCGCCAAGCGGATCACCGGGGCCCAGGCCGTGGAGTGGGGAATGGCCCTCGGCGTGGGAGAGCACCCCGACGCCCTCAGCGCGGCGACGGCGTTGGCGGAACGCATTGCCCTGCAGGCGACCTTGCCGGTGCGCCTCGCCAAAGTGCTTCTGCGATCGGGCGCCGACGCGTCGCTCGACGCCGCGATGGACCTCGAACAATCGATGGGTGCGGTCGTCTTCGCGACCGAGGACGCCCGCGAGGGTATCCGGGCCTTCGTCGAGAAGCGCCGTCCTGAGTTCAAGGGTGCCTAGATGTGGAGGGTTGTTGGCTCGACTCTGACGCGACGTGCGGGAGTGTAGCCAAGAAGTTTGAAATTCGTGTGTCGATGTGTTGCGAGTTCCGGAAGCGTATGCTACGGTTCCAAAACTGAAACTGTTTATGCGTCAGTGAAATAGAATTTTGTTTTAACGGAATACAATTCTCAATGAATCTTGGGGGGACACCGAGGTGATTCAGATTCTTCGACGCGCTGCCGCCGACGACCATCGTGGCTCTGGCCCCCAAACGCCTGTGATTATTGGGATTTGTGGGGCGGAATCGCGCGCTGGACGCGTAGGGAGTTCGACGGGGCACCTCCGCGCGGGAGAGTCCGACGAGGGACTGCGATGACAACCGACCACGCGTCCGTCGATGCCGAGGTCGGTGTCGGGCCGCTCTCGCGGATTCGAGTTCTTGATTTCACCGCGCTCGTCCAAGGACCGTTGGCGACGCAGATGCTGGGCGACCTCGGTGCGGACGTGGTCAAGATTGAGCGGCTCGAGGGCGAATGGAGCCGCCACTGGGGAATCGCGGA
Source organism: uncultured Actinomycetes bacterium (assembly GCA_903860745.1). Lineage (GTDB taxonomy): Bacteria > Actinomycetota > Acidimicrobiia > Acidimicrobiales > RAAP-2 > RAAP-2. The sequence goes on along the minus strand of CAIORQ010000001.1, from coordinate 12,931 downwards.
CGGTCACACGCACGGTCAGACGGACTCCTTCCTCGCGTTCAATCGCAACAAGCGAAGCGCCACCGCTGACTTGAAGGATCCGCAGACTCGCGATCGCATCTTGGATCTGGCGAAGGACTTCGATGTCGTGGTCGAGAACTTCCGTCCGGGCGTCATGGCGAACCTCGGTCTGGGATACGAAGATTTCGCCGCGGTGAATCCCGGCATCATCTTCGTGAGTTCGTCGGGCTACGGTCAGGACGGCCCCTACGTGACCCGGCCAGGTCAGGACATGCTGATCCAGGCATTGTCGGGCGTCATGTTCTTGACGGGACGCCAGGCCGATCCGCCGACCGCGCTCGGCGTGGGTATCGCCGATCAATACACCGGACTGCACATCGTGATCGGTGTCCTCTCGGCTCTGCTGCACCGCCACGCGACGGGTGAGGGGCAACGCGTGGAACTGAACCTCTTCAGTTGCATGGTCGCGGCCCAACAGCAGGAATTGACGTACTACATGAATCACGGCACGGTGCCCGAACGCCCGGTCGAGAACCATGGTTCGGTGTGGGCGACGGCGCCCTTTGGCATCTACCAGACCGGTGACGGTCACCTGGTCATCGCCATGACCCCGTGTCCCATCATCGCGCGAGCGCTCGAGATGCCGGGCCTGGCGGCCTTCGACACCAACGCCAAGATGCTCGAGAACCGACGTGAGATCTACGCCGCGATCTCCGACAAGCTGATCACCGGAACGACGGACCACTGGATCGAGGTCCTTCTCGCCGAGGACGTCTGGTGCGCCCCCGTCCACAACTACGACCAACTGATGAACGACCCGCAGGCTCTGCACAACAACATGTTCTGGGACGTGGGAATCGGAGACGGCGAGAATCGCTTCCGCACCGTGGGAACCCCGTTCGTGTTCTCGAAGACCCCCGCAGCACTTCGACGAGGCGTCCCGGACCTTGGTCAGCACACCCACGACATCTTCGGGCCGGTGGACGAGGGATCGCGATGAGCGACCTGCACGCACACGACTCCCGGGGGGAGCACGCGACGCGGGCGAGCGAGGCCACTGCGTTGGGCGACGGCATCTTCCAGTTGCCGACCGATTATCCCGAGGTCTGCAACGCACCCCTCTGGAGCTATCTCCTCACGGACGCTGACCAGTTCGCTCTGATCGACCCGGGCGTGCGTAGCACGTTCGCCGCCACGTTGTCGGGTGCGATCGACGCGATGGGCCTGGGGCTCGACCACGCCAGCCTCCTCCTGGCCACGCACGGACACCCCGACCACTCCGGGGGACAGAGCTCGTGGAAGGACGACGCTCCCCACGCGCGAATCGGTGCGCCCCTCGTTGATGCCCCCTGGGTCGAGTCCTTCGATCGTCAGTGGGTCCAGTTCTGGGACGACTACCCGGGGATCATCGACAACAACCCCTCTCGCGAGTTCCTGGCCAGCCTGTGCGTGCCGGAGCCGACCGTCGACCTCCTCCTGCGCGACGGTGACGAAGTGGCACTCGGGGACCGCCGCCTCGACGTCGTCGAGACCAGGGGTCATTCGTGGGGTCACTGCGCGTTCTTCGACCGTGACTCGCGGACGCTGTTCACTGGTGACGCCGTCCAGGGACGCGGCATCCTCGCGAGCGACGCCACCACGGTGTTCGCACCGCTCTACGTCGACGTCTCGGAGGCCCGTTGGGGCCTGCGTCGGCTCCGGGAGCTGCCCTTCGAGCGGATGTGCCCCGCGCACGCCGCACCAATGGATCGTGATGAGGGGCTGGCGTTCTTGAACGAGAGTCTCGCCTTCATCGACGAGGTCGACGCACTGGCGAGGACGATGGTGGAGCGATCGGCGCCCTCGCCGCTGCTGACGAGGGACCTCGCCATCGCCATCGGCGCCCTCGCGGGAACGACGCCGCCCTTGACGCCCCAGACGGCGCCCACCGCGCGTGCCCACCTCTATCACCTGGCGCGAGAGGGAATCCTCGACGCCGCATGGGTCCCCGCGGCGGTGACCCATGGCTGACATTCGTAGTCACCACCAGCGGCACGGTGGCCAAGTCCTTGTAAGTGCTCGTCGACGGACGACGTCGTCTTCTTCCCCGACGACGTCGTTCGGCGACGGACTTTCAACGGGGGGGTTCGCTAAGTGGCGAATCACAGTTACAGAGAGGAATACAAGTGGCAAATAGAACAAACAATGGAATTTGGAAGGCGGGGCGCCTCGTGCTGCCGATCGTTCTGGTTTCGGGTATGGCTGTAGCCACGTCCGGTGCTGGTGCGTCGATCAAGCCGCACGACCTGGCCCACCCCACGAAGGCGCTGTGTAAGGCCGGCAAAACCTACAAGGTCGGATACGACGTCTTCTCGAGCAGCCAGCCGTTCGCCGTTTCGGTGTCGACGAGTCTGGTCGCTGCCGCCAAGGCGGTGGGTTGTGCCACGGTGTTGACTGAGGTCGACAACATGAACGGACCCCAGGCGATCGCCAACGTGAAGACCTTGATCAACGAGAAGATTAACCTCTTCGTTGACTTCCAGGTCTTGGCGCCGTTCCAGCCCGAGATTGCGAAGCTGCTCAAGGCCGCTCACATTCCCGCCGTCACCATCGTCGGAGCGTTGCTGCCGGGCTTCCCGTCACTGGGCCTCGACCCGTACAACGGTGAGTTCAAGGGCATGACCGCGTTGGCCGCCTTCGCGAAGAAGAAGTACCCGGGCGTGACCCCGTACTTCGTCGGTGGCGCGGAGCCCGAGAGCGGTGCCGCGGTCCTGGCTCGTTACCTGGGTGCCAAGGCGGGCTTCAAGGCTGCCTTCAAGGGCGTTCCGGCCAGCCACATCATCGAGGTGGACACCAACGGTACGCAGTCAACGGCGTACTCGGCGGCCAAGCAGGCTTCGTCGCGCATCCCCGCGGGAAGCGTCGTTTTGACCATGGCGGTCAACGACGAAGACACCGCGGGCGTGTGGCAGGGTGTCACTGCTCACGGCGGCTTCAAGGCAGTTCTCGCCGAAAGCTTCGGCGGTGACAGCTACGGCATGTCGCAGGTGTGCAAGTACCCCAAGAGCTACGCGGGAGCGTGGGACCTGGAGCCTCAGACCTGGGGCCCCACCGCCCTCTCGCTCGTGATGGAGCAGGAGAACGGACAGAAGGTTCCCGCCACCACCAGCATCTTGGGTGTGCAGGCCACGAAGGCCAACGGCCTGGCGGGTTGCAAGTAGTCAGCAGAACGCCGGGTTGAGTCCTTGGGGCTCGCTCGGTTCGTCCCGCTCGTCGGCGAGATTCACTCGTCGACGAGCGGGACGGTCAAATCCAATCCCGCCGTGGCGGCGAGTCGAACGCAACGGTGTACAAACGAGAGATGGAAAATGACGGCAGAGGAATTGATGTGACCGATCTCAACGAATCGAATGATGCGGGGGTCGACGTAGCGGGTCCGTCGATGACGGATGAAGCCTTCGAATTGGAGCAAGGCCAACGCAGTCTCGAGACCGAGAGGCGTCTCGCGAGACGCCGGAGATTCATCCAGCAGCTGCAACAGCAGGGTCTGGTACTGGTGCTCATCATCGTGGTGTGCATCATGTGGGCGAGTTCGCCGTACTTCATGAGCAAGTACAACCTGCTCACGGCCGCGAGTGTCGTGAGCATCCTGGGCATCATGGCGGTGACCGAGACCCTCTTGGTCATCGCGGCCGAGATCGACATCTCGATCGGTGGCGTGATGGCCCTCGTGTCGGTCGTCGTCGGAATCCTCGTGGGCCGGGGTCTCAACGTGTGGCTCGCGTCGGCCATTGGCATGGCGGTGGCCGCGTTGGTGGGCGTGATCAACGGCGTGATCACGGTGCAGTTCAAGATCAATTCATTGGTGACAACGTTAGGAACCTTCTCGATCGCCACCGGGTTGGCCTACGTCCTGTCGGGGACGACCACGGTGCAAATCTCTGGATCCGGTTTTGGTTTCCTTGGTAGCGGATACATCGCGACCATTCCCTCCACCGTGTACTTCTTCATCGGTATTTGGTTGGTGGGCGCGTTCATCGCTCGCTACACGACCCTGGGTCGTCACATCTATGCGACCGGCGACAACATCGATGCCGCGGACCGCTCCGGTATTCGCCCCAATCGGATTCGAATCGGTCTGTTCATCTTCAACTCGGTCGCGGCCGGGTTCGCGGGCCTCGTGGTGACCTCCGAGCTTTCGTCCTCGGCGCCCCAACTTGGCGATCCCTATCTGCTCGCCGTGGTGACGGCGGTCATCCTTGGTGGCGCCAGCCTCAGCGGAGGTCGAGGTCGGCTGAGCGGAACGCTGCTGGCCGTGGCGATCTTGGGTGTGGTGCAGAACGGCTTCGCGCTCCTGGAATTTTCGAGTTACCTGCAGAACCTGGTAACGGGCTGTCTGTTGATCCTGGCCGTCCTGGTCGATCAGTTTGTGAGGAGGGCCGAGCGATGAGCGAGAACACCGTACCGCTGCTGGAGGCGCGAGGTATCACCAAGGCGTACGGCAACGTAGCTGCGTTGACCGGCATCAACTTCAAGCTCGACCGCGGAGAGATCGTCGGACTCGTCGGTGACAACGGAGCCGGCAAGTCGACGTTGGTCAAGACCCTCTGTGGTGCGCACCAGCCCACCGACGGCCACATCTTCGTCGAGGGGGAGGAGGTCCACTTCAGTTCGCCCAAGGAGTCTCGCATGCGCGGCATCGAGGTCGTCTATCAGGACCTGGCCCTGGCGAACGAATTGTCGGTCGCCGAGAACATCTTCTTGGGACGCGAGATGAAGCAGCCCGGTTTCTTGGGCGTCATCGGCACCATGAACCGAAAGGCGATGCGAGCGTCGGCGGTCGAGACCCTTGAATCGCTGGCGATCGAGATCAAGAGCGTGGAGACCCGTTGCGGCACGATGTCGGGTGGTCAACGCCAGGCCGTCGCCGTGGCCCGCGCCATCATGTGGGGCTCGAAGGTGCTGTTGTTGGACGAACCGACAGCGGCGTTGGCGGTCGCCGAGTCGGACAAGATCGCCGGACTCGTGGCGGGAGTGAAGGACAAGGGCGTTGGCGTCATCTTGGTCAGTCACAACCTGCCTCAAGTCCACGAGCTGTGCGACCGTGTCGTCGTCCTCCTTCGAGGTCGCGTCGTGACGGAACTTCGTCGCGGTGAGTACAGCATCGACGACATGGTGAGTTGGATCACCGGCGCTGCTCTGCACAAGAGGTAGGCACATGAACCCGATCCTTGAGCGACTTCCCGCACAACTGGGTGCGACGTCGATCAGCAACGAGTTCGTCGACGTCGTGGTCCTCGTGAACAAGGGCGCCGACATTCATGCCCTGGTCGACCGCCGCACGGGCGTCGATGTTCTCTTCAAGTCTCCGTGGGGAGCGAGGAGACCCGGCTTGTGGCCCACGACGTCCACCTCGCTCGAGCACTGGATCGACTCCTACGCGGGAGGGTGGCAACTCCTGCTCCCCAATGGGGGCAACGAATGCGTCGAACAGGGGGTGACGTGGGGATTCCACGGCGAGGCGGCGATAGTGCCCTGGTCCGTCGTCGCACACTCGGGCGACGCGCTCACCCTCGAGGTGAGTCTGATCTCGGCCCCGCTGCACGTGCGCCGTGAGTTGACCCTCGACGGTCCCGTCCTCACGGTCCGTGAGGTCGTGACCAACACCTCCCCTCAAGACGTCGACGTGATGTGGTCGCACCACCCGGCGTTCGGGCCACCGTTCCTCGACGGGTCGTGCATCCTCTCGGTGGGGTGCCAGACCGTGTGGGCCGACGACGTGGCCCCGGGAACCCTCCTGGCACCTGACTCTCGACACTCGTGGCCCGTGGTGACGTCGAAAGACGGTTCGTCGGTAGACCTGCGCAGGGTTCCGCCGCCCAGCGAGCCGCGCGCGATCCTGGCGTACCTCGAAGATTTCACGTCGGGGTTCTTCGCGGTGACGAACCCGACGTTAGGTCTGGGCGTGGGGATCCGGTGGCCCCTCGAGGTCTTCGACCGTGCGTGGTTGTGGCAGGAGGTTCACTCGGGTGAGGGCTTCCCGTGGTACCGGAGGGCGTACGTCGTGGCGGTGGAGCCCGCGACCACGGGACCCGGACAGGGAATCGCGACGGCGCGCGCGAAGGGACAGCCCTTGCTCCGACTGGCGGCTCGTGAGTCGAAGGAAGTGATCATCGACGCGGTCCTGTTCGAGGGGGACTCCGCGGTGGAGGGAATCAATGATGACGGCGTCGTGAGTTTCGCGGCGGCGGGAACGAAGTAACTGGTGGGTCGCGCCGCCACCCCGGTGCGCGACCAATAAAGGAGAAGAACAAGTGACTCAGGACAGAAATCAGCGCTTTGGTGGCAAGGTGGCCATCGTCACTGGCGCGGGCATGGGCATCGGAGAGGCCGTGGCGCGGCGTCTCGCATCCGAGGGTGCGGCGGTCGTCATCGTCGACTTCGACGAGGACGCCGCGAAGAAGGTGACCGCGGATATCGACGCCCTCGGCCAGAAGGCGGTGGCCGTGATCGGCAGCGTCAGCGTCGCGAGCGACGCTCGCCGCGCCACGAAGATGGCCGAAGAGGAGTTCGGCGGGGTGGACTACTTGGTGAACAACGCCGGCGTGGTCATCTACGGCGAAGTTCCCGAATTCAAGGAAGAGGACTGGGACACCGTGGTCGACACGAACCTGAAGGGGCAGTACCTCATGTCGAAGTACGCGATTCCCTCGATGAGGTCCCGCGGTGGGGGCGCCATCGTCAATCTCGCATCGGTACAGGCCCTGATCTCGCAGCGTGAGGTGGCGGCGTACGCCGCCTCCAAGGGCGGCATCGTATCGCTGACCAAGACCCTCGCGCTCGACCACGCCAAGGACAACATCCGCGTCAATTCCGTCCTGCCCGGTTCGGTCCGCACTCCGATGCTTCGCCACGCCGCCGAATTGGCGCCCGGTGACCCCGAGGCGACGGTCGCGCAGTGGGGGCGACTGCACCCTCGCGGGACGGTCATCGAACCAGACGAGATTGCGAACGTGGTGGTCTTCTTGCTCAGTGACGAGGCGAGCGCGGTGACGGGTGCGCCCTACATCGTGGACGCGGGTCTGTCGGCACAATCGGCCTTCTGATCATGGGCGGGCGCACGAAGGGACCTCGCGGTGTGCGACTGCGGGGTTCGTCGTGGGATCATCCTCGTGGTCACGCCCCGATGGTGGCGACGGCCGCCGCGTACGAGTCGATGACTGACGTCGACGTGTCCATCACGTGGGAGGCGCGTACCCTCAAGGAGTTCGGGGTGCTGTCGGTGGAAGAGCTCGCGCGTCAATTCGACCTCATCGTGATCGATCATCCCCACATCGGGACGATGGCCGACACCTCGTGCGTGGTCGCGCTCGACGACTACGTCGACGCCGCCACGTGGTCTTCGCTCGCGGCTCAGTCGCCCGGTGGATCACACCAGAGTTACCGGCACGCGGGTCACCAGTGGGCGCTCGCCATCGATGCGGCGTGCCAGACCAGCGCCCGCCGGGCGGATCGGTTGCCCACGGCGCCCAAGACCTGGGACGACGTAATCGACCTGGCCCAGGGCGGTCAGGTGATGTGGCCGTTGTGCGCCGTGGACGCCGCCGCGAGCTTCATGACCTTGACGATGGCCCTAGGCGAGGCGTGCGGGGGGTCTCCGGACTATTTCGCCTCGCGCGCGGTGGGGCGCTGGGCGTTAGCCACGATGTACGACGTGGCACGACCCAGTGACCCGGCGTGCCTTAAGGCAAACCCTATTCACGTGCTGGACGCCTTCGCCAACACCGACGACTACCTCTACGCCCCCCTCGCGTTCTGCTACGTGAACTACTCACGCGACGACCACGCGGGACATCGGGTGGCGTTCGGCGACATTCCCACGGTGCAGAAGTCGGCGACGCCACGCGGTGCGTTGCTCGGAGGCGCGGGATTGGCCGTCTCGGCGTACAGCGACTTCGTTGAAGACGCCGTGGCCTATGCGCTCTACGTGGCGTCGGCCGACGTCCAGAGTGATCTCTACTTCTACTCCGGCGGGCAGCCGGCGCACCATTCTGCGTGGTCGAGCCGGTCCCTGGACGCTGCGTCGGGCGGTTTCTTCTCGGGCGTGGGACCGGTGCTGACGAATTCGTGGACGCGACCAAATCGGCCGGGATTCGCGGCCTTCCAGAACGAGATGGTCGACCTCTTCGAGGACTGGTACGTGCACGCGCCCGCGCCCACCACCTTCTTGGACAAGCTCGATGAATTGCATCGAGAGTCCCTCGATGGCACCGCGTCGGGCGACTGATGAGGAGGGTGTCGTCGCCATGAGGGTGAGCGCGCGGGTGAAAGGTCAGCACCTCGGTACCCGTGCGCCAACGAGGTCGCGAGGCCACCACGCGGGGAGCACATCCCCTCGCGACGTTCCAGGGACGGCGGTCCGCCCACCGCACTCCCGGCGTTTCGTTGAATGGAATGACCGCCGGGGACTCCTGCTGGTCGCGCCGCGGTGCTCCCGGCGGCGCGCGGGCCAGGATGAGTCGGAACGTCGCGGCGTAAGCAATCACGTAAGAACTGGTGGTCGCAGTTATTCGTCGTCGGTCGCCAACGCGACCCGGCGGCGCGATGGCCGGATTACGGGTGCGAAGGGGACCGACCTCCGTGGATCGTGCGCCGCCAGAGGCGTTTCGTTGAACGGAATGGCCACTTCGATGTGCAATAATTTCGGTATGGCCCCCTCGGCGAGAAGTGCGCGATGACGACCAAGTCGCACGATGAGACGGTCGACGACTCGGGGTCCTCGAAGGCCTCGGCCACGGTCGAGAAGACCAACGACGACGCCAAGTCGCCGCGATCATCCTCGGTGGAATTGCTCAATCTGATCGAAGAATTGGCCCAGTTCGACCGCATCGGCGTGACGCGACTGAGTCGACACCTGGGAATCCCCGTCGCCAATGCCCACCGGATGTTGAGGGTCCTCGAACGAACCGGGTTTGTCGAGCAACTTAGCGATTCCAAGGAATATCGGCTCACGCTACGGCTCTTCGAGATCGGTTGTCAGATCGCGAATCGAACGACCATGCGCGACGTGGTGACGGTGGAGATTGAGCGTCTCGCCCAACAGGTGGGGCTGACGACGAGTGTCGGTGTCCTGGTTGACGACTACGTTTTGTACTTGGTCAAGGTCGAGACCGATGACCTCATCTCGCTCAATCTTCGCGCGGGCAGTCGGGCACCCGTCACGTGCACCGCCCTGGGTAAGGCGATGTTGTCGATCGACGAGCGAGGATTGCGAACCGTCGTGGGCGACGGCCCCTTCGAGGCCAAGACCGAGTTCTCCATCACGTCCTATGACGACCTGGTCGAGGAGATCGCGACGACCCGTCGGCTCGGCTACGCCGTGGAGCGTCAGGAGTTGAGCCGGGGCATGTGGAGTGTGGCGGCCCCGATCCTCGGCACGCGTAACTCGCAGAACGCGGCGGTGTGCGCGACGAGCTACGGCGTCGAGTTGAGCGCCGACGAGATAGAACAGCTGGGCAAGTCGGTCGTGTCGTGTGCGGCCCGCATCACGCGTCGCATGGGTGGCTTGAGCGACCTGCACTCGTGGGAAGTGGCCCGCGCCGGCTACCCGCGGCCCTAGCATCGCCGCGGCGATGCACCGCCGTGTCACCGCCTCTCACCTCGCCGGGGTCACCTCGCTGCCCGCGGGGTCATCCCCCACCCGACCGCGCGTCGGCCGGGGATGACCGAGGGGTCAGTCCAGGTCGAAACGATCGAGGTTCATGACCTTGTCCCATACGGTGACGAAGTCACGAACGAACTTCTCGTCGCCGTCGTCGCTGGCGTAGACCTCGGCGATCGCGCGCAATTGTGCGTTCGATCCGAACACGAGGTCCACGCGACTGGCGGTCCACTTGTGTTCGCCACTGGCGCGGTCGCGACCCTCGAAGGCGTCCTCGGCGGCGGAGGTCGCCGTCCAGACCGTGTCCACGTCCAACAAGTTCACGAAGAAGTCGTTCGTCAGAGTGCCTGGTCGGTCGGTGAGCACGCCCAGGGGGCTGCGACCGACGTTGACGTCGAGGACACGAAGCCCACCGAGCAGAACGGTGAGCTCCGGCGCGGTCAGTGTCAGCAGACTCGCGCGATCCAGCATCAACTCCTCGGCGGCTCGACGGTGTCGAGGTCCCACGTAATTGCGGAACGCGTCAGCGGTCGGCTCGAGGACGGCGAAGGACTCGACGTCCGTCTGCTTTTGCGTGGCGTCCGTGCGTCCCGGGATGAAGGGAACCTTGACGGTGAGTCCGCCGCGTTTGGCCGCCACTTCGATCGCGGCGCACCCTCCGAGGACGATGACGTCGGCGAGCGACACGGCCTTGTCGCCGCCCTGGGAGGCGTTGAAGTCCTTCTGGATCTTCTCGAGCGTCTTGAGGACCTTCTTCAACTCGGTGGGTTGGTTGACCTCCCAATCCTTCTGGGGCGCCAACCGGATGCGAGCACCGTTGGCGCCGCCTCGCTTGTCCGTGCCACGGAAGCTCGAGGCCGACGCCCACGCGGTCGCCACGAGCTGGGACACGCTCAGGCCCGACGCGAGGATGATGCCCTTGAGTTCGGCCACCTTCTTGGCGCCGATCAGGCGATAGGTCGCCACGGGCACGGGGTCCTGCCAGATCTGGGGCTCCGCCGGGACCAGGGAACCCAGGCCACGCACGTAGGGGCCCATGTCGCGATGCGTCAACTTGAACCAGGCCTTCGCGAACGCCTCAGCGAACTGCTTGGGGTGTTCGTGGAAGCGCTGGGAGATCGGACCGTACACGGGGTCGAATCGCAGCGCCAGGTCGGTCGTGAGCATCGTGGGGGCGTGGGACTTCGAGGGGTCGTGGGCGTCGGGAACGGTCCCTTCGCCGGCACCGTCCTTCGGCTTCCATTGTTGGGCCCCGGCGGGACTGCGCGACAGCTCCCACTCGAATCCGAACAGATTGTCGAAGAAATTGTTGCTCCACTGCGTGGGCGTCGTCGTCCAGGCACCCTCGAGTCCCGAGGAGATGGTGTCGTCACCGTGTCCTGATCCGAAGGTGTTCCTCCACCCGAGGCCCTGCTCGGCCAGTGGGGCGGCCTCCGGTTCCCGACCGACGTAGGGGCCGGGGTCGGCCGCGCCGTGGGTCTTGCCGAAGGTATGACCGCCGGCGATCAGCGCCACCGTCTCCTCATCGTTCATCGCCATGCGGCGGAACGTCTCGCGGATGTCGTGGGCCGCGAGCAGCGGGTCAGCGTTGCCGTTCGGACCCTCGGGGTTCACGTAGATCAGTCCCATCTGCACCGCGCCCAGGGGGTCGGCGAGGTCGCGGTCTCCGCTGTAGCGTTCGTCGGCGAGCCACGTCGACTCGGGTCCCCAGTAGATGTCCTCCTCGGGTTCCCAGATGTCCTCACGTCCTCCGGCAAAGCCGAAGGGTGTGAATCCCATCGACTCGAGGGCGCAGTTGCCCGCGAAGATCAAGAGGTCCGCCCAGGAGATCGCGCGACCGTACTTCTGCTTCACCGTCCACAGGAGTCGACGGGCCTTGTCGAGGTTGACGTTGTCGGGCCAACTGTTGAGCGGCGCGAAACGTTGGGCGCCCGAACCCGCGCCACCGCGGCCGTCGCCGATGCGATACGTACCGGCGCTGTGCCAGGCCATGCGGATGAAGAGGGGGCCGTAGTGCCCCCAGTCAGCGGGCCACCAGTTCTGCGACGACGTCATGACGGTCTCGATGTCATTGCGGAGCTCGTCGAGGTCGACGCTCAAGAACTCCTCGGCGTAGTCGAAATCCTCGTCCATCGGATTCGCCAGCGGCGAGTTCTGGTGCAGCAGCCTCAGATTCAGTTGGTTGGGCCACCACTGTGCGTTGGGTTGGCCGGCGCCGGCGAGGGTGCTCGCTCCGCCCTCGAAGGGGCACTTGTTCTCGTTGTCCATCTTGTGTTCTCCTTTGGTCGAATGTTATGTCGGGGTCCGCGTGAGCGTTTCGTGACGGCCGCTCATTTCGTCGCGTGACGACCTCTGCGTGGTGCGGGGTCGAGGCGGGTCGACGCTCGTCCGTCGGCCACGCACTCCGGACAGCGTCCCCAGTAGGCGACCTCGGCCTCGTCGATTACGTATCCCTGGTCGTCGTCGGCGGTGAGGCACGGCGCCTCGCCGACGGCGCAGTCGACGTCGACGACGCGTCCGCAGAGTCGACAGATCAGGTGGTGGTGATTGTCATCGACGCGGTCCTCATAGCGCGCGGCTGATCCCACCGGTTGGATTCGCCGGACCAGGCCCTTCTCGACGAGGATGCTGAGCGCGTCGTAGACCGCTTGGCGTGAGATCGTCCCGATCTCGTTCTCGGCGGCGAGCGCGACGTCGTCGGCCGTGATGTGGGGTCGACTCGAGACGGCGTGCAGGACCGCCAGTCGCTGGGCCGTCGCCTGGATGCCGCGCTCCCTCAGGGCATCGGCGGTATCGACGGACATGGCTCGAGGCTATCGAAGTTGGTGGAGATTGTCCAATACTGGAGATTGTCAAGCAACGTCACACCGTTGCTGGTGGATACTGGTCAAGGTGGTTGATGAGGAGAGGGCGACGGCGCGGCGAGCGACCCGCGCGAGGAGACTGGGCCGGCGCTACTTCGACCGCGACCCTGACGACGTGGCGCGCGATCTCATCGGTGCGGTGATGAGGGTTCGCGTGGGCGACGCTCGGGTGCACGTGCGCCTCACGGAGACCGAGGCGTACGGGGGCTCGGACGATGAGGCGTCGCACGCGCACGGGGGACGGAGCGCGCGTAACTCGAGCATGTTCGGGCCCGCGGGACACCTCTACGTGTACCGGATCTACGGAATGCACTGGTGCATGAACGTCGTCACCGGACGCGTCGGCCAGGCCGGCGCCGTCTTGCTGCGGTCGGCCGATGTCGAAGGGGTCGACGTCGCGTCCTCCCTGCGCGGTCCGGGTCTCCTG